>NZ_JBWGXE010000001.1:0-308292 GCF_056333165.1 Chryseobacterium endophyticum
ATCCTGAGCCAGGATCAAACTCTCCATTGTATGTTTGTTCTTGACTCACTCAAAGTTTTTTTACGCTTTAGTTTTTCCTTACTTGGTTGTTATATTGTATGTCAATGATCTTCTTTGTCTTTCGCTTTTTAACGAAGCAATCTTTTCTGTCAGTGTCGCTCCGTATTTGCGAGTGCAAAAGTAATAACTTATTTTTTAATGACCAAATGTTTTTGAATAAATTTTAAAGTTTTTTTTATTAACCTTAAACCATTCTCCAACTTCCAATCCTATACTCCTGCGCTCCCTGTATTAGGGATTGCAAAGATACAAAACTTTTTAATTCCCACAACTCTTTTTTCAAAAAGTTTTTAAGGTTTAAACCGTTTCTCATATATCTCTACAGAGCCGTTTCTTTAAATTATTCTGCTTATTTAAATGCTCTTCTGCGCTACCTACTCACCTCTCGTTTTCAGTGGGGCAAAAGTAGGACTTTAATCAGATACAATCCTAATTTATTTAACATAAAGTTTATTTTTGATTCATATTTAATCCCTAACCTCCTGAGCCTTAACGACAATAATTTTAAACTAATGTTTGATTTGTTGAGTGTAGTGTGGGTGGCGGGATTAGCGTTTTTGAGAGGTTGGAGAGTTTGAGGGTTGAGGGTTGGAGAGTTTCAGCGTGGAAGGGTTTGAGGGTTTCGGCGTGGGAGGGGGTGGAGTGTTGAGGATTCATTAAGGGTGGTTTTTTGTTTTAGCGTAACCCTGGACGCTCAGTTTTACCCGACGCTGCGATAGGCCGCCTCTTCAGCACTCGGGTTTATTACTGAATGGCTGGCTTTCTTTAATTCTGATTCCTTTTTTTAATCCAGCTGGCTTTTTAGTGATTGGATATTATTGCGGCGAGTATTTTAATAATGTGTGTTCGACATAAAAATAGAGCTAGTTAACTGAACATTGTAATTACAAAGTGGCTTTAGCCGAAATTTATCGTAGGTTTCGGCTAAAGCCGATCTTCATGCTTATCAGGTAAAATGGGCTAAAGCCCATTTCTATTGATATCTGAATAATATAGTTACACCGAACTCACGTTAAATATAAAGACTACCGCTGAAACAGCGTCTTCTACCCTAGCCCGGATCGCAGCGGTTACCCCACAGCAAGCAGAAGGAAAGAGAGGGACTTTGCAAAGGAAGCGTCGGCGCGAGGAGTAGTAGCGGAGAGCCGGATTAAGCTCCTGAGAAAAAAAAGAAAAGCAAAGTTTTCACTCTGCTTTCTGTTTGTTGTAGATGACACTGAGAAATTCGGCATACGATTTTTCAAGTCCTATAATATCGCCACTTTTTAAATTCAGTCCTCCGACACCGGTTTCATCTGATTTTACTTTTGTCGCTGATATCTGAAAGTAAAGATTGGAACTGTTGTCTTTCGGCTGGATCTTAATGGTGGATCCTAAAAGTTTTTTGGTAGAAATGGTGTAAATTTCTCCGGGAGTTGTTTTGATGACCAGATAAGATCTTGGGGAAATCAGATAATCCTGCCTGTTGATGGAAATTTTCTGGTCTTTATCTGAGGAAGCAAATAAATACATATTCCCTGTCTGGTCTGAAAGTTTTTCTTTCGGCAGGTAATATAAGGCAAGCCGATAGTTTGAAGGATTGAACACCTGCGGTGAACCGTCGACGGCTTCGAAGGGTTTTAAGGTAAATGTATTGGCTCCAATTTCTTTTGCCTTCTTGTATATTGCTGAAAAAATTGCTGCGTCATCTTTCGAAAATCCCTGTACTTCGATTTCTCCTAAATATTCGGCATCTTTAATTTCTTCGTTTATTTTATACAAAAAGCGGTCTTTATTTTCATGGGTTTTCTCAACTTTCGTTAAAAATACATTTTGCGCACAAAAAAGTTGAGCGAGGAATATAAAAATAATGGTTAGGTTTTTCATTGTATATGGTTATTGAGTAAGAATACCGACGCATTCTTCCAGGCTGTTTTCCCAATGTTTGGGTTCAATGTTATAGGTTTCTTCAATTTTATCGAGGCACATCGTACTTCTTTTAGGCCTTTTTGCTGGAGTCGGATATTGCTCGGTCGTTAATGTATTCAGCTTAATTTCTGATTTTGAAAATTCAGCTATTTTTTTTGCAAATTCAAACCAGGTTGTTTCGGGATAATTTGAGAAGTGAAATACACCATACGTCTTTTTAGGGGATTCTATGATATTCATAATCGCTTCGGCAAGATCATTGGCGTTGGTAGGCTGCCCAAACTGATCGCTCACAATTCCCAATTGGTCTTTCTGTGAAAATAAATGAAGCATTGTTTTTACAAAATTTTTATTAAACTCTGAATAAAGCCATGAGGTCCTGAGTGTAATCGTCTGCGGATTAATTTCCAAAGCAAGCTCTTCACCTCTGAGTTTTGATTCGCCATAAATTCCTATGGGATTTGTAAAGTCATCTTCAGAATAACAAAGATTGGTTTCGCCATCAAAAACATAGTCTGTAGAAACGTGAATCAATACTGTTTTATGCTCTTTACAGGCTTCCGCAAGGTTAGCAACGCCTTGTGCATTTACCGCAAAAGCTTTGTCTTTTTCAGTTTCTGCAAGGTCTACAGCGGTAAAAGCGGATGCATTGATACAGAAATCGGGTTTGTTATCGTAGAAGAATGAGTTTACCTGATCTTCATTTGTAACATCGAGGGTCTGGGAGTCTGTAAAAATAAACTCGTAATCCAGTTCAAAATCAGGAGCGATTTTCCTGATACAATTTCCCAGCTGTCCGTTTCCTCCTATTACCAATATTTTTTTCATTATGAATTTTTTGCGTTCTGTGATCTTAAAAATTTAACTCTTGACTGAAAATCTTTCTGCTCTAAATCTACATAAAATTTATTGAAAGTTTCTTTAATGTCTTCGGGATGTATTTCTGATTTTCTTGTTTTAACATTAAAATAAATTACAGTGACCCATAACACGGCATGAATTGTCTTTTCGTCGAGGCTTTTCATAAGGATTTCTACTTTTGCCGTTCTGTCCTGCACTTCTATTGTTTTGCTGCTGATGATGACGGATGTATTATATCTTACTTCCCTGAGATAAGCGATCTCGTTTTGGATGGCTATCCATGTACAGCCGGTGAGCTTTGTATATTCTTCGTAGGTAAAACCGTAAAATGTTTCTACGTGATCTTCTCTGGCATTGAACATATAGTCCAGATATTTCACATTATTTAAATGACCAATCGGATCACAATCACTAAACCGCACCTTTACCGTGGTTGATACTTCTTTTTCCATGGTGCAAAAATAAAAAAACCACCCCGATGAGAGATGGTTATTTTATAAATGTTTTTTAATTTCTAAAAATTATTGAACACCCAATTCTTTTTTTACAGCCGGAGTTGCATCAGGACCGCCTTTGAATACGAAGGCAGAAGAGTTTGCATCCATGATATAATCGTAACCGTTTGCTTTGGCTACTTTAGAAACCGCGTCGTTCAGTTTTTTCTCGATTGGTTCATAGGCAGCATCCTGCTTTGCTACGAAATCCTTCTGAGCTTTGTCGTTCATATCCTGGATTTCCTGCTGCATTTTTGCCAATTCTGCTTCTCTTGCTTTGTTTTCTTCGGCAGTTTTCTTAGGAGCTTCTTCAGTATATTGCTTTAATTTCGCCTGTCCTGCGTCTGCTTTTTTCTTGATTTCAGCTTGTTTAGTATCTAAGTAAGCTTTAAGATCAGTATCTGCTTTTTTCTTTTCAGGCATTACATTAAGAACACCTATAACGTCTAAAGTTGCAATTTTTTGAGCTTTTGCCATACCTACCGATACAACCATCATTACCGCTGCAAATAATACACTTAATTTTTTCATAACTGGTAAATAAATAATTTAATTTTGTTTTTAGATCTGTAAATGTAATAAAAGTTAAACTTTTATTTTCTGGTTTTAGTTTTTTCTTTCTTATCGGTATCTTTCAGTAAAATATCCAATACTTTATCTGAATAATCGAATCGTTTCTGCAGGAAAAGTACGTTATTGCTTGTTTTATCGAGCACGATGCCAATTCCGTTTTTCTCAGCCATTGTTTTGATTGCTCCCCAGATCTGATCCTGGAAAGGCTGTACAAGATTGGTCCTCAGTTTTTTTATCTCGCCGGTAGCCCCAAAGCGTAAACTTGTAGTGGTTTTAATATTTTTCTCCAGATCCGTCACTTCTTTTTCTCTCAGTTTCAGCTGATCACCGATTAAAAGAACCTTTTCGTTTTCAAAAGCGGATCTTTTGCGCTCATATTCCGACTGCAGATTCTGCAGCTCAGACTGCCATGTATCAATCTGGGCATTCAGTCTGGCTTCTGCTTCTTTATACTGAGGCATTTTATTCAATATATATTCGGTATCGACAACGCCTACTTTCTGCGCATTGCTTAAACCGAAAAGCAAAAATAAAACAAATGAGAAAACAATTCTAAAATTTTTCATACCATGAATTATAAAGATTGGTTCATCAGGAAGTGTGTTTTCCATCCTGAAGGTTCTGAGGTGCCAATAGGTTTATCAAATCCATAAGCGAAGTCGAACCCGATAAGCCCGAATGCTCCCATATAAACTCTTACCCCAACCCCTACAGATCTTTTTAGCTGGAACGGATTGTAGCTTCCCCATGAATTCCAAACATTTCCTCCTTCAGCAAATGTTAATGCATAAATCTTTGCCGTCTGGTTTAATGAAATCGGATATCTTAATTCTAACGTAAATCTGTTATAAATAGTACCTCCACCTGTCGGCGTAATATCTTCAGAAGTTCCTCCGTACGTAGAAGCATTTTCGTAACCTCTCAACGGAATCAGCTCTCTACCGTCATATCGGCCACCGAAAAGGCCGGTACCTCCCACATAAAATCTTTCAAATGGCGGTGCACCAAGTTCTTTGTTGTATCCATCCATGAATCCCATTTCTGCAGATGATCTCAACACCAGTTTTCCAACAATTTCGTTATAAACATCGGCCTTGAACTTCACTTTATAGAATTCCATCCACTTATATTTTTCCGTCGGAGACATTGTCGAGTAGTCTTTGTTACTAAACAATGAATAAGGCGGAGTGAATTTCACGGAAAGATCAATATTCGAACCTACTGTCGGGAAAATCGGGTCGATACCCGCAGAGTTTCTGCTCAATCCTAAATTGATACTGAAGTTGTTTGCCGTCCCATAATTTTCCGTAACGCCTCCAAAGTCGAAAGGATAATTTTTAAAGTCATATTTCTGGAACTGAAGCCCGGTATACAACGAGAAATAATCATCCGGCCATCTCAACAATCTGTTTAATCCTACTGAAGCGGAGAAAATATTCAATTTCTGAGAAGCTCCATACACATCAGAATATTTTACTCTGGAATTATTAAGACTTACAGAAAGTGCTGTCGCTCTCGTTCCGAATAACCAAGGTTCAGTGAATGAAATTCCGTAATTCTGGAAATATTGTCCTGCCTGAGCCTGAAGGGATAAAGTCTGTCCATCACCTTGTGGCACCGGCTTAAAGTCTTTGAATTTAAGGAAATTCTTCAGCGAGAAGTTGTTGAATGTCAATCCTAAGGTTCCGATAAAGCTGTTACCACCGTAACCGGCCTGTAGCTGAACCTGTGAAGAACCTTTCTCTACCAGTTTCCAGTTGATATCCACCGTGTTATCTTGTTGGTTCGGCTGGATATCCTGACCCACCTGCTGAGGATCGAAGAACTGCATACCAGCCAGATCGAAATAGGTTCTTTTAATATCACTTTTCGCAAAAAGATTACCCGGTTTAGTTCTTAAAGCTCTTAAAATTACATGGTCATGGGTGGTGGTATTTCCCTCCCATGTCACTCTGTTCCAGGTTGCTTTTTCACCTTCGTTGATACGGATTTCAAGGTTGATTTTATCTCCGTCTACCGATTTTTCAACCGGTGTCACGTTTGAGAAAAGATAACCGTTGTTCATGTAGGAAGATTTGATATCGGAATCGTCTTCCTTACCTCCGTCTTCTCCTACTTTCTTGTTGAAACCTACCGCATCGTAGATATCTCCCTTCTTATATCCTAAAAGTCTCTGTAAATAATCTGTAGAATAAACGGTATTTCCGGTAAATGTAATATCACCGATATAATACTGCTTTCCTTCATTAAGCTTTACATTGATCTCATAGTTGTTTCTTTTGTTTCTCCATACGGAATCAGATACGATTTTCGCATCTCTGTAACCCAAAGAATTATAATAATTTATAAGATTCTGTTTGTCATCCTGATACTTTTCTTCGATAAACTTTGAAGATTTCAAAATTCCGCCGATACCGAATCTCTTCTGCTTGGTTTCTTTAAATCCTTTCTTTCTCAGTTTTCTGTCCGTTACTGCCGTATTTCCTTCAAACTCGATATGATCGATCTTGATTCTTTTTCCTTTATCTACATTGATTGTCCAGTCTACGAGATTCGGATCTCCTGCATTTACTTTATCCTGGATGGTAATTTTAGCATCAGCAAATCCTTTTTTAACGAAATCTTTGGGAATATTGGTTTTAAGGCTTGAAACCAGGTTTTGGGTAATTTTGGTTCCCGGCTTCAGATTGTTGTCTTTCGCCATCTTTTCATTCTTGGATTTACCGATCCCTCTCCCGGTGAATTTCACTTCGCCAAGATCTTTAAGATCCTGCAAATGGAATCTTAAAACAATCGTTTCGCCCTCAATACTCTGTACGTACACCTCAACCTCGGAAAAAGATTGGGTATCCCAAAGTTTCTTTACTGCATTACTGACTTTCTGTCCCGGAATATCTACCGTTTCACCTTTGGTTAAACCTGTAAATCTCAAAATCTGAGCGGGCGTATATTTTTTGACCCCATCTACAACGATGTCTTTCAGTGTGTATGTTCCAGCCTGGTTTTCTGCATGTACAGAGTTGGTTACCTTTGTGCTGTCCTGTGGAGTTACCTGTCCATAAAAATGTGCAGAAGCAACAAACATAATGATGGGTAATAGTCTAAACTTCATTTTTATCGTAGTCTTTCTTGTCTTAAATTTTACTGGATTTTTATTTGTTCCCCGGTCTTTCCGAATCTTCTTTCTTTGTTTTGATAATCAACAATACACTGAAAGAAAATATCTTTTGTAAAGTCCGGCCACAGAACATCTAAAAACTGCAGTTCTGCATAGGCGATCTGCCAAAGGAGGAAATTACTGATTCTGATCTCTCCGCTGGTTCTTATTAAAAGATCAACAGGCGGAAAATCTTTAGTATACAGATAGTTTTCGAATAATTTTTCATCAATATCCTCTGCATCTATCTTGCCTTCCTTTACGTCTTCACTTATGCTTTTTACGGCATTCAGTATTTCATTTTGAGAGCCATAGCTTATGGCCAATACCAAATTACCTTTTGTATTTTCCCTGGTTAGTTCCACCACGCGGTTGAGTTGGTCTTTAACCAACGGAGGAAGTTTATCCAGATTACCTATTACATGCATCCTTAACCCTTTACTGAAAATCTCTTCTGCTTCGAGCAATAATGTTTCGACAAGCAAATTCATTAAAGTATTTACTTCTTCGGCAGGGCGATTCCAGTTTTCAGAAGAAAAGGTATACAGTGTTAAATACGGAATATGTATTTCATTACATGCATTAATGGCATTTCTTACCGCCTCAATGGCATTTCTGTGACCGAAAGTTCTTTCTTCGCCACGCGATTTTGCCCACCTTCCATTACCATCCATGATAACAGCAACGTGCTTCGGTAAATTATCAGGATCTATTTTATCTTTTATCAATGACATATTAATCACAATAACACGGAGGTCTTCCGAACGAATAAGTCAATCCGAGACTTACCGTATTCATCCAGTCTTTCGACCTTGAATCTCCAACATTTCTATCTCTCAACAAAGCGGCTTCTCTTTCTTTAGACACGACATAATAAGCATCCGTCTGAAGGAGTGACCCTCCGGTAACCGGGCTTAAAATATCTGCGTTATAAGTAGAAACGACATCTTTGCTCATCACACTGCTGTAATCCAGCTGGTCTGTAAGCGTATATCTTAGTGTAACTTCTCCAAAGATAGCCCAGTTATAATTAAATTTATATTTCAGACCTACTCCAAAAGGAATATTCATGGTAGTTTTTGTTCCTGTAGAATACACCGGCGTTGTGGTAAAATCAAGCTCATTGATAGGCGCCTGTGCCACACCGTCCGCATCTCTTCTGAAATCATTAATAAGGGTTGCTTTCGGGGCATCAAACATCAAAGCGCCTACCCCACCGAATATATATGGGCTCAGCATGCTTTTCTGTTCGTTGTTTACCGGAAAAAAATTATATTCAAAAACCAAACTTGCCTCATAGACATTGTTTTTTCCAAATGAATTTCTATTTTTTCTGTATTCTTCTTTCGCAACTTTATCACTAAACTGAATCTGATTATACCCAAGATCCAATCGGACAGTCTGATGAGGATTAAAATTAAATCTATATAAAATACCACCATAAAACGGAACTCCCCAATCCGACACTTTATGTAAATCCAATGGCTTTTGTAAAATATAATTCGTCCTCCCTATATCCCCAACTAGGTTACTCATACCTAGACGAACTCCCAGTTCGTTTCTTTGAGCTTTAACACTTACCACAGTTCCTAGTGCGGCAAGGAAGCTAAACAATAATTTTCTATTCATAAAAGAATATGGATTTATGGTTATTTTAAAATTTAATTTTTGCAAATATAAAACATTTTTATATTAATGATAATCTTAATGTTTAGTTAAAAATAAACAAAAAAACATAATTTGTTATAAAGTAAACGATAAAGTCACTAAATTATTCTTTTTTTAATAGAATCATAGCGATCATCGTAAAATAAACCCCGCTAAACGAGGTAAAAGTATTATTTTTTATTGAATATCTCACGTACTTTATTTCTAATTCTTATTAACAATGGCTCTTTGTAGTTTTTGTCTTCATCAAAATACCCGTAACCATATCCGTAGCCATATCCATATCCGTAGCCATACCCTTGTGCTACAGTGTAATCGTTATACACAAGACCTAACTTATCCACCTCTCCCTTATGATATTTTTCCGTAATCATCCTCAGCATATATTTCTCGGTATACTCGTGACGGACTACATAAATATTCGCATCAGAATATTTCATTAATTCATAAGAATCTGCTACAAGGCCTACCGGAGGGGAATCTATGATAATAAAGTCATACATTGATTTTAAATCCTGAATAAAACGAATATTTTTTTCACTCATCAGAAGTTCGGAAGGATTCGGCGGAATCGGGCCTGAAGTCGCTACATCAAGATTAGGAATTCTTGTTTTGTTAATGATCTGACTCATTTCGACCTCACCGGTAAGGTAGTTTGATATTCCGTATTTATTATCGATCTTAAAATCTCCGAAAATTTTTGGTTTTCTCAGATCCATCCCCAGAAGAATTGTTTTTTTGTCACTTAATCCTAACACAGAAGCCAGATTAATGGATACATACGTTTTCCCCTCCCCTCCGATAGAGGATGTTACCAAAATTATTTTACTCTTTTCATGATCGCCCGACAAAAATCTCATATTAGCACGAATTCCCCGAAATGCCTCCGAAACCGAAGATTTAGGCTGATCCAAGACCGTAAGCATCGTTTCGTTGCTGTTTTTCCCGATCACTCCCAAAAGAGGAATTTTGGTTGCATTCAGCAATTCCCTGATATTTCTGATTTTGGTATCAAGGAGCTCACCCATCAGAATAAACAATACCGGAAGAACCAAAAGACCTCCTATAATTCCTGATTTCACAATTTTTACATTCGGACCGATGGGCGCCTGCCCCACATTTTTTGCCGGATCGATTACACTGATATCCGACTGGTTTCCGGCTATTTTCAGCTGGGTCTCATTTTGTCTCGTGAGTAAAGTATTGTAGGTAGCTTCAATCATATTATATCCTCTTTCGGCATCCAGATATTTTCTTTCTTTTTCCGGATACGCCTGAAGATCCAGGTCAGCAGTGGCTACTTTATTATTGATCTTCCCTATTTCTTTGAGATATTCGCCATAGTAATTCCTTAAAATATTATCGGAATTCATCCTGGATTCATTAATGAGCTTATTGATCTCAATCATCGGTTCGGAATTTGGCCTGTAGATGAGAGCCATTTCTCTTCTTTTAAGATACAGTTCTTTAAGTTCTGCCAGGGAAGCGGTGAACATGCCATCCTGGAAGCCTGCTGCACTAGTGCTGATCATTTTATCAAAAATCTGTGTGGCCAGCATCTGCTTTATTTTATTAAGAGAATTAATCCGGCTTTCGAAGTCCGCTTTTTTAGCCTCCAGCTCTTTGATCTCATTCAGCGATTTTTCATCGCGGTCTTTGATATCATAGAGCTTTTCTGTCGTCTTCATGTAGTTGAGAATATTGGCACTCGAATCGAGTTTTTTCCTGATTTTATCAAGATTTTCCGTTAAGTAAGCGTCCGTATTTTTATCGACAATCAGTTTGTCGGCCTGTCTTTTTTTCTGAAGTTCACTGACTGATTTATTCAGGAAACTCACGGTTCCATTAAGATTATATCCTGTTTTGGTAATAATCATAATGGTATTAATTTCTTTGTCAAAGTCTACCGAAATCGTAGAAGTAATATCATTGACCGAATTATTAATGGTATTCAGTTTAAAAACAATATTTTCAAGATAAAGTTTAGGTACAATCGTATTTTTAACTAATCTGAACCTCAGATTGGGTGAAGTATACCATTCGCCGACTTCAATAACCCTGTCAGCCGGTTTTTCATAAGGCCCGATCGTAGTAAAACCTTCATTTTGGTAACTATAAAGGTTGGACGATTCTCCATCTTCCGGCAACACCACTTCAAACTTATTCTTCCCTTTTGGGATCAGCGTCACCGGATAATCCATTTGCTGAAGATGCCTTTTATCAACCTCAACCAAAACCGGAATGTCATTTTTGTCCAGAAATGTAGATTTTATGGCTCCCTTTGTAGAATAGTTTACATAAAGCCCAAGCTCCTTCACCAGAAACTCATTATGAGTTCTCGACAAAAGCATTTTTTTAAGATAAATCCCATCCTGGTTACCGCCGTTATTCCAGATAAGGTTTACAGACTGGCTTGGCGTAAAATAGCTTGCCGTATTGCTTGACACACTCAAAGACAAGCTTGAGGCATAAATACTTTGCGCATAATAATTGGTATAAACCCTCGAAATCGAATAGCCGATCACAAACATCATCACAAACCAATACCAGTTTTTAAGGATTCTCTTTAAAAAATGTCCGATATCAAATAATGCGAAAGAACCGTATTTTTCTTTCTGAGAAATCTCCTTCTCAACATTGGTTTCTTTTCCCGGGATCATAGATTAAAGGTTTTTAAGAAGTAAATAGATGGATAAAGCCGTTGTAATCACCGATACACCGGTAGTCAGGGTCTGGATAGGATCTTTCCCTAAACCGTTGAGACTTTTTGCTCTCGTATTAAGATAGATCTCATCCCCATTCTGCACATAATAAAAGGGAGAATTCATGATATCTTCTCTGGTAAGATCAATTTTAGCCACTTTTATGCCTTCCGGAAGTTTTCTGTGGATCACAATATTCTGTCTGTCAACCGTCCTGTTAAGACCGCCGTTCATCGCCAGTGCTTCAGTGATGTTGAGGGTATTTTTATGGGCTACTTTTTCGCCTGTAAGGCCGGTTGTTTCAATATCTCCCAATATATAATAGGTAATTCCGTCAGTATTTAGCCGTACTTCAGATTTTCCTTCCTGGAAATTTTCATTTACCTTAGCCTGTATCTCCTGGGAAACCTCGTCAATCGTTCTTCCTTCCGCTTTAATATAGCCGATACCAAAGACATTGATATCGCCGTTGGCATCCACCTTCAATCCGTTGAAATAAAAGACCGCATTACCTCCCGTAGATGTTCCGCCGACAGCTCCGGAGCCGCTGCCCCGTATACTGGATGTCGCTGCTGACGCACCCTGCGATACCGATGATCCCGAGGTATTCAGTGATGAATAAAACTGGGCGGCATCTCCTTTCGGTGTGGTGACGATATTCAGGTTCAGCAGATCATTCCTGGTGATTCTGTACACCGGAATATTGTACGGAATAAGACCTTCCTCATTGATGACAAGGCCCTCGCTCGGCTGCATATAACGCACATCCTTTGTTGTAATACAGGATGTCACCATAAAAGGCAGTATTAAAAGAAATAAATATTTATAATTTTTCATCATATTTGAAATTATTACAGAGTGTAAATTAATCGTGAGTGTTTTTAATATGTCTGAGGGTATAAAAGATCTGAGGAATATAAGCCCCCAGAAAACCGAAAATAACAATGATAAAAAGTAAAAGGTTTACATCAATATGCCTTAAATAATAAGCAATGCTTACCACAAAAAGATAATACAGAATAATGTAAAACGAAGACCTTCTGTGGGTAAGATTTAGCTTTAAAAGCTTATGGTGAATGTGGTTTTTATCGGCATCGAACGGCGATTTTCCATTAATGATCCTGATAACAATCACATTGAGCGTATCAACGATCGGTAAAATAAGTATGGCGACCGCCACCACCGGCGCAGACTGAAGATGATACCTCGGAACATAAGGAATATTTTTATCGATAAAAATATCAATGAAAGAAATAGATGTGAAGGCAAGCAGGAAACCCAAAAGCATCGAACCCGTATCGCCCATAAAGATTTTATTGGTTCTGTAGTTTGATAAATTGTAATACAGAAAACCGAGAACCGAACCGATAATAATCACCGACAGTACCACCAAAGGATAATTGTATTCCCCAAGCCGGTAATAGCTTATCCCGAACAGTCCGCTGCAGATCAGCGAATATCCGCCGGCAAGGCCATCAATCCCGTCAATAAGATTAAAGGCATTGATCAGGATGATGAATGTAACGATACTGAAAATCACACTGACAAAATAATTGATCTCGTAAATCCCGAAAATCCCGAAAAGATTCCGGATTCTGATATCAGATCCTATTACAACAAGTGACGAAACAACAATCTGGGCAATCAGTTTTTTGTAGGCTCTCATAACGACAATATCGTCCATCACGCCAACATAAAGAAGGATTACCAGAGAAGCAAAGAGAAATTTGTAGAGATCAAAAAGCTCATAAGCGAAAATGGGCGCACAGATACCGATGGAATAAAAAATAGCAACGCCCCCGAGATTGGCGATTTTGCGCAGATGAGAGCTCCTGACGCCAGGCTCATCCATAAGATTCTTTTTTCTCGAAATCTTGAGAATGGTAGGAATCGAAAAAAATGTGATTAAAAAGGAAAATAAAAAACCAAGTCCTATTTTGATGTAAAATATGGGAAGACCCGATTGAGCTAAGAACAATTCAAAATTTTTCATCTTTTTTCATTTAAAAAGCCCTGCTGATTTCTTCTTAAGAAACGTCCCGGAAAAAGTTGTGTCGCCTTAGTTCCGAACAGCGCTTACATTTGTGTTTATATTAATTTTCTTATCAGTTTTTTCTGCCTCGCAAAAAATAAAAGATAAAATATGCGTTTTTTCAGTGACAAAGATAATAGATAATTCTTACCAAAACGACTATAATTCAATAAATTTTTAAGTTTTATATCCCTTTTCTTCATGAATTGTTCTAGTTTTTCGCACATTTTATAAAAAACATCATCATTTTTTACATAAGCGAGATAGGCAATATAACAGTAAACCCCTTCAAAAATCTGGAAATTCTTAAGCTCGTGCAGCTGGTCGGAATACTTTGTCTTTGCGAAAAAAATCTCAACATCTTCTACCGCTCTCAGAATATCGAGACCTTTTTCGGTATGGGTTTTTGTGATAGAATCTGCCCTTTCAAGATACTGGTAGTGAAAATTCTGGGTCTGCGAAATTATTTTACAGCCCAGTAACAGCTGAGGAATAAGCTGTATATCTTCAAAATGAGCATCTCTTTTAAATCTTTTCTCTTTAAAAAGTTCTTTTTTAAACAATTTATTGCAGGCGAAATAACTGATATCGGAAAAAACCGAAAAATGATCCTCAAGAATGATCTTTTCAGGCATATCCGGGAGTTGAGTCAGTTTCTGTATCACCTTTCCCTGCCCGTTTACCTTCTGAATATTACAGATCACCATTTCCGACTGATGTTTTTCCGCGAGCGTTGCCATCTCTTCGAACATAGAAGGATCTACATAGTCATCACTATCTACAAATCCTATATAATCTCCGGTAGCGCGGTCGATGCCGAAATTTCTTGCATCGCTGAGTCCGCCGTTTTCTTTGGTGAAAGATCTTATTTTATCCGGATATTTCCCGGCATATTCCCGGATGATGTTCCCGGAATGATCTTTACTTCCATCATTCACCACCAGGATTTCGATATTCTGGTGGGTTTGGGAGACTAATGATTCAAGACAAAGGGCAAGATAATTTTCAACATTATAAACGGGAACAATAACAGAAACTTTTGAGGGAACATGTTTCATACATTTAAATTTTCGTCAGTCGTGTGTTTAGCCAGCCTTTTTTGGCATCATCAAAATCTTTTCGGGAACAGGGGACGCAGTTTTCCACGCTTTCATCATTCCCGAAATACCAAAGATTACTGAAGGTATCCCGCCGGAAGGTATACTGCCGATCATCGACCAGGACATAAAACACTTCATAGTGCCGTTCCTTCGGGTGAGATCTCTGAATATTGATGCCTTCGATCAGGTACCAGATCATTTGTGCAAGCAGCTGGTGATTGAGCTGGTTTTCAGAATAGATATTATAATTAAAGATTCCTACGGACTTCAGGTTTTCGCTCAGTCCGATTTCCTTCATATAGGCGCAGATCTCGCGGCGGTTCAGGCCGTTTACCTGGGGATTCATCGAGAATGGTTCTCCAAAACTTTCGATCGCATCGCAGTTTACCGTCACCAGATCCGCTTTTCTGAAAAACGGTTCCGTTTTCTCCGTAGAATTCATCATTTCCGCAAGACGGATGATGTCAAACTCCACTTCTTTGATGAGCCTTACCGAGTCTATCTCATTAAGATGCTTCTGATAGCCCAGGTGATGATAGTTTTTAATGGAAAAATTCTTTGCCCCGAAAATCTTACTTAAAAAAGTATATTCATTAATCATCTCTCCCTGCTGAAGCGAAATGATATTGCTGATCTGCGTATAGCTGATGTTTTTAGTGTGAAAATTGAGCGCAGAAAAAAGAGAGAACGCAAAATCGTTGGAGCCTCCAACGATCACCGGAATGGCCCTTTTGTAATGACAGGCCGACAATACCTCCTGCAGAATATAATGGGAATCCTGAACCGATTTCCCGGAAACCAGATCCCCGAGATCGACCACCGGAATTTCAAAATCCAGCTGCGACAGCTTGTAAAACTCCCTTCTGATCCCGGTGAAATCCTGAACTTCAGCATCCCCGTTGGCTCCCCTGTAATCGGAAACAAACAGCAGAACGATGCTGTCTTCCTTAATATCTTTGGTGACCCTGTTTCCGATCTGCCAGCTTTCCGTCTTGAAATTCCTGGGCGAAATGATAAAATCTTCAAAATCCATGTTTCTTTTTCAACATATATATATTGAGATCAAAAATATTAAAATTAAATTATTTCCCAAGTATAAAATAATACCTGTTTTCGGTTTCTTTTAAGAGCCCGATCAAATTCTAAATACATTTTTAACATTAAAAATCAAGGTCTGGCACATTAAACAGGTCCATAAGAAATTATCAGATCAATTTAAACCGGTTCTAAAATTCATTTGCATCATTAATACCGGATTATCTTTGTTTGGATGTGCATCCAGAAATTCTTCACCTCTAAACACTTTTTCCATGCTTTTGTTTAAATTATTTTAAACTAAAAAAGATTCGCGACTGAGGGTACTTTGTCCTGCAAATCGGGTTAACATAATAATATTCAGGCATTATCATGATTTCTTTTTCCGAAAATTTCTTTACTTTTAACCGTTCAACAATTTAAAATCCACAAACGATGAGTACACAAAATCAGATCAGTGTAGAAATCCCTCAATCTGTAATCGAAGAGGTAAACGAAAAGCTACAGGAATGCAAGAAACTTCTCACTCCTTATTTACAGGCATTAACTTCCGAAGAAAAAGAATCCATCTTTAAAATGGGAGACAAAACGGTAGCTACCGTACAAAAGGTAAAAGGCTACATGGAAACCAACCCTGAATTCATTCCTAAATACATGGACAAAAAAGAGTTTCTGAAGGACGAAGCTTTGGTAAGCGCACTGGATCCTATCGGGAATCTGGCCACACAGCTGGCCTCGGACATCAGGGACACCACAATTCTTGCGGGAAGTGAGGCGCTCACGGCGGCCATGTTTTATTACGGCTCCGCGAAAGAAGCTTATGACAAGGGAGTTCTCACAGCAAAACCGATCTATGAAGATCTGAGCCAGAGGTTTGTAAGGAAAAGCTATAAAAAAGCCCCTAAACAATAGCCCCTGCTCATCCCAGGTTTCAAAAACGACCCTTTTAGGCTCACCAACCAGCCAAAAAGGGTCGTTTTTCATGCAAAAAGGGTGAAATTACAGCCTAAAAGGTTCAAATTTCACCCTAAAAGGGTCAACGATGAACCTAAAAGGGTGGAAAACCAGTCTTTTATACTGGTTTTTGAAGGTAAAAGGGTGAATGATGAGTCTAAGAGGCTGACGGACGAATGTTTTTGGGTGGACGCTCATTATTTAACGGTAACGAACCCTACAGATTTACACTTCATTAAATGTAATGGAAATAAAAAAGACCACCTTGCAAAAGGCAGTCTTCGAGAAATAATTATTATAAAAATTATGGTAATAAGACCTGATCGATCACGTGAACCACTCCGTTCGTAACGACCATATCTTTCGCAGTAATATTTGACGCTGTAGTGTTGGAATTTCCTTTTACCTTGGCCCCTCCGGAAAGGGAGATGGTTACTTTAGCCCCATTCAGTGTTGTTGGCATGGCTCCGTCGGTAAGATCGGTAGAAAAGATCTTCGCATTGATGACGTGGTAGGTAAGAATATTGGCCAGCGTATCCGGATTCATTGCGTTGATCACCGCTTCAGATGTAAGCCCTGCATTGATGAATGCCTGGTTCGTAGGGGCAAAAACGGTAAGGGAAGCATTGGCGTTTGATAATACAGCAGCCACATTAGTGGTTCCCTGGCTTGCGCGTGTCACGGCAGCGACCAGCAGGCTCAAATTAGGATTTGCCTGGGCAGCCTGTACGATATTGTTGGTCGGCGGCATCAGAACTTTGTTTATAATGTGTACAATCCCGTTTCTTGCCATCACGTCTGCTGTAGTAACCTGTGCGGCATTCACGTAAACCCCGCTGCTGTTTTTTGTAATGTGAAGTTTCTGGTTGTTTGCAATCGAAATATCCGTTGCCCCTGTCGGAATGTCTGCCGAAGCATATTTCTGCATGGCGACATGGTACATCAAGATGCTTTTCAGCTGGTCTACCGGCACTGCGTTGATGGCCGCTTCGGTACCCAACCCAGCCGCTGCAAATGCTTCATTGCTTGGTGCAAAAACGGTAAACGTACCGTCTGCCGCCAGTGTCTGGGCCAACCCGGCGCGTACTACCGCCACTTTTAAAAGCGACAGGTTGGGATTCTTTGATACGAGATCAGTAATAGATTTTCCGCTGTTGTCCATGACCATATCATCATTATCGTCACATGAAATGAGACATACGGTCAAAAGTAAAAATCCGAAGAAAGTTTTTAAGAGATTTTTCATAAAATTTTGCTTTTGGTTTATAAATAAATTAATGATTGATAATTTAGTGTATAAATCCACCATTCAAACTTTATGCCGATTATGTGGTATGATGATCCCGCGATGATTCTATTGTAGATAATCATCGCAAAGAACCTCCATGAATACGGGGAATAAAAAAAGCACAGATTGAAATCTGTGCTTCGTATGTTAAGAAAAACATTTTATTTTTTTGCAGCTGGCTTTTTGGCGGCAGGTTTTTTTGCAGTTGTTGTTTTCTTCGCTGCGACTGTTTTCTTGGCGGCAGGTTTTTTCTTTTCTGCAAAGGCATTTTTATCCTGATCGGTGATCCATTTTTTAACCTCATCCAGAGAAACTTCTTTCAGCTCTTCCGCATCATATTTGGTATCATCTTTCTTCTTCGGAATTTTAAACATGCCTTTTCCGAATTTGATGAAAGGCCCCCATCTTCCGTTTTCAATGGAGATCTTTTCCTTTTCCCATTGCTGAATGTAGCGGTTGGCTTCTTTTTCAAGCTTGGCATCGATCAGTTCATTGATGTCACTTTGAGAAAGATTTTCGAAATCGTATCTCTTCGGAACATTGATGAAAATATCTTTATACTTGATGAACGGCCCGAATCTTCCGGAACCTTTCGTTACCGGTTCACCTTTATAGGTTGCGATGGGTGCGTCGGCAATTTTCTTTTCATTAATGATCTCTTCTGCCCTTTTCTGATCTACGGAAAGCGGATCTTCCCCTTTCGGAATGCTTATATAAGTATCGCCCCATTTCACATACGGCCCGAATCTTCCGACTCCCACTGAAACCGGCTGTCCGTCTACTTCATTAAGATCAAACGGAAGCTTAAACAATTCCAGCGCTTCTTCAAGGCTAATGGTTGCGATATTCTGGCCAACCATTAGCGAGGCAAAAACAGGTTTTTCTTCATCATCCGTTTCCCCGATCTGGATCATGGCCCCGAATCTTCCTATCCTGGCGTGAACATTTTTCCCGGTTTTCGGGTCGATCCCAAGAAGTCTGTCTCCGGTCGCCCTGTCGGCATTTTCTTCTACATCTTCAATTCTCGGATGGAATTTAGAGTAAAAATCATTCATCATTTGCTTCCATTTCTGGTCGCCGCTGGCAATTTCATCAAAGCTTTCTTCTACTCTTGCTGTGAATCCGTAGTCAAGAATTTCTTTAAAATTATCGGTCAGGAAGTCATTCACTACTTCACCGATGTCTGTAGGAACGAATTTATTTTTATCGCCCCCGAATTTTTCTTCGAGAACTTCTTTTTTAATTTTATCTTTTGCTAAAGAGATTTTTACCACTTCGCGGGTTTGCGGCTCGATTTCGCGCTTATCCACGTACTCACGATTCTGAATGGTCTGAATGGTCGGCGCATAAGTAGAAGGACGCCCGATTCCCAGCTCCTCAAGCTTTCTCACCAATCCTGCTTCGGTGTATCTTGCGCTTGGTCTTGTGAATTTCTCTGTGGCGGTAATTTTTTTATAGTCTAAAACTTCTCCCACATTTACTTTGGGAAGCAGTTTTTCATTGCTTTCTTCGTCATCATCCTCGGCTTTTACAATTCCGTAGGCTTTAAGGAATCCGTCGAAGATAATCACTTCCCCCTGCGCTTCGAAATGCTGAGGTAATTTCGCATTCCCAATTTCGATTACTGTTTTCTCTATTTTAGCATTGGCCATCTGAGAAGCTAATGTTCTTCTGTAAATTAACTGATACAATCTGTTCAGTTGGGCATCTCCTATACTTTTAACGGTAAAATCAGTCGGACGGATGGCCTCGTGAGCTTCCTGAGCCGACGCTGATTTGGTGGTATAATTTCTTGGAGAAGAGTATTCTGTCCCGTATTCTGAAGTGATCTGTTTTTTTGCGCCCTCAATGGCTTCCTGGGAAAGGTTTACGGAGTCCGTTCTCATGTAGGTAATGTATCCCTCTTCATATAATCTTTGTGCAAGACGCATGGTATTGGTCACATTATATCCTAATCTGGAAGAAGCTTCCTGCTGTAGCGTAGAAGTCGTAAAGGGTGCTGAAGCGGATCTTGTTCCGGGTCTTGTTTCAACATTTAAAACTTTGAACTCTACTGTTTTTGCGAGCTCGAGGAATTGTTCTGCGTCCTGTTCTTTATCGAAATCTTTTTTAAGCTTTGCCGCAATTTCCTGGTTGGTTTTGTTCAGGAAAACCCCATCAAGCTTGAAGCTTGCTTTCGGAACAAACTCGCGGATTTCTTTTTCCCGCTCCACGATCAGCCTTACGGCTACGGACTGCACTCTTCCTGCGGATAGTCCCGGTTTTACTTTTTTCCAGAGAACCGGTGACATTTCAAAACCTACGATCCTGTCGAGAACCCTTCTTGCCTGTTGGGCATTTACCAGATTCTGATCGATATCTCTCGGGTTATCGATTGCTTTTAGAATAGCATTTTTAGTAATCTCGTGGAAAACGATTCTCTTCCTGTTTTCCGGTTTCAGCTTCAGTTCGTCGGCAAGATGCCACGCGATGGCTTCCCCTTCGCGGTCTTCATCGGAAGCGAGCCACACCATTTCGGCTTTTTTCACAGCGGCTTTCAGCTCGGTCACCAATTTCTTTTTGTCGGCGGAAACTTCGTAATCAGGACTGAAGGTAGCCAAATCGATTCCCATTCCTTTTTTAGGCAGGTCACGGATATGTCCGAAACTGGATTTCACTTCAAAATCCTTCCCTAAATACTTCTGAATCGTTTTTGCTTTTGCCGGTGATTCGACGATTACTAAATTTTTCGACATTCTAAAAATTTTTGCAAAAGTAAAGTTTTTTTATTAGATAGGTTTTTGGAATTACATTTTATTTAGCAATTCCCCTTGTGCCACGAATAATCTGTAGAGAATTCCTTCGAAAGTAAAACCTTTTCCTGACATCTCAACCCTGTAGATAAGGGACGCTAAAATAATGAATGCGGTAATGTAAAATTTTTTACTGATTATTATTCTTTCAAAAGCGTATGGCGAGCATGCTTTCGGCAATTTTAAAGTAAAAAGGATAATGATCATTATCATATGAATATACATCCATCTTCCCCAGTCGATCGCCAGATAAAAAAGCGGCAGGGAGAACAGGAATGTACATACTAATGCTATAGATAAAAGTTTTCGGTTGTTTAGAAATTTTAAATAATAACCTATGTGAAACACACTTATTGCTAAACTGACTCCATAGAGCAGATATTCTTTCCTGTGCTGAATGATATATTTTCTTTCATCGATATTCCAATAGAATATACCGTATACCGGATGAACGCCTCTGGCCGCTAAGATTTCCAATGATTTCCCTTCATTTACATTTTTCCCGAATAAAAAGATAACGAGGGCGGGAATTCCTACGGCAAGAAAGTACTTAATATACCTTTTAAAATGAATTTCTCCGGTTTTCAGGTATAATGCCAAGGCAAAATAGGGGACGTAGAACACCATGATTTCATGTAAGAGAACGGTCACAAAGAGTGCCGCACAAAAAAAGTATTCTTTATCACTGGAAAGCCTGTTCCGGTCTAAAAAATATACAAACCATGTAAAGAGCAGGAAAACGATAAATTCTTTTTTACCGACATAAGTAACGGTATTCAAAAGACCTATAAAGCCAATGGGCGACAATAATAGAGACAGGTACAGCAAATCTGTCATTTTATAACGGATGAGTTTTGCATACAGCAGAAAAAATCCTGAGATAATGACAAACTGAAAAAAATACACAAGGTAATTTAGTCTTAAGCCCGTGAGATCCTGCAACAGGAAGAAGAAACTCCCTGACAAACCTCTTCTTTTGAAGCCGCCGTCCTGGTAGTTGATGAGCCAGTCTGCGAGAATATATCCGTCGTCTTTAAAATTATAGTAACAGGTAAAGGCCAGCGTGTAAACTGCGGTTATTGCAATTAAAAAATAAATGAAGATTTTGATATTAAAATATCGTGAAACGTTTTGTATCATAATGTGTTTTTTAAATTGAGATGAAATCTGTGAGCTAAAAACGAATACCGAAAAGGTTCAGAAAAAATCTTAATGGCAATCCGGTTTGTATTCCAATCAGTGCTGAGGGAACCCTGTACACGAAAATGGCTATTAATGTGAGAATACTAAAGACAAACATCATGCGATTTTTTATCAGTTGGAGGTCAAAAAATTTCATTTCCGATACAGGAACCAGAGAAACAAGAAGTATCTGAAAAAGAATAAAATTATTGTAGAACCATCTTCCCATATCGATAGCGATCAGAAAGAGCGGAATGCTCATTAAAAAAGCCAATGCAAAAGCGAGTAACAGTTTTCTTCTGTCTTCAGGGGTAATTTTTTTCAGAACCATGTAAAACACAACAAACATGAGCTGAAGCACGACACTGATAATGTATAAACTCAGATTTTTAATTTCCTTCGTGAGATAATCTACCTTGATAAGCTGCGTTTCTTTCCACCGGAAAATATTCTCTTTCTGCAGCTCGATCCCACAATCCTGAACCAGCTGTAATGTTTTGGGATAGTCGATGCTAATCCCCGACCACAAAATAATTACGGCCGGAATATAAAAGGACAGTAAAATAAGGCTGTACCTTTTAATATCAATTTTTCTGTTCTGAAAATAGAGGACGATCAAAAAATACGGCGCATAAAAAACAAAGCTTTCATGAACTAAAACCGAAACGGCAAACAATACCAAAAAGAGATACTCCTTCGTTTTGCTGAGTTTATTCTGGGAAATATAATACGTAAAAGCAGTAAAAAGCAGCCATAAAATCCCATCTTTCCGGGCACCGATAGCGGGATCAGAAAAAAAACCCCACAGACAAAATGGGGTAAAGAGAAACAGAACATCGACAAGATTCGCTTTTTTAAACCGTAAAAGCTTGTACAGAAAATAGAAAAACCATACATACACGATGGTTTGCATCAGAAAAACAGAGTACTGAATCTTTATTGAAAAAACTTTATATAAAAGAACAGAGACCGTTCCCGGAAGTCCTCTTCTGGTGAATCCTGACTCCTGATAATTGATCAGCCAGTCGGCAAATGCATAACCGTTGCAGGTGAGGTATGCAAAATATATTTTAAAAATACATAAGAACGTAATGACAGTGAGATAGAGAACGACCGGATAATCGATTGTGTTTTTTTTCATCTTTAAAAATTTGATTCTGTTAGAATTAATCTCTTTTTAAATGTGCTTAATTTGTGTTTTTATCAGATTCGCTAAATTACATAATTTCTTTTAAGGTTTTGTTTATTTTTAGCGATCGTATATTAATTATTTTACTACTTTTGCATACACAGACTCTGAAAAACACAAATGTATGCATCTATTGCACCCTTACTATCTGGTTCCCTGCATTATCATTTTATGCCTCAGCTTTGCCGAAGCCTACCGGGACGAAAAACCAAGTACAAAATACCTGATTCCTATCGCGGCATGGTTTATCCTTGTTGTCGGTTTCAGAGATGCGGGTCCCGATTACGGGAGCTATAAGAATATTTATTTGTGGTACAGCTCCCATACCCATTACACCGATATTTTCAGGAAAGCGCTGAAGCTCGACAGCCCGCTGGATATGGAGTGGCTGTATATTCTCATCAATAAATTAATATTTGATGTTTTCCTGGCTCCCCCATTTTATGTGGTCACTTTTTTCCTGGCTCTTATTTCGATTCCATTAAATTATATAAACATTAAAGAAAATTCGCTTTATCCTTATACAACGATCCTGCTTTTCTTTTTTCCAAGTTTTTTCATTGGCGAAAACGGCCAGATGAGACAGGCATTGGGAACTATTATCTGTTATTTTTCGATTCGTTTTATCAAGGAAAGGAAGGTGTGGTACTACCTCATTTGCATTTATCTGGCGATGGGAATTCATAATGTATGTATATTTTTCCTGCCGATGTATTGGCTGGCCAGAATCCCTATCAACAAAACGGTTATGGCCACCGCCATCATCGGATCCATGATTGTTTCACCTTTTGAAATTTATAAATATTTCGGGAGCCTTCTTCCTGAAGAAAGTACTTTAATGACCGGGTTCAACAACTATATCAACATGAGTACCACCACGGAAAGGCTAAATGGCGGGATCGGAATTCCTGAAGGAAATGCTATCCTTTCTACGATATTTCTTTTTGCATTTGACAATAATATGAAGGAGAAATACCCTTACTACGAATACATGAGGAATTTTTGTGTATTAGGAATATGCTTCTTTTTTATATTCAGGGGAAGCACCATTTTTTCTTCCAGGCTCACCGGGATATTCTTTACGGCAACAGGCTATTTAATGCCTTATGCTATGTATTCGACGAATAGCGGGAACAGAAAAATAATACACGGAATTATCATCTTCTACTGTCTTTTCAACTTTGTTATTTTTTCCATCTTTAAAAATATCGAAAGAGGAAAGTTTACGATTGATACGTATTCGAATTTTTTGTTGCCTTAATTTTTCCGGCGTCATTTTGTGAAGCGGCTATCATTCCGGTGAGAATCAGAGGCAGGAAAAGCCTTGCTTCCCAGAAAAGGCCTACCGAAGCAATCATGAGAATGTAAGGTAAAGAGAATAACAGATACTTTATGATCAGTCGTTTTCCGGCTTTTCCAGAGATTTTATAACTTAAGTAAATACCCAGTAAGCCAAATAAAAGCCCGAGAAGATTGTAAGGACTCGTAAAATTTTTAACCAAATAAATCCCCTCCACAAAGGAGGTGTGCTGATGAATCATGAGACGCAAAACTATATAGGGCAGAATAAAGGCCAGAACCAGAAAGCAAACCTCTTTTACACAGACAAAATTTCTTTTCCTGAGATGAACGGGTTCGATAAAAACCGCCGCAAAAAAAGCAATATTAAGGCAAGCCGTTTCCCTGACGCAGGTGGAAATAAATATAACCGCAGCCAGGCAAATAAAATACACCGGTTTGTTTTCCTGCAGATATTTAAGATTGAAAAAAATTCCCAGGACGTAAAAAAAAATGGCGATACAATCACAGTTTGTCGGCACATACTGTACGATCACCATAAAAAATACAGCAATCAGGTGAAGCATTCTTCCTGCATTTTCATTCGGCAGAAGTTGTTGCCCCGATTTTAATTTAAAAATTTTATCTAAAAAAATAGAAGCCAGAAGAAAGAAGAAAACATTGATAAGAAAAGTGCTGTGATAGAATAATGAACCCTGTTTTAAAAGAAAGCTTTTCGCAAAAGGCATATAATTATTGACGATAAACGTCACAGTTTCCGTTACATGAACACTTAAATAATTGGGGATAACCCGGTAGGCATAGACCGATGAAAACATGAAATCCGGGGTCTTCTCCCAAAATTTGATTCTTACGACATAAGAAGATTCAAATCCGTAGTAAGACATGAAAAACAGAAGGAACGGGAGTACGATCACGAATAGAAATTCGTTTATTTTTTCATCAAATGTTTTAAGCATAATAATTCCAGGCAACGGCCAAGCTTTTTTTTCGTCATTAATAGGGAACTCTTACAAAAGTATATATTTTTTCGATTTTAACTAAATATTTTATTGATTTTCAGACAAACTTATGTTAAAAATTTTCAGACTGTAATGAAAAAATTAAATTTGCAAACTTGATTTGATAACCTGATGCATCGTTTCTTCATTTTTTTATATTACCTGATCTCTAAAAACAGGCTTTTATCCATACTCTTTGCGGTAGGAATTGCTGTGGCATGCGGCTTTTTCGCTTCAAAAATCAATTTTGAAGAAGATATCAATCAGATCATCCCGAAAAATGAAAAGTCTGACCTTACGGCAAAAGTTCTCAAGCAGCTCAACTTTTCAGACAAAATTATTGTCATCATTGAAAATAAATCGAAGGAAGATAACTTCCAGCTTTCCGAGACTGCCGACGCCTTTTTGCAGAAAACGGAGCCTTTAAAGAAGTATATAGGTTCCATTCAGGGAAAAGTAAATGACAATGAAATTTCGGAGACTTTTGATTTTGTCAATCAGCACCTTCCCTTATTTTTAGATGAAAATGATTATAAGGAAATCGAAAGAAAACTGAATAAGGACAGTATTTCAAAACAGGTAGAAAGTAACTATATTTCACTGG
Organism: Chryseobacterium endophyticum; assembly: GCF_056333165.1. Classification (NCBI taxonomy): domain Bacteria; kingdom Pseudomonadati; phylum Bacteroidota; class Flavobacteriia; order Flavobacteriales; family Weeksellaceae; genus Chryseobacterium; species Chryseobacterium endophyticum. The sequence continues at coordinate 25,900 of NZ_JBWGXE010000001.1, forward strand.
CATCTCCCACGAGCTTAGTCACGAAGGAATTCATCAAAAAAGATCCCCTTGGAATTACTTTTTTAGGCATTAAAAAATTAAACGCGCTTAATATCAGTAAGGATTTTAAACTCGAAAACAGCTATATCGTTACCAAAGACGGAAAAAATCTCCTGCTATTTATCGATCCAAAAAATAAGAGCAACGACACCAAACACAATGAAACTTTCGTCAATGAACTTAATGAAATAAAAGATCACCTCAATAAACAATTTAAAGGCAAAACGGAAATCAGCTATTTCGGTTCCCCTGTCATAGCGGTGGCCAATGCCCAGCAGATCAAAAAAGACATTCAGAATACCGTGATGATCTCCATGACCGTACTTTTGATTCTACTGATTTATTATTTCCGGAATTTCTTTACCCCGATTATTGTTTTCCTGCCGACGGTTTTTTCGGTTTTACTGGCTTTACTGATTTTATACTTTATTAAAGATAAAATTTCGGCTATTTCGCTGAGTGTAGGTGCTATTCTGATTGGGATAACGATCGATTATGCGCTTCATATTCTTACCCATTACAAGCACAACAACAATATAGAAGAGCTTTACAAAGAAATCACCCAGCCGATCATACTGAGCAGTGCAACGACTGCTGTTTCTTTTCTGTGCCTCGTATTTGTCCGTTCGGAAGCGCTAAAAGACCTGGGCCTATTTGCCGCGATTACCGTGATCCTCTCTTCGGTCACGGCATTAATCATCGTTCCTCAATTGTATCATCCGAAAAAAGAAAAGAAAGCCAACACCAATTTTATCGATAAAATAGGCGCTTATCCTTACGAAAAGAACAAACCTCTGATCATCGGCTGTTCGGTAATCATTATTGCCTGCCTGTTTGGGTTCAGGCATGTCGGGTTTAATGAGGACATCGGAGATTTGAATTATATTCCTAAAGACCTCAAGATCAGTGAAGCGAAACTTCAGAAGCTTTCGGATATCACTTCAAAATCCATTTATACCATTTCTTACGGGAATTCTGCGGAAGAAGCCCTTACGAAAAATTCAGCGCTGAGCGGTTTCCTTGAAAAAGAAAAGCAGGAAGGGAAAATCATGAACTATAATTCTTTGGGAAAGGTGGTTTTATCACAAAAAGACCAGGATGAAAAAATAAAAGAATGGAATACATTCTGGACGAAAGAAAAAAAAGCGTCTACAATGTCGGAGCTGATCAGAAATGGAAATGAATATGGCTTTAACAGCGCTGCATTCAACCAGTTTAATGATCATTTAAATAAAAACTATACCCCGATAAGCCTTAAGGACTACGAAAAAATAAAGGCGCTGCAGGTATCCGAATTCCTGAGTGAGGAAAACGGATTCTTTACGGTCTCTAATGTGGTGAAAGTAGATGAAGGCAAAAGAGATGCTTTCATTAAAGATATTGAGCAAAAACACGATGTTCTGGCCATCGACCGCCAGCAGATGAATGAGAATTTCCTTGGCCTGCTGAAAAGGGAGTTCAATACCCTAATCAATTATTCTCTTTTAGCCATTATTCTCACGATCATCGTATTTTTCAGGAATTTTGAACTTACGGTTCTTACCATGTTCCCGATTGTTCTTACCGGGATTGTAACAGCTGGAATTTTATACTTTCTGGGGCTCGAGCTTAATATTTTCAGTACCGTGGTCTGTACGCTGGTATTTGGTGTAGGTGATGATTTCAGCATCTTCCTTACGCAGGCCATGCAAAAGGAACATACGACCGGAAAAAATGAACTTCCGACCTACAGGACATCCATTATCCTGGCCGTTTTTACGACTATTTTATCGATCGGCTCACTGATTTTTGCCAAACACCCGGCGCTTCATTCGCTGGCGCTGGTAGCATTAATTGGGATGTTTTCGGTGATCATTATTACTTCAACCCTGTACCCTTTCTGGTTCAGGTTGCTGATTACCAACAGGGCGAGAAAAGGACTTTCGCCGATTACGTTCAGACTTTTTTTACATTCAATCCTTTCTTTCCTGTATTATGGATTGGGAGGTCTATTCTTTTCACTGATCATCAGCCCTTTCGCCAAAAATTCAAAAGGAAAAACCCTGAACTTTTTTAAATTAATTTCCGCCAGGTTTTTAACTTCCGTGCTGTTTACGAATCCATGGGTAAGGAAAAAGGTCATTAAAGTTACGAAAGAAGATTTCAACAGGCCGGCAGTCATTATTGCCAATCATACGTCGTTCCTGGATACTTTGGCTATTGCAATGGCGACTCATAAGATCGTTTACCTGGTCAATGACTGGGTATATACATCCCCTGTGTTCGGGAAAATGGTAAAGGCCATGGGATTTTATCCCGTATCTCAGGGTATTGAAAACGGGATGAGCAAACTGCAGGAAAAGATCAATCAGGGCTATTCGCTGGTGGTATTTCCTGAGGCGGAGCGTTCTTATACCAATGACATCAAAAGGTTTCATAAAGGAGCATTTTATCTGGCTGAACAGTTTAACCTTGATATTTTACCTATTTATATCCATGGGAATTCTGAAGTTTTACCCAAAGGAGATTTTATCATTTATGACGGCTCAATAACCGTAAAAATTGGTGAGCGGATTAAAAAAGAAGATCCGAGTTTTGGATTAAATTATTCAGAAAGGGCAAAAAAAATCAATGCTCATTTCAGAAAAGAATTTGCCGGTTTGAGAAGAGAGCTTGAAGATGAAAATTATTTTAAGAAAAAACTTTTTTTAAGCTTTTTATATAAAGATAATGAAGTGGTAAGTGAAGTAAAAGCAGATTTCAAGGAGAATAAAAGTGTTTATTTTCAGCTGAATAAACATATTCCGAAAAATGCGAATATCCTTCATATCGCCGATGATTTTGGACAGAAAGATGTTTTACTGACGCTTCAGCAGGCAGGAAGACGAATGTTCAGTCATATTAAAAATAACGAAAAAAGACAGATTGCCAGACAGAATTACCTGGTGAAAAGAAGGAAGATCAATTACATAGAAAGCATGAGTGAAATCAATAAAAACATTGACGTATTGCTGATTTCAGATGAAAATTTTGACATCGCTTCACTGGAGCAGCTTCCCGGAACTATCATCTTTTGTAATGTAAAAAGCGGAATGGTAAACAATGCTGACTACGCACTAAAATTCAGTTCTGAATCATTAAAAGTATTTAGTTCTGAATAATAAATATGAAAAGCATATTTTTGTAACGGATAAAAAGAATTAATGAAAAAAAATATACTGGTTATATACTACACTCAGTCCGGACAGCTGGAAGATATCGTAAAAAATATCGCCCTCCCGTTTGAGGAAAAAAGTGAGCAATATGACGTGACGTACTACAACATCAGACTGAAAAAAGATTTTCCTTTCCCATGGTCCGGTGATGTATTTTTCAACACGTTTCCCGAATCTTACCTTCAGATTCCGAGTGAAATTCTTCCACCGCCGGAAGAGGTCCTGAACAAAAAGTTCGATTTGATTCTTTTCGGATATCAGGTATGGTATCTTACGCCTTCCATTCCGATCATTTCATTCCTGAAGAGTGGTTTTGCAGAAAATATACTCAAAGACACTCCCGTAGTTACGATTTCCGGAACTAGGAATATGTGGATGTTTTCCCAGGAAAAACTGAAAGTATATTTAAAACAAATGCAAGCCAGGCTGGTCGGAAATATCGCTCTTGTAGACAGACATGACAATTACACCAGTGTACTGACGATTCTTCGCTGGATGACCACCGGGAAAAAAGAGAAATCAGGAATGCTTCCTGCCGCGGGTGTTTCAGACGAAGAAATCAATGGCTCCCCGAAATACGGAAGGATTATTGAAAAGCATTTTTCAGAAAACACCCTGGAAACGCTGCAGCCCGAGCTCGTAAAGAACGGTGCGGTAGAAATCAGGGCCTTCCTGGTAAGGGTGGAAAAAGTAGGAAACAAGATTTTCAAAGTCTGGTCTAACCTCATTATCAGGAAAAAAGAAAAGCGACCTTTGCTGATCAAATTCTTTAAGGTATATTTGATGGCTGCAATCTGGATTATTTCACCAATTGTTTTGGTTTTACATTTGCTTACAACACCTATCTTTTGGTTTAAAAGAAAAAAACAAAGAGAATATTTACAAGGAATTAATATAAAATAGAATGTACGACGTATTTATAACAAAAGCATCAACATACCTGCCGAATGAACCGGTTTCTAATGATGAAATGGAAACGTATCTTGGTTATATAAATGACGCAAAATCTAAAGCTAAAGCACTTATTTTAAGAAATAATAAAATCACGACGCGATATTATGCTTTAGACAAAGAAGGAAATCCTACCCATACCAATGCTCAGATTGCAGCCAATGCAGTGAAGCAGCTTTTTGATGATAAATTCAGAAAAGAGGATATGGAACTCCTTTCGGTAGGAACTTCTTCTCCTGACCAGATCCAGCCTTCCCATGCCTCGATGATTCATGGTGAGCTTGATATCAACAAACCCCTGGCCATCAATACAGCCTCCGGACTCTGCAATTCCGGGATGAATGCCCTCAATTACGGATTTCTTTCCGTAAAAGCCGGCGTTCACAACAATGCGGTTTGCTTAGGTTCCGAAAGAATGTCTGCATGGATGACGGCAGATAAATTCAACCATGAGGCAGAAAACCTGGCTCTGTTGGAAGAAAGACCCATTATCGCTTTCAAAAGAGAATTCCTGAGATGGATGCTTTCTGACGGTGCCGGAGCTTTCCTTCTGGAAAATAAGCCGAGAGAAAATGAGGTTTCCCTGAAGATCGAATTCATCGATTTTTATTCTTACGCTCACGAAATAGAAGCCTGTATGTATGCAGGTTGTGAAAAGCAGGAAGACGGAAGCTTAAAATCCTGGGCAGATTATCCATCAGATGAATGGCTGAAGCAATCTATTTTTGCATTAAAGCAGGATACGAAAATTTTAGATAAATACATTCTGGTAAAAGGTGCCGAAAGTTTAAGATCATCTTTCGACAAGCACAATCTTGACCCGAATACGATAGACCATGTGCTGGCACATATTTCCTCAGGTTATTTTAAAGAAGGTTTAAAAAATGAATTTGCCAATGTAGGGCTCGATTTCCCTTGGGAAAAATGGTTCTATAATCTTTCAGAAGTAGGAAACATTGGTGCGGGATCAATTTTCATCGCCCTGGAACAGCTTATGAATTCAGGAAAGCTTAAAAAAGGTGAAAAAGTACTTCTCTGCGTTCCTGAAAGCGGAAGATTTGCCTATTCCTGCGCTTTATTAACTGTTTGCTAATGGAAAACCAATTGCCTACCTCTGATCAGGATTTTGTGGAAAGCTTAATTCCTCAAAGAGCTCCATTTGTAATGGTGGACCGTATTGACGAATATTCTGAAAATCATCTGGTTTCAGGATTTAAAATCAAAGAGGAAAACATTTTTGTTCAGGACGGAATCTTTCAGGCATCCGGGCTCATTGAACATCAGGCACAGAGCGTAGCCCTTCATACCGGATACAAATTTTATCTTCTGGGAAAAGAAGCTCCGACGGGATATATCGGCGCCATAAAAACATTCGAGGCCCATACTCTCCCAAAAGCAGGAGATGTTCTTACTACGGAAGTCAAAATCCTCAGTGAGATCATGGGCGTAACCTTAGTTGACACCACTACCCGACTGAACGATAAGGTGATTGCCGGCAGCCAGATGAAAACTGTTGTAAAATAATTATGATTAAAAATGTAACATCATGGAAATCAAGGAAGAAAACATCATCAATATACATAATTTCCTGCCACACCGCGAGCCGATGCTCATGGCAGATTACATTCTGGAATTGACTGAAGAAAAAGTAGTGACTTCCTTCGAGATCAAAGAAAACAACATTTTTGTTCATCATAATGAGTTTGCAGAAGCAGGACTGATTGAAAACCTGGCACAAACCTGCTCTTCAATCCTCGGTCAAAGCTTCTTTGAAAATCAGGAAGCCCACACAAAAGTGATCGGCTTCATTACCAACATAAAGAAAATTGAAGTTTTTGCATTACCAAAAGTAGGTGACCGAATCATTTCCAAAGCTTCACTGATTTCGAAATTTGAGAATATCTGCCATATTTTTTGTGAAGCTTTTCATCACGATGAATTATTAATAAGAGCTGAAATAAATTTGTTTATTCAGGAAGTAAAACCCTAATACGAATGAAAAAACAAGATCTTCCACAGGACGAAAGCAACTTACAATCTGCCAACATGACAGAAGTACTGTATGTAACGGATGAAAATAACAATTACACCACGGCAAACAGCATCGGCTGGGAAGCTAAGAAAGCTGCTTTGGAGGAATCTCTGGCTTTGATCAGCGAAAGGATTGAAGAAGCCAGGCAGAACGTCGCCAGCAACACCGTAAGCCCTATCGTCTACTTCATGGAGCTTAATAAAATGGACCTTCAGGTTCTGGCAGCTTATGTCGGGATGTGGCAGTGGCGTGTAAAAAGACATGGCAAACCAAAAGTATTCAAAACACTAAGCGAATCTGTCCTGAAAAAATATGCCGATGCCTTCGGAATTTCAACAGATGAACTCAAAAATTTCAACGGAAAATAAAGGAACCTTGCGGGTTCTGTAATACCAAGCTAAGAATGAAACTTAATTTTGAACACCATCAGACTGCGCATTGCGAGAACGGTGTTGCCTCCAATTTATTATTAAACAAAGGGTTGAAACTCAGCGAGCCGATGATCTTCGGGATCGGTTCGGGATTATTCTTTGTATACCTCCCTTTTTTAAAAGTAAATTTCGCACCCGGATTCAGCTACCGCCCGATGCCCGGAGCGATCTTCAGCAAAGCCGCAAAAAGACTGGGAATTAAAATTAAAAGACTGAAATTCTCCAATCCGGATGAAGCTCAGAAAGCATTGGAAAAAAACCTGGAAAACAATATTCCCACAGGTCTTCAGGTGGGCGTTTTTAACCTAACCTACTTTCCGGAAGAATATAAATTCCATTTCAATGCCCATAATCTTGTGGTGTATGGCAAGGAAGACGGAAAATTCCTGATCAGCGATCCGGTGATGGATTACACCACGACCCTTACCGAAGCCGAGCTGGAAAAAGTAAGATATGCCAAAGGCGCGCTTCCCCCGAAAGGACACATGTATTACCCGACCTATATTCCGGAACAAGTGAATCTGGAAGAAGCCATTAAAAAAGGGATTAAAGATACCTGCAAAAATATGCTGGCTCCGGTTCCGATCATCGGAGTAAAAGCCATGAGATGGGTCGCGAAAAGCATTCCGAAATGGGCTGAGAAAAAAGGCACGAAAACCACCAATCACTATCTGGGACAACTGATCCGGATGCAGGAAGAAATCGGTACTGGCGGCGGCGGATTCAGGTTCATTTACGGAGCATTCTTACAGGAAGCGGCAGTTACCCTGAAAAATGACCAACTCAACGAACTCTCCAAAGAAATTACAATGATCGGTGATCTCTGGAGAGATTTTGCCGTAGATATTGCCCGGGTATATAAAAACAGGAATTCCAAAAGCGACATCTACAACCAGCTTTCAAAAACCATGCTTCATATTGCCGACCTGGAAGAAGCTTTCTATAAAAAACTCAGAAAAGCGATATAACGTGGAGCATTTCATAGAGATAAAAAACCTGTACAAAAAATATAAAAATGCTGAAGACTTTTCGGTGAACGATATTTCTTTGATCATCGATAAGAATGAAATCTACGGAATCCTTGGCCCCAACGGAGCTGGAAAAACCACTCTGATTTCTATGCTTTCGGGACTTATAAAACCGACTTCGGGACAATTTACGATCGATGGACTCTCCCACCAGAAAAATGGTTTTAAACTCAGGCAGATCATGGGCATCGTTCCGCAGGAATATGCCTTGTATCCTACGCTGACTGCCCGGGAAAACCTGATGTTCTTCGGGAGCCTTTACGGGTTAAGCCATAAAAATTTAAAAAAAGCTATTGATGAATCTCTGGAAATCATGGGCTTATCAAAATTTGCCGATAAAAAAGTAGAACAGTTTTCCGGAGGCATGAAGCGAAGATGCAACCTGATTGCCGGAACACTTCATAACCCGAAGGTTCTTTTTTTGGACGAGCCTACTGTTGGCGTGGATGTTCAGTCCAAAAAAGCGATAATCGATTATCTTTTGGATTTAAATAAAAAAGGGACCTGCATTATTTACACCTCGCATCACCTTTCGGAAGCTGAGGAATTCTGCACAAAAATTGCGATCATCGATCATGGTAAAATCCACGCGGTAGGAACACCGGAAGAACTGATCGGTAAAGTTGCCCATGCGGAAAATTTAGAAGATGTTTTTATTTCATTAACCGGAAAAGAATTACGCGATGTTGTTGTATAAATTGTGGAGAAGTTTTGTGAAGGAAATCCTTTTGCTGAAAAGAGATATCGGAGGGATCGTCATTATTTTCGTAATGCCGCTGCTGCTGATCATCACGATCACCCTGATCCAGGATTCCACGTTTAAAAACCTGGAAGGCTCGAAAATTCCGGTTATTTTCATCGATCACGACAGGTCTGAAGTCTCACAGAGCATAAAAAAAGAACTTGAAAACAGCAATACGTTTGAATTGCTGACCGATTTCACTGAAAAATCCGCACAGGATGCCGTATTTTCCGGAGATTACCAGATGGCGATCGTTATTCCTGAGCATTTAACGAAAGACATCAATTCCAATATCGATTCCAAGGTACAGACGATTGTAAGTTCATTCGGCCTGGAATCAGATTCTGCAAAACTAAAGAAAGAAGCCCCGAAAGCCAAAGAGATTCATTTGTATTTTGATCCGGCCACCAACATCGGATTCAAAAATAATGTGATGAATTCCATCAACAAAATGGTCTTTGAAATCGAAAATAAAAAGATCTACAAAGCATTCCAGGATCAGCTGGGTACTACGGAAGATCTTGAAAAAGACAAAAGCCTGATCGGTTTTAAAGAAATCACTCCGAAGAAAGGGGAAATGGATGTGATGCCGAATTCCGTTCAGCATAATGTTCCGGCATGGGCACTATTTGCGATTTTCTTTATCGTCGTGCCGTTATCGATTAATTTAGTTAAAGAAAAAAGCCAGGGAACCAGTGTAAGGGCAAGAATCAGCCCGACGCCTTATTTCGTTCACATCCTCGGAAAGACTTTTACGTATCTTATCATCTGTGTCATCCAGTTTTTGCTGATGGTGGCCGTCGGGATTTACCTGTTCCCCTATATGGATCTGCCACAGTTCGACGTTACCGGGAAGATGTTCCCAATGATTATCGTAACGATCTTTGCGGGATTGGCTGCTATCGGATTCGGCGTTTTACTGGGAACGATAGCAGATACACAGGAACAGTCGGCCCCATTCGGAGCGACTTCCGTAGTGGTTCTGGCAGCCATCGGAGGAATCTGGGTTCCGGTATTTCTAATGCCCGAATTTATGCAGACCATCGCTAAATTTTCTCCGATGAATTGGGGGCTGAATGCGTATTATGATATTATTTTAAGAAACAGCGGAATCGGCGGTATTGCCAAAGAAATTACGTTTTTATTTTTATTCTACATCGCAATGGTGGGTATTTCATTATTTTATGAAAGAAAACAAAATGCAGTCTAAAGAAAATATATTGACGTGTACCGAAGAGGTACGGGTAAGATTTAATGAAACAGATCCGCTGGGAATTGTCTGGCACGGCCATTATATCGTCTATTTCGAAGACGGAAGAGAAGCCTTCGGAAGACAGCACGGCTTAACGTACCTTGATATTCAGAAAGCAGGTTTTGTAACCCCCATCGTTAAAAGTACCTGCGAACATTTTCTTCCTTTGAAATACGGGGAAACATTCAGGATTGTTACGACATTCGTGAATTCGGTTTCTGCCAAGTTAATTTACCGGTACGAACTTTTTAACCAGGAAGACAAGCTGGTCTGTTCGGGAGAAACCATTCAGGTTTTTCTGGATTCCGATAATAATTTATGCTTATACAATCCTGAATTTTTTCAGGCATGGAAAGATAAAATGGGACTTTAGCTATATTTTGGCTTTACCAGATATGAATCGAAAATTTCATTAATGAATGAACAACGAAATTTACATTACGGATTATAACTGCATCACGCCTTTGGGTTTTGATGTTTCCTCGAATTGGAATGCTCTCTTAGAAGGGAAATCCGGTGTTTCCTTACACAAGATTATCGAAAATCAGGAGCCTTTTTATGCTTCCATGATAGAGGATGAAAAACTCAATGAAAAATTTGATAAAGTCTTTGAAGTTCAAAACCCACAGCATTTTACCCGGTTGGAAAAGATGTTCCTGTTAAGCCTAAAACCTCTGGTTGAAAAACATCCCGTTTCAGAAGGTACGGCTTTTATTTTATCCACCACAAAAGGGAATATCAGTTTATTAAAAAATCAAGAAACATTACCGGAAGGTGCTTTTCTTTCAAGCCTGGCTCAAAAAATTGCCGATTTTTTCGGATTTAAAACCAAACCTGTCGTTGTTTCCAATGCCTGCGTTTCCGGAGTGATGGCTATGGCCGTTGCGAAAAATATGATCCGGGCAGGAAAATACAAAGATGCTTTTGTCATCGCCGGTGATGAGATTTCGGAGTTTGTGATTTCGGGCTTCAATTCCTTTCAGGCCATCGGAACCAGAATCTGTAAACCCTATGACAAAAACCGGGACGGCATCAACATCGGTGAAGCCGCAGCAGCCGTTTATATAACTTCCGAACCTACAGGGAACGAAAAATTTAGTTTTAAAATAGCCGGAGATTCGGCAGTAAATGATGCCAACCATATTTCCGGCCCTTCCAGAACAGGCGACGGGCTGTTTGCCAGCATCAGGAATGCCATGAAAGAAGCACAGGTTTCCCCGCAAGAGATTGATTTTATTTCCGCCCACGGTACAGCAACCATTTACAACGATGAAATGGAAGCCATTGCCTTCAACAGGATGGAACTGCAGCATATTCCCCTCAACAGCATGAAAGCCTATTACGGACATTGCCTGGGCGCTTCGGGACTGCTGGAAAGCATCATTTCCATGGAAAGTGCCCTGAACAGCACCCTGATCCCATCCAAAAACTTTGAAGAGCAGGGAATCTCCCAATCTTTGAATATCATCAGAGAAAATCAACCTGCAGACATCCGATATATTCTGAAAACCGCTTCCGGATTCGGTGGGTGTAATGCGGCGGTTGTTTTGGAAAAATGTAAATAATAATTTCGTATTTTTGATAGATTAAGTTTAAAAAATGGAATCTACCTTAGAAATCAGAAAAAGAATTCACGAATTCATTGAGACGGCAGACGACAGGATCCTGCGGATTTTCAACGGGATTATTGATGCTGAAGAGCAGGAAGAGGATCAGCCGTCTGTTCCTGAATGGTTTTATGAAGAGCTTGATAAGAGAAAAGAAAAGTACATCAGTGGAGAATCAAAATCATTTACCTGGGAGGAAGTAAAAGCAAAGGCGAAAGCTTCTTTAAAATGATGTATAAACTGATCGTACAGGAAGAGGCGGGTCTTGAAATTTTGGAGACCTACATTTACTATGAGAGCATGCAAACAGGCCTTGGGGAAAAATTCCTCATGCAGGTTGAAAAATATTTTCTTCAGATTCAAAATAACCCAAAACATTTTCAGATCAAAGGAAGTAAATATAGAGAAGCCTATCTTCGTAAGTTTCCCTACATTATCATTTTCGATACGGTGGATGACAGAGTAATTATTCTGTCTGTTTTCAATGCCCATCAAAACCCGGAGCGGAAGCCCTAATCCTTTTTTTAACGTATTCATGAAGAAAACAGAAACCTGCCTCATCGAAAATTCAAAAATTATTCTGAACGACGAAACCGTTTTTGAACTCCCTGTCGGAAATTTTTCAGATTTCGCCAAAGAAGCCTATAAAAGCATGGAGTTAGGCTATCCAAAATTTCACAAAATGGATAACCTCAGCAAACTGGCTTTCCTGGCTTCTGAAATAATCTTAAAAAATGAAGATCACAGCCGGACCGGCCTGGTTTTTGCCAACCGTTCCTCCAGCCTGGATACCGATTCCAAATATCAGGAAAGCATTAATTCACCTGAAAACTATTTTCCGAGTCCTGCGGTTTTTGTATACACGCTGCCCAACATCTGTGTAGGTGAGATCAGTATCCGGCACAAGATGCAGACCGAAAATGCGTTTTTTGTACTGGATGAATTCGACGAAGAATTTGTAAACAGCTATGCCGGACAGCTTATACAGTCGGGAAAAGCCGATAAAGTATTGTGCGGCTGGGTAGAACTTTATCAGGAAAGTTATAAAGCTTTTGTATATTTGCTGACTGCGTAATTTAATAATATAACAGTATAACATTGTAACAATCATATTCAGTAATATCCTATTGGTAAACTGGTAGATTGATACATTGGTAAATTTTAAAAAATATGGAAAACTTAAGAGAAGAATTAAAACACAAAATCATTGAAGTTCTTAATTTAGAAGATGTTGCGGTAGAGGAAATCCAGGATACGGATCCTTTATTCGGCGGAGGTCTTGGTCTTGACTCTATCGACGCGCTTGAGCTGATCGTTCTTCTGGATAAAGAATACGGCATCAAATTATCCGATCCCAAGAAAGGAAAGGAAATTTTTACCTCTATCGATACGATGGCGAAATTTATCGAAGAAAACAGAACAAAATAAATTAATATACCAATATATCAGTGTAACATTCTAACCATTGGTAAACTGTTACACTGATATATTGTTACATTTTTAAACATGGGTCAAAAAATTGCCATCACAGGAATGGGCATCATCTCTTCCATCGGGAACAACGTGGAAGAAAACCTGAGTTCATTACAGTCCGGGAAGCACGGGATTTCAGACATCCAATTGTTTGAAACACGCCACGCCGGACATATCAAAACCGGAGAAATCAAGCTTTCCAACGCACAGCTGATGGAAAGACTTCAGCTGAAAGATGAAAAGAATGCGACAAGAACAGCCCTGTTTGGCATGATTGCCGCAAAAGAAGCCATCGAAAGCGCTGGGATTTCGGATATCAATGAATACAAAACAGGTCTGATCTCCTCTACCAGTGTCGGCGGAATGGATGTTACCGAAAACTACTTCTACACGTACGAAGATTTTCCTGACAAGCAAAAATATATTGACTCCCATGATGCAGGCAATTCCTCATTATTAATCGCCGATTATTTAGGTTTAAAGGGCATGGTCTCCACGATCAGCACCGCCTGTTCTTCAGCAGCCAATGCGATTATGATGGGGGCAAAGCTTATTAAAAACGGTGTTCTGGACCGGGTAATCGTCGGCGGAACAGACGCGCTTTCCAAATTTACCTTAAACGGGTTCAATACGCTGATGATTCTTACCGATTCCTACAACACACCTTTTGACAATAACCGGAAAGGATTGAATCTGGGGGAAGCCGCGGCATTCATTGTCCTGGAATCTGATGAGGCGGTCCAAAAAGAAAATAAAAAAGTCATCGGCTATCTCTCAGGATACGGAAATGCCAACGATGCTCACCACCAGACGGCTTCTTCGGAAAACGGACAGGGTGCTTATCTCGCCATGGAAAAAGCTCTGAAAATCTCCGGTTTGGATAAAGAAAACATCGATTACATCAACGTTCACGGGACGGCAACGCCAAACAACGACCTTTCGGAAGGAATCGCAATGATCCGGATCTTCGGAGAAGGAAAAGTTCCTGAATTCAGTTCTACAAAAGCATTTACAGGTCATACTTTAGCTGCTGCGGCAGGAATTGAAGCCGTATATTCATTACTGGCCATCCAGAACGGCCTTATTTTCCCAAACCTGAATTTCAAAACCAAAATGGCAGAATTTGACCTGACACCGGTGACGGAACTAAAAGAAAAAAATATAGATCACGTCCTTTCCAATTCGTTCGGATTCGGAGGAAATTGTTCAACCCTAATTTTCTCGAAATCATGACGGACGCTTATATCAACAGTGCCGCCTGCATCTCTGTACAGGACACTTTAAACGAAAATTTCTTTGAAAATCTTCATCCCTTTAACTCAAACCAGGTTCTCAAAGCCGTTGAGCCCGTTTACAAAGAATTCATTCCGCCGGCTATGATCCGGAGAATGTCTAAAACGGTAAAAATGAGCTCCGTGGCATCTCAATATGCTTTGAAGGAAGCGGGAATCGAGAACCCGGATGCGATTATCGTAGGAACCGGAATCGGCTGTTCGCAGGATTCCGAAAAATTTCTGAAAAATGTGCTGGACAACAACGAAGAGTTTCTTACGCCTACTTATTTTATCCAGTCGACCCATAATACCGTTGCGGGACAGATTGCATTGGGGCTGCAATGCCACGCTTATAATTTCACCTATGTAAACAGTTCTTCATCACTCGAATTTTCATTTTTAGATGCTAAACTTCAGATTAATGATGGTGAAGCCGAAAATGTTCTGGTAGGTTCCACAGATGAACAAACCGAAAGAACAATGGAATTGTATGAACTCAACAAAACTATTAAAAAAGAAGAACATCTTCCTGTAGATTACCTGAACTCAACTACGGACGGCGTTGTCTGGGGCGAAGGCGCCAGCTTTTTTGTGATGAGCAAAGATAAAAAGGACAGTTCTTATGCCCGATTGAAAGACATCCGGATCACCAACCGGCTGGACTTGGAAGAAATACAAGATTTTATTCAAGATTTTTTAGCTGAAAATAACCTGAAGAATAATGAAATCGATGCCGTAATTCTGGGTTTCAGCGGTGATGCAAAGTCTGATGCTTATTATACACAAGCCATGGAATTGTTCACGGACTCTGCTTTGCTGTATTATAAACATCTAAGCGGAGAGTTCAATACCGCCAGCGGTTTTTCAACGTTTATGGCTTGCCAGATCCTGAAAAAACAGGAAATCCCGGAAGTAATGAGAATTAATGAGGTGAAAAAAGAGGAAGTAAAGAATATTTTACTTTACAATCATCTTAGTGGAAACGACCATAGTCTGGTTTTGCTGGAAAGAGCTTAAAAAACTTTTTATATACGTATTCTCAACATATTCGACCTTTTCAACATTTTCAAATTGTGCAAGCGCCACCTGCATAAATTAACCTGATATCACATCAGCTTAACCGATTGGAGCAACTGGTCAAGGAAAATATCGACAAACTGAATATTGATAACGAAGAAATATAATGAAACATTATTTATTTATCCTATTCTACCTCTTCTGCAACGTGTTTATCTATACGTTTCATGGGACAGTCTGGGTATATCTGTTTTGTTTTCTGATGTTCTCAGCCATGGTAATCTGGGGATCCTTTGATATCGAGCTTGGCTATTTTGTCAATAGCATTACACACAAAAGAACAAAAACAAAGGAAGTAGCCCTGACTTTCGATGACGGACCGACGGAGTTTACCCCGAAGTTTTTAGATCTTTTAAAAGAAAATAATATTAAAGCCACCTTTTTCTGCATCGGAAAACAGATTGAAAAATATCCCGAAACCTTTCAGCGGATTATTAATGAAGGCCATGCTGTTGGGAATCATACCTACTCACACTCCAATCAGACCGGGTTTTTATCCACCTCAAAAATGGTGGAAGAAATGAAAAAGTGTGATGAAGTCATGCTGAAAACCGGAAATCTGAAGACCTATCTGTACCGCCCGCCTTTCGGGGTTACCAATCCGAATATTGCCAAAGCGATAAAGCTGACCGGAAAAAAAAGCATTGGCTGGAACGTGCGCTCACTGGATACCATTACCGAAAATGAGAATAAAATTTACCGGAAAGTTACCAAAGAAGTGAAAAAAGGCAGCATCATCCTGCTTCATGACACTTCGGAAAAAACGTACAATGTTTTGGTAAATTTATTAGTATTTTTGGAGGATAAAAATTACTCAACATTTACAATTGATAATATTTTAACCGTAAAAGGACCAAAAGCTTTTAATAAGTGAAAGTTTAAAGGGGATCATTTTGAAAGGTTTTACTTTACATTTTGGTGAGCTTTTCATTTACAAAATTTTAAATGGGATATTATTTTATGGTTGAATTTAAACATGTTATATAATGATTAAAAATCTTTTCATCACCATGCTTTTATCCGTTTCCGGATCATCCTTCGCGCAGAATACAGCCATGTCGGGAGCGGAAGCCAAAGCTTTTGTAAGCAAAGTATCATCGGAAGCCAAAGAGATCAAGACCTTGCAGAGTGATTTTAACCAGACTAAAAAAATGGATTTCCTGGATAAAAATATCGTTACCTATGGGAAGATGTCACTAAAAACCCCGAATATGCTGAGCTGGAAATATACAAAGCCTTATCAGTACAGTATTGTCTTTAAGGAAAATAAGATTTTCATCAACGACCAGGGGAAAAAATCAGCCGTAGATGCCAAAAGCAAAACCTTCGAGAAGATCAATAAGCTGATTGTCGGAAGTTCCAACGGACAAATGTTTAACGATCCGGAATTTTCCGTAGCTTACTTCAAAAACGGCAGTTTCAATATTGCGAAATTCACCCCCAAATCTGCACAGCTGCTCAAATACATTAAGCAGATCGAACTGTATTTTCCTAAAAACCAGTCGACGGTTTCACAGGTGAACATGACGGAAGCTTCGGGAGACACGACCAATATCGTTTTCAAAAACACAAAGATCAATGCACCGGTTGCTGCTTCGGAATTTAGCTTATAGCCTGATTTTCACATCGTTCGTATCCTGTAAAACCTATAAGCTTACGGATGCGAAACCTGTTCTGAATACAGAAAAAAAAATGGTGGAAAATCTGTATTTTTCCTCCAAGGAAGACTATGTGTATAAATGCCAGATGGATATTTACAAAAATCACGTCAGCGGAATCCTGATATTAAAAAAAATTAATGAAACGACCCATCGCGTTGTGCTGACTTCAGATTTCGGAAACAAATTAATCGATTTTGAAATTTCCGGAGATGATTTTAAACTCAATTATGTCCTTCCCGATCTGGATAAAAAAATCGTCATTAATTTTCTGAAAGACGATTTTCAGCAGCTTTTAAGGCAGAAATATCCCGTGGCCGAAAGTTTTGAAAATGAAATCAGCCGCATTTACCTTTCAAAGATCGATGCTAAAGCCTATTATTTATTTTTTAACAAACAGAACGGTTTGCTGAAACAGATCATTTACACGAAAAACAATAAGGAAAAAATCGATTTTACTTTTGAGGCAAAAAAACATATCTTCGCGGACAGTATCAACCTTCAGCATAAAGATTTTAAAATAAACATAAAACTATTCCAGATAACCGAAAACGAATAAATTCACATGAAAAAACTTATTTCTTTATTTACGTTAATCATTTCAGCCATTGCTTTCTCACAGGTAACTTTTAATCCGGGAATCAGGGCGGGTGCCAATTTTTCGCATTTTACCAACAAAGCCCAGTGGTATTCTTATATGGATTTAGATTACTACGGCAATGCCGATCCCAATATGGAATTTAAAAATAAAACCGATCTTTATCTGGGACTTTTCGGCAATATCCGGTTTGCCCGGTTTTATGCATTGCAGCCGGAGATCAATTACTCAAGACAAGGCGCAAAACTGGAAACCAATATCAACAACTGGAACGGACAGACGCTTACGGCTTCTTATGTGAGTATTCAGTTGGTTAACAAATTCTATTTCAACAAATTCAATATCCATTTCGGCCCCACGCTGGAATTTCTGGTGGAACAGAAAAACTTCGATGCCGCTAATGAAATCGACCTGGGCATTACGGCAGGAGCAGGATTTGACATCACCGATCATTTCGGGGTTGAAGCCAGGGTAAAAAAAGGTTTTGTCCCGGTATACTCCTTTTACAACGACCATTCGAACATCACGTTCCAGGCCGGCGTGTATTATGCCTTTAACATGAAAAAATAATTCTATGCAGACTATTCTTACGGATTTTTATACTTTACAGTCTTACGAGCAGGCCGAAAACGGAAGTTATACGGCCAACATCTCCCTGAATAAAGATCATGATATATTCAAAGGACATTTTCCGGGAAATCCGGTAACGCCGGGTGTATGCATGATGCAGATCGTAAAGGAACTTTCTGAAGAATTTACCGGTCTGCCCCTATTCCTGAAGACGGCTTCCAATGTAAAATTCATGGCCATTATCAATCCATTTGAAACACCGGACCTGAAGCTGCAGCTGGATATTACCCAGACCGAAGGAGAAGTGAAAGTAAAAAATACCACATCCTTTGGCGAGACTATTGCATTAAAAATGTCAGTTAACTACCAAAAATTGACCTCATGAAATTTATGTTCTCCCTCATAACGGCCTTCGTCCTTTTTTTCCAGTCGAATCTTGAATCGCTGAGAGAAAGCTACGCAAAAGCCAATGCTTCCAATGCGAATACGGAATCTTTCATCAATATGGCCGAAAAAGCTGCGGGCTCGGATGCCGTAATCCAGGGATACAAGGCTGCTGCGCAGATTATGGAAGCAAAGATTGCCAAATCCAACCGGAAAGCTTTGGTGAAATCCGGAGCAACCAACCTGGAAGCAGTGATCAAAAGCAATCCCAATAATGCCGAACTCAGGGTAATCCGGATGAGCGTTCAGGAAAACATTCCGAAAATCGTAGGATACAGAGGAAGCCTAAGAGACGATAAAGCATTTCTTCTGAATAATTACAGCAAGCAGAATACCGCCCTGAAAAATTACATCAAACGTTTCGCCGCACAGTCCAAAACCATTACCCCGGCCGAAAGAGCAACCCTAAAATAACACAATGACCCTGCCCGAAGTGCAAAACGCGATTCTTGAAAAGAAAATCTGTGTTTTAATCCCGACTTACAACAACGAGAAAACCCTGAAAAGAGTCATTGACGGCGTTCTCGATTATACGCAGGACATTATTGTGGTCAACGACGGCTCTACCGACTCCACCAGGGAGATTTTAGGGCAGTATCCTCAACTTCACGTCATCCATTTACAGGAAAACAAAGGCAAAGGAAATGGCCTTAAAACCGGCTTCAGGAAGGCAAAGAAACTCGGCTATCATTATGCCATCACCATCGATTCCGACGGGCAGCATTATCCTGATGACATTCCCGTTTTCGTGGAAGCATTACTTTACGAAAAAGAAGATGTCCTTTTGATCGGGAACCGTAATATGGCCCAGGACGGCATTCCAAAGAAGAGCAGCTTCGGAAACCGGTTTTCCAATTTCTGGTTCTGGTTTGAGACCGGGATCAAACTGGAAGATACCCAATCCGGCTACCGCCTTTATCCTTTACATAAAATTCCAAAGAAATACTTCACCCCGAAATTTGAATTTGAGATCGAGATTATCGTACGAACTGCCTGGAGGCATGTGCCGGTAAAGAACGTTCCGGTGAAAGTGTTGTACGATCCTGCAGAAAGGGTATCGCATTTCAGGCCGTTCAAAGATTTTACGCGGATCAGCATTCTCAATACCATTTTGGTAACGATTACTTTAGTGTATATTATTCCACGCAACTTTATCCTTAATTTCAGAAAAAAAAGCTTTAAAAGATTTATTCAGGAAGATGTACTGGAAAGCGACGGAACCAACCGTACAAAAGCTTTTTCCATTGCTCTTGGTGTGTTCATAGGGTTTTCGCCTTTTTGGGGTTTTCATACCCTTTTAACCATCTCTTTGGCGGTACTTTTTAAACTAAATAAGGTTCTTGCTTTTGTGGCTTCCAATGTCAGCTTACCTCCTTTTATCCCTTTCATCATTGCGGCATCACTTTTTTTAGGATCACCTTTTGTGGAAGGAGACAGCAATATTTTCAGTCAGGAACTGAATTTCGACCTGGTAAAAAACAATCTCCTGCAATATCTCATTGGCAGTGCTATATTATCCATTACCATGTCCGTAATTTCAGGAATCGCTACTTTTTTATTTTTAAACAAGGTTAATCCTGAAGATAGTTAATAAAAAAACTGCAGGACCTTTCGATCCTGCAGCATGATTTTGATTAATATAAATAATTACTTTACAGTTAGCTTCTGTGAAAGTCTTTTTCCATTTTTATCTGTCAGCACCAGCATGTAATTACCCGCATTCAATTGTTTTACAGAAACTGAATCTCCTTCAATTTTGCTCTGCAATACCACTCTTCCGGTAAGATCATAAATTTTAACTTCAGTAGGAACAAAATCTTTCTGAGCCTTAAAATAGACCATGTCATGAGCCGGATTCGGATATATCGCCAATGCCTGCTGAACTTCCTGCACCTCGCTTGTATTAAGGAATGAACCTTCTACAACATTCAGGGTTGTGTTTGGCGTCACATTATTGATGACATCCACCACTCCGGATGGCCATCTTACGATAACTTTTGTAATCGCCGTGGCCTGCCCGATTCCAAAATGAGCATTCAGTGTGCTCATGTTTGCGAAACCGGTTCCGCTTTGTACATCTCTGATCTGTTTGCCCCATGATCCATATATTTCTACTCTTGCCCCGATTCCGTTTCTGTTGCTTTGGGTACCTTTCAGAGTTACTTTCAGCCATTTATTCGTGTTTCCGGCATTCATCATGATGGTAGTGCCGCTTTGGATATCCAGGAATCCGTCATTATTTAAATCTCCGATCGGACGATCATAGAAATCAAAATTATATGCAGTCTGATTAGGGGTAAATGTAAAATCTCCATTGCCAAACATAATCCTGTTTCCTGCTCCCAAAACATCTAAAAACCCATCGTTATCGAAGTCGTGCGCTACATATTCACGGCTTAGATCATAAACAACATCGTATCCCGATCCTGCCGATTTGTCTGTAAATGTGCCGTCCCCGTTATTTTTCATCACTTTGCTCAGACCGTTGCTGTTGGAGTTGATTCCCACTACGGCGTCCATCCATCCGTCATTGTTAAAATCGCCCCATGCGGAAGACCATGTCTGAACGGGATTTGCCATGTTTGCCGCCGCCGCTACATTAGTAAAGGTTCCATTACCATTATTTCTGTGGAGTTCATCGATATTTCCGCCGGGGCCGGAACCTCCGCCGCTGCATTTCGCGATGAAAAGATCCATATCGCCGTCGTTGTCATAATCAATCCATATCGAACCGTAATTTCCGCCGGAAGGAAAATCTCCCAGTCCGCCCTGATTATGGTTCATATTCGTTCCGTCGTTGATATAATAACGGTTCGGGGCGTTATCATCACAGACAAAAGCGTCCAGCTTTCCATCATTATTGATGTCTATAAAATTGGTTCTCTGTACCAGGAAAGACTCTGATTTTCTGTCGGATGTGTAAGCTGTTCCGGTGGCATTCGCTTTTAGAAATGCAACTCCGCTGCTGGAACCATAAATAAGGTCGTTGTAGCCATTGTTGTCATAATCTCCTGCCGCAATGCTCCAGGATGGTGTTATGATGGTAGAAGGAACCGTATAGGTAACATTATTGAATCCTCCGCCAGGCTGCTGATAAGAGATCATCAGTTGCGTCGCACTCATCACTGATACGATGTCATCGAGGTAATCGCCGTTCATATCGACGATACAGTTGTTAAAATTCGTTGGCACAGAGATCGACTGCGGAACAAAAGATAAGCGATCCGGAACGATAACCACTTCAGAAATGGTAATATTAAAGCCTAATGCAGAATATTTATTATCAAATACAATGTAATAAGTGGTTCCTGCTACCGCATTGAAAGTGACGGCAGAAAATGCCCCTGCACTATCGTCATTTGCCGCAACACAAGTCAATGCATTACAGTTTCCGGAAAATACAATGAGACGAGTATCTGCATTTTGTCCCGCAGAAGAGGTGGCAATTTTAATGCTTTTATTTTCTGTAGGCGTAAATTTGTACCACAAGCCTTTAGTGCCGGGAGTTCCTAAGGAACAGGCTGTGGTTGGTGGCGTTCCGGTTACGCTGGGAGCAGTAACGGTTCCTAATCCAAGAGGGACCGCTGTGGCACATGTCAATTGCGCCATAGCCCAGGTACTATTCAATAATAAAATAAAAAAGGGTAATATTTTTTTCATGAATTAAAAGTTTTGTTAGTATTAAATTAAATTATGGACAAGTTTGATTCAATGAAGAAATCCACTGGCTTAGAAGATCGACGCCTTCATCATGAACAATGGTTCTGCCTAGCAAGGGCATTCTGTTGTTTTCATCTATAGAGCTTAGTCTGAAATGCATCACCGATTTGGCAGGATTTCCTGCCATAATAATCCTTTCTACAGAAGGACTGATAGGCTCATCGGCCGTAATACATACACCCAGTTTTGTTAAGTCCGAGGTTTTACTGAAACTTAATCGTATGGCCCGGTAGTCACAACGGGCATTGTCCTGGTGACAATGGGCACAGTTGATATCGAGATAAGATCTCAGGCGGATATCTAAAGGTTTGCTGGTGTCTTTATAATTCACCGTAGACACAATGTTCGAAGGATAGCTTTGCAGGTAACCTTCATCTACAAACTTTTGCAGCTGGTTCTTTATTCCGTTCGGATAATTGTAGGAAACATTTATATTCTGGGGTTTCAGACCAATCGGAATCGGTTTATTATCAAGCTTATGACAGGCCAGACACTCAGTTTCCGACGGAATTCTGTAGGCTGTTGCAATGAGATCGCCGTTTTCTTTTTTAAATGAAATGTTTTTGGAACTGCCACTCGCGAAATTACTTCCTGTAACGAGTTCTGCTTCTGTCTGAGCATCATTCCAAAGGTATTCTGCAAAAATCCACCCGCTTGATTTTCTGATCATTAAACGTGTTTCAATGATTTTCGTTGTATTACCAGGCTGTATCGTATTGTAATAGAAATTTTTGATCAGGACGGTTCCTACAGGAAAATTTAATATTTTATCATCGGTGTCATAAGTTGCCTTCGTCCCCCCGGGCATCCAGATAAATCTCTTTTTTAAGGCATAATCCGTGAAAAGTGAACTGGCAGGCTCATAAGGAACCACCTTTGTGTTAGGCTGGAGATTTTTAAGATCTCCCGTAAAAAACATATAGGTTGATAATTTTGCATACGGAACTGCATCGATATTGAAATTCACGAAAGAACCTTCCGTTTCTATACTCTCAATTTTTTCGTCGCTTTTGCAGGAAAACACAGTCAGAAAACAAAATAAATACAAAAAGTAGATTTTTTTCATTCATTAAAAAATTAATGAACGAATATAAATAATAAATCCAAAACAAAACAAATTTTTCCCAATAAAAAGAATATTATATTTAAAAATACTTAACAGGATATACTATTTAAAGAATTTTCTCTGTTAAAAAATATTAATTTCACTAAAATTAAAAAATTTCAGACAATAACATGAATACTAACAATCACATCTTAATACCACAATAATTTTATAATATTGAAAATGCTATTTCATTTTCTTCAGGGTTTTCCTGAGATATTTTTCAACATTTTCTCTGTCAGGAACCGTAGTGATTTCTTTGCTTAAAGCCAATTCAAATTCATTTTTAGCCTTAGAATATTGTCTGGTATGATAATAATATTTCCCGGCCTGGTAATACACCAGCCAGAAATCGGGGTTCAGTGACTGGTAATGAGGAAAAAAATCATCTTTGACCGCTATTTCTCCATCGACAGCTTTACCGACTTCTGCGCTCATCAGTTTATACTGTTCATAATTCTGAAATTCCCGGGTTTTTAAAAACGGATCTTCAGGAATGTTTAATTCAGATTTTGAAAACTGTCCGTTTTTTAGTCTTTTATCCGAAAAAATCTCATTGAGGTCGTAGCAGACGAATTCGCCCAGCTGATAAGGATTGGCGGAAACCCACACCAGTCTTTTCTGAGGAGAAAAAATCACGGCATGATGGGCCAAAAGCTGATTAATGGCCTTTTCATTGCCATACCCGATCTTTTCTCTTTTCAGCCCTGATTTATCTCTTAAAATAGCGGCCATCTTTTCAGGATTCAGCTTTTTGTTTTCCTGCAAAAGCTCCTGCAGTTTTTCGTAGCGGTATTCGGAATGGCTTTCCAGGATATGTTTCTGATTTCTCTTGTCATTTTTATAAGCCTCCGACTGGAAATGATTGGTACAGAAAATCCTCGCGCTGTTTTCAACCCGGTATACGCCGAAATTATCCGGCGAAACTTCGATAATCGCGGCATTTTTATCATTCGCACTTCCAACCAGAATGGATTCCGAGACAAAAACTTTTCTTTTTTTGGCAATGGCAATGGCTTCATCGATATTTCTGGCATATTGGAGAATTTCACGCGTCACAAGTGAAATAGGCGTTTTGGCCGTCAGCGGAATTTTAGACTTTCCCGCATTGATGGTCACGGTAATCCCTTCTTTATTCATCCCCGAAACAACGCCTATCATCCCAGGCCAGCTTACGGACATATAAGGAATCCCATCCTCCGGTTCTACAAACTCAATAAATTTATTCTTAGCAAAATCATCACCGACGTAAAAATCGAAATTCCGGCCGATAAGAAGATCGCCGTCTTCGGTATTTTCGTTCCAGACGGCAAGCGACGTACAGCCGACAATCATCAGGTCCTGCATCGCATGACCGATGTCGTGCGCACCGTGCAGGTAAAGATTCCTCAGATATTTCGGGGCGATAAAATCGTATTCATCCGACGAGTACTGTGACAGCCCGTACAACTCTGCCTGGTAATCCTCACGTACATTCAGGTACATCTTCCTGTTGTACCATTTCAGAAAGCCCCGTAAAAGATTTTGTTTAAATTTTGAGGGAACAAAAGTCTCTACTTTCGAGAAGAAGATTTTCTCCTGCTTCTGCATCAGGCTTTGGGTCAATGCCCCGTTATTATAGCCCAGCTGCAAAGGATTTCCTTTAATATATAATTCCCAGATTTTCTGCTTGTTTTTGGTTAAATAATTTTCACGAAAACTAAATGTCGAATCATTAACCTTATTCACTTTCGGAATGTCAAGCGCATATTGTCTGATTTCCGGAAGATGCCGGACGGATTTTCTTGTACCGCAGGAAATAAGGCTGAGATTCAGGATAAGGCTGAAAAATAATATCCAATAAGAACAGCTGCCTGCAATAACTTTATTTTTCACCTTTGTTCTTATTAATCAGTTGTGTTAATCTTTCATCAATCACTTCTTTTCCAATGATTTCCGCGCATGTATTGAATGCACCGATGGTACAGCCCAAAATGCCGTGCATATTTACGGACTGGCCTGTCAGGAACAAATTGTCGATTTTCGTTCTCGGGGAAACCATTGTTTTCAGCGGATTTTCCGAACTCTTCATATACCCATACATATTTCCGTCGGCACTGCCAATGTAATCGCGATAAGACAGCGGCGAAGAAGTATATATCCTCTTGATGGATGTTCTCAGATCAGGAATTTTCTTCTCCAGGGCGGCAATCATTTTTTCAGCCTTTTCAAGTTTGAATTGTTCATAGGCTTCTCCCCGGTCCTGCTCTTCCGCTACCGTATTGAATGTATCTTGCCATTTTTTTACTTCTTCAAAATCCATATAGGAAATGGCGGTCAGGCTTTCGGCGAAATCCGGGTCGTGTTTAGATTGCGTCGAGGACAGCATATAGGTTTCCGGCCAGGCATCTTTATCATAACGATGGGCATTCCATACCGATTCTTCACTGGAAAAATGGTAAACATTATAATTAAAATTCTGAACCGTCCGGGGTTTTAAAACGAGATACACACTGAAACAGGAAGAAACCGGTTCCCAGCTTTTAATTCTGTTTAAGAAAGATTTTTTCAGCCGGTCTTCCCCGATCAGCCTGATGGCAGAACGAATCTCAATATTGGAGATAAACTTTTCAGCAAAATATTCTTTTCCGGCCTTTGTACGTACTCCGGCCAGTATATTTCCGTCATTAAATATAAATTCCGAAACTTCAGAATGTTTATGCACTTCCACCCCATGTTCACGAAGCCTCTTAATCAGTAATTTTGAAATCTGGCTGCCTCCTTTCACACACTTGTAAGCGCTCTGAATGTAAGAATTTACCGTAAGGGCATGTACATAAAAAGGAACATTTTCAGAATCTCCGGCGTATAAAAAGTTAGATCCCAGTAAAACCGACTGAAGTTTCCTGTTCGGGGTAATGGATTCGATAAACCGTTTGGTATTGAGGTGCAGGACTTCTTCATTATAATTGTCTTTCCCTACCAGGTTATATCTCGGGAACTGGCCGCATACCCTTTGGATTTCTTCACAGTAATTCTGCAGGTTTTCCCTTTCGTCAGGAAAATGCTGAACCAGCTGCTCTACAAAATTATCGTAGCCCTGCGCATGAGGATATTCGGTTTTATAATTCCCGAAAGTAATTTTATCATACCCATTCGGCTCCATCTGCTGAAGCTGAAGGTCATCCCTAATACCGAGGTAGGAAAAATACCGATGAAGGTTCTGGCCTTCGGAAAGCCCGCCCAGGTAATGAACACCGGTATCAAAAATCAGTTTGTCGCGGGAAAAGGTCTGGAGGTTTCCGCCATATTGGTTATTTTTCTCTAAGACACAGACTTTCAGGCCTTCTTTGGCGAGCACCAGCGCCGAAACAAGACCTCCCAATCCGCTGCCAATTACCAGTATGTCGAATTCTTTTTTCAAGGAGAAAAGCTGTGTTTAGTGATTTTGAATTAAATTTCTCAATCACTTTGATGTTGCGTTAAATATTAGTTTTATTTGGGGTAAAAGTAGGAAAATTAATCAATATCATCCCAAAAATCAAAATAATTGAACCATTGGAGCGGATATTTTCTGATCATGGATTCCAGATTCTGGGTATAGGAATTGAGAAGACCCTGGGCATCCCGTTTTTTTACATTTTGAGCAACTCTGGCGTACAGGTGGTAATGAAGATTTTTTTCTTTCATTACATACACATACACCACCGGAACACCCAGTCTTGAAGCGATAAGGAAAGGACCCGCCGGGAATTTTGCCGTTCTTCCGAGCAACTCGCCTTCCAGAAATTTGGAACCCTCGAAATACCGGTCGCCGGTAAAGCAGATCAGTTCATTTTTAGACAGTGCCTCATTGATCTCGAAAATATGGGACATATCTTCTTTTACATAAATAAATTTAATGCTGCTCTGTTTTACGGAAACACTTTCCAGATATTCTTTAATGACCGTAACTTCCTGATCGGTGGTAACCAGATTGATCTGGCAATCGAAATCGATATCGGCAAAGAAATGTTCCGCGATCTCAAAGTTTCCGATGTGGGCACTGATGAGAACGCCGCCTTTTTTTTCCGCTAAAAGGTTTCGGAGGTTTTCAATTCCGTCGAATTCGTAGGTATATTTATTTCTGAGTCCTGCGGAAATGGCCGTTTTATCAATTAAAACCGTTCCGAAGGTGAAATAATTTTTAAACAACGAGAGTTTTGTTTTCCAGTAGCCGTATTTCAGTCTTTCCCGGAAGTAATACCGGTAATATGTGTTGCTCCTTTTTTCGAATACGAAATAGTAGAATGCAACGAAATACAGTACAGCGTATGAACTCCGGATCCCGATATTTCTAATGCACCAGACAAAAATCCTGTACCCCAGGATCGTCCCCTTAGATTTACCTTTCCATTTGTTCATAGCATTGTTTTCATAATGTACCAATATACACAATGTACCAGTTTAACAATTATTCAATGAAGCATTGGTAAATTGTTATATTATTACATTTTTACATTAATATATTATTTATTCTTTTCTGTGATTTTGTTTTCAATGGTCGTGTAGAAATCATCGAACGTAACCATCTTTTTAAAGTCTGCTTCGCCTAATTTCACCCCGAAATTAGATTCGATTACAACAACCATATCAATATAATCCAGGCTGTCCAGCCCAAGCGTTGTTTTTAAGTTTGCCTCGTTGCTGATCTCATCGCCGTCCACCTCAAATTCATTGACCAAAAAATCATTAACGATCGCAACAATTTTCTCCCTTTCCATGTTTTTAATTAAATTTTTTAACGATTAATGCGGAGTTGGTTCCCCCAAATCCGAAAGAATTCGACAAAAATACGTCAATTTTTTGACTTTTTGTTTCGGCGACCAGATTTATCTTTTTCGCCTCATCATCAGGATGTTCCAGATTGATATTCGGGGCAATAAAGCCGTTCTGCATCATCAGGATTGAGTAGATCACTTCACTGGCGCCGGCCATCCAGCATTCGTGCCCTGTCATGGATTTTGTAGAACTTACCGGAACCTCCCCACCGAAAATTTCGAAAATTGCTTTGGCTTCATTGGCATCACCAATCGGTGTGGAAGTGGCATGGGCATTAATGTAATCAATATCTTCTGCTGTGAAGCCCGATTGTTTCAGCGCTCTTTCCATCGCCAGTGCCGGCCCGTCTACATTCGGGGTGGATATATGTCCGCCGTTTGATGAAAATCCGTAGCCTACGATTTCTGCGATAATATTCGCTCCTCTTTTTTGTGCGGACTCTAAGCTTTCAACGATTAAGGTCGCTGCCCCGCCGCTCGGAATCAGGCCGTCCCTTCCCGAGTCGAAAGGTCTTGAAGCTTTCGTCGGTTCGTCTTCCCGCACAGAGAAAACACCAAGCCCGTCAAAGCTCGCCATGGAATATTTATTGGTTTCCTGCGCTCCTCCGCAGACGATCATCTCCTGGAAACCGTTTTTAATCATCATAAAAGCCAATCCCAAGGAATGAGAACCGCTTGCGCAGGCAGCACTGATGGTCAGATTAATCCCTCTCAGTTTAAAAATCGTGGAAAGATTCATCGTTACCGTAGAGTTCATCGATTTGAAAATCGCTCCCGAACCCATCAGCGTCGTATCTTTTTTCTCTCTGGCAATATCGATGGATTCCACCACTGCCTGAGAAACACTGTCGTTTCCATATAAAATTCCGACTTCGTGGTTATCTAAAAAATCCTGGTCTATTCCTGCCTGTCTCAGAGCATCTAAAGTAGCGATATAGGCATACTCGCTCTCTTCCCCCATACTTACACGCTGCCGGCGGTTCAGAAGATTCTTCAGATCCGGCTTCGGGACAACGCCCGTTAATCCCGACCTGAAACCGAATTCTTTTCTTTCATCCACTAAAAATATACCGGATTTCCCCTGAAATAAAGATTCCTTTACCTCTTCCAAAGAAGTTCCGATGCAGGAATAAATTCCCATTCCGGTAATGACAACCCTGTTTTCCATTTAAAATTCAAGATTTTAGGTTGCAGATTTTAGGTTGCAGCTATTCCCTGCCATCTTATATCTGCTGCCTGATTTTTATGAATAAATTCCTCCGTTAATATTAATGATTTCGCCGGTAATATAAGATGACTTTTTAGAAGCTAAAAATGCCACCAGATCTGCTACTTCTTCCGCCTCGCCGAATCGATTGGCAGGAATCATTGCCTTTAATTCATCTTCGTTAAACTCCTGCGTCATATCCGTTTTGATAAATCCGGGTGCTACGGCATTTACCGTAATGTTTCTTTTCGCCACTTCCTGCGCCAGGGCCTTTGTAGCGCCTACCACAGCTCCTTTTGCCGCAGAATAATTGGTCTGTCCGGCCGTTCCTTTCACGCCGGAAACAGAAACCATGTTGATGATTCTTCCGTATTTATTGCGCAACAGCTTTTGGATAAAGAAATTCGTCACATTGAAAAAACCATTTAAACTTGTGTTAATCACTGCGTTCCAATCTTCACTCGGCATCCACATGAAAAGTCCGTCTCTCGTAATCCCGGCATTATTTACAATCACCTCAACGATCGCCTGCGGATTATTTTCCTGCCACTGCGTTAACACCTGCTGTGTTTCTTCGGCATTGCCGACATCAAATTTCAGGATCTCTCCCGTAGCACCCCATGCTTCTACCTTGGAAAGCGTTTCTTTTGCCGCAGCTTCATTGGAAGTATAATTAATCAGCAGATGGTAATTTTTCTCTTCTGCCAGTTTGATACAGATAGCTCTTCCAATTCCCCTGGAGCCGCCTGTGATGATTGCACATTTCATGTGTTGCGTATGTTAGTTTTAGTTTTTAATATATTTTCTTCTTTTATGACAATGTATATAAGCCTGAAGTTACATACTTTTAAGATATTTTTTTACATTTTCCAGGTACGGATACATTACCATGTCACTGGAGAACGCAGGAATAATCTTTCTTATCTCGTCATACAGTTCTTTTGTCGCCGATGAGATTTTATCCTGAAAACCAAGATATTCGATAGCCTGAACGATAGTAATGGCTTCAATCGTCAAAACTTCAAAAGCATTGTCAATCACTTTTCTGCAGATGACGGCCGCATTGGTTCCCATGCTTACAATATCCTGATTATCATTGTTATTCGGTATGCTGTGCACATACATTGGGTTGGAAAGCATCTGGCTTTCTGCAGTAGTAGAAGTAGCGGTAAACTGCACGCCCTGCATTCCGAAATTGAAGCCCAGTTTCCCGAGATTCACAAACGGAGGCAAAATCTCGTTGATTTTAGAGTTTAAAAGATAGTTCAGTTGTCTTTCCGCCAGCATTGTGAGTTTCGTCACCACGATTTTCAGCTTGTCCATTTCCAGCGAAATATAATCCCCGTGGAAATTTCCACCGTGGTAAACATGCTGATCCTCAACATTAATGATCGGATTATCATTTGCTGAGTTGATCTCATTTTCTAATACTTTCTCAGTGTATTCCAACGTATCCAGAACAGGCCCTAAAATCTGCGGAACACATCGTAAGGAGTAATATTCCTGGACTTTTTCTTTGAAGACTTTTTCCTGTTCTTCAAAGTGTGTATATAAATGATCGGCTCTTTTCCGGATCAGCTTGCTGTCGGACAAATGAGCACGCATTTTAGCGGCAATCTTCTGCTGACCTTCATGAAGCTTGGTTCCGTTCAGCACTTCCGAAAGGTGGTCGTCATAAGCCTGGACAATTTCATTGATCGCACAGGATAATTTTAAAGAAATATCAGTTAACTGATTCGCTTTATGCGCATTAACCGCACCGATTCCGGACATGACAGATGTTCCGTTCATTAAAGCAAGCCCTTCACGGATCTCCACCTGAATCGGTTCAAGGCCTTCTGCAGCGAAAACTTCTTTTGTCGGTTTTCTTTCCCCATTATAAAAAACTTCCCCTTCGCCGATCAATACCAGAGCGAGGTGTGCCAACTGCACAAGGTCACCGCTTGCACCTACCCCGCCGTGTTCAAAGATCAATGGCGTAATATCCCTGTTTATTAATTCTTTAAGTAGATTGACAACCGACTGATGAACCCCTGATTTTCCAAGAGACAACGTATTTAATCTGGCCAGCATACAGGCTTTCGCTTCATCGGCAGGAAGCGGATTTCCAATCCCTGAGGAATGGCTCCGGATCAGGTTGTACTGAAGCTGATGGGTATCTTCATCGCTTATTTTAAACTGAGCCATCGGACCGAACCCCGTATTGACTCCATATATTACTTTATTTTTTGAAAATTCTCTCAGAAACTGAAAACTCTCATCTACTCTGGCAAGAAGCGTTTCATCCAGTTCTATTCTTTCATTCTCAATGATGACTTTTTTAAAGTCGCTCAGTTTTAAAAAGTTGTTTATTTTCATTAATTAAAAGTAATAATATGATAATTTTGTAATTATTAATTAATTGTCATTAATTTTGCGGCAAAGATAGAAGTTATTATTAAAATAAAAAATCAAAGATGAGCAAAGAATTTGTTGACGTTCTTGTAATCGGCGCCGGGCCTTCCGGTTGCGTATCTTCTTCATACTTAAAGAAGAACAACGTCAGCGTAAAAGTTGTTGAAAAAACCAGATTTCCCAGATTAGTGGTCGGGGAAAGCCTGATTCCGCGTGTGATGGATCATTTTGATGAAGCCGGATTATTTCCTGCCCTTGATAAAATGGGGTTTGAAAAGAAATTGGGCGCCCGGTTTTTAAGAGGCAACGAAGTCTGCATTTTTGATTTCAGTAATAAGTTCGGGAAAGGATGGGACTGGACGTGGCAGGTTCCGAGAGCCGATTTTGACAACGTATTGGCTCAGGAAGTCATCAATAAAGGCATCGACCTGGAATTTGAGACCGAAGTGATCGGCATTGAATTCAACGGGACGGATTCCGTGACAACTGTAA
Source organism: Chryseobacterium endophyticum (assembly GCF_056333165.1). NCBI lineage: Bacteria > Pseudomonadati > Bacteroidota > Flavobacteriia > Flavobacteriales > Weeksellaceae > Chryseobacterium > Chryseobacterium endophyticum. The sequence continues at coordinate 57,987 of NZ_JBWGXE010000001.1, forward strand.
GAACCAAAGACGGGGAAGCAAAAGAGATCCATGCCAAATTCGTGATCGATTCCAGCGGCTACGGAAGGGTGCTTCCAAGACTTCTGGATCTTGAAAAGCCCTCCAAACTTTCTCCGCACTCCGCTATTTTTTCCCATGTAAAAGACATCAACCGTGAAGAAGGGACCGAAGGAACTTTAATTTCTTTTGATATTATCGAGACTGAAGTATGGCTTTGGGTAATTCCTTTCTCCAACGGAAATACCAGTGTCGGAATTGTGGGACCTACAGAATACATCGATAAGTTATCCGAAAACGGCGATACGGCGGAAGCTTTAAGAAAAGCGATTTCCCTTTCGGATTATTATGTAAAACGTTTCGGGGATTTGGATTTCCTATTTGAGCCGAAGCACCTGAAAGACTATTCCTGCTCGGTAAAAAAATTATACGGGGACGGATTTGCCTTAACGGGAAATGCATCGGAATTCCTGGATCCGGTTTTCTCTTCAGGAATGGCCTTTGCCACCGAAGGTGGAATGACGGCCGCAAAATTAGCCTTACGGCAGCTGAATGGCGAAAAAGTAGACTGGCAGAAAGAATTTGCAGATTATATCCTATATGGTGTTGATGTTTTCACCACTTATGTAAAAGAGTGGTATACCGGAAATCTCCAGGAACTGTTTTTCCACCAGCCGGAAAATCCGGATGTGAAGCGGAAGATCTGCGCCGTACTGGCGGGTTATGTATGGGACAAAAAGAATACTTTTGTGAGAATACACGATACGGCGATAAAAAATTTAGCCGAATTTATAAAAACGGAAAAGCAAAAGGTATAAAAAAAGGTCTGAGATTTTCAGACCTTTTTTGTTTTATTTTACTGCATTTTTGATCTCTTTTCCGAGATATTTTCCAAGGGACTCGTATGCGCCGGCCACCCTGCCATATTCCATCACAATTTCTTTATTATTGACAAATTTATCGAACTTATCAAATTCCGCCTCTGCTAAAACGTTTTCGGGATTATTGGTTTCAATCAATTTTATTTTCCCGGTGATTTCTGCAGTCATCATAACCATACCTCCATGCCATCCAGGAAAAACCCAATTGGTTTCCAGCAATATGGTGTATTTTGACGATGGACTGTCTTTCTTAAAGCTGATATTTTTATAAGCTTTATTCAGGCCCTTCGTGAAATAATTAATATATTCTTCATCTTTATACCTTTGCCATTCTGCACTCCACTTTTGCCATCCTATTTCGCCTCTTTTAGGATTTGCAATAACATCTTTTTTTCTGTTTTCCAGATATTGCTCTTCTGTGACATTTTCTTTCATCATCAGAACATTATCGAATTTTAACTCCACATTTACATCCGTCTGATCCTTTAAAGCGCTAAAACTTCCGGACTTGATTACTATTCTCTGTGCATTGAGTACCAAAGCGGCCATTAAAGAAAATAGTAAGAATAATTTTTTCATAGTTTATAATTTTAAAGTTTATCGCAAATCTATAAATGCAATGGGCTTCCTGCTGTTCGGATTAAAAACAACTTTAGACAGAACATCAAAGTCAACCATTTCAATCTTCGGGCTTACCCGCAGCTTCGCCCGGAAATGATCTCTTACCTCATTCACAAAATTTTCCGAGTCGCTGTCTGTGCTTATTTTAATGATAATTTCATCAAGACCGATTTCATTCGAGCGGATAACGATCTGATAACACAAAATATTATTAAAATCATTTAAAATATCATTCATGGCCGGCGGATACAGAGTTGTTCCCTTATACTTGATCATGTGTTGTTTCCTGCCGATCACCGGACCCAGCCTCATCGTATTTCTTCCACACGCACAAGGTTCATAATGCGCTTTTACAATATCGCCTGTTTTGAATCTTAATAACGGGATCGCCTCAACGCCTAATGTCGTGATGGTTAATTCTCCGCTTTCTCCCTCTTCTACAGGATTTCCTTCGTCGTCAAGGATTTCGGTAATGATTAATTCCGGATGCTGATGGCCGCCAATCTGATATTCACATTCCGTGAAAGCGGTACTCATCTCCGTAGAAGCATACGTCGAGAACAATTTAATATCCCATTTCTCTTTAATTTTCTGCGACAAAATATTGTCTGTAAAATCCTGATTTTTGATGCTTTCTCCAATACAAACCGCTCCGTAGACACTGGAATTTTTATAATCGATTCCATGTTTTTCGGCGTAATCTATCATTTTCAATAAAAATGACGGAACGGTAATTAAATATTTCGGTTTATATCTGAAAATTGAATCCCATTGTAATTCCGGAATTCCGGGACCCATTCTGACAACGCTGGCGCCCATTTTCCGCAATCCCAAAAAGTAAGCAAGACCGGCCATAAACCTTTTGTCGATGGTGGTAATCATCTGTACCACATCGCCTTTTTGGATTCCCGCGCAGGCAAAAGAAATAGCTTCGTTGTAGGCCAGACGTTCCAGATCGTTATCGGATAATCCGAACGTCACGGGATCACCCAGCGTTCCTGAAGTGGTGCTGTAATCCACGATTTTATCCGGCGTAATGCAGAAAAAATCATCGTTGTTCTGCTGGATATCGTTTTTCGTCGTCGTTGGGATTTTCTGTAAATCTTCCAGCGTCCGGATATCAGCAATTTTTATGTTGTTTTCCGTAAATAGTCTTTGGTAAAAAGGAGAATGTACCTCAAGATACATGAGAAGTTCCTGAAGCTTTTGCTCCTGAAATTTTTTTATTTCCTGAATGCTTGCTTTTTCGATTGATGGATGGAGTTCCAATGGCTGTATTTTAAACGACAAATTTATTTAATTAAAATCAATTTTCCCGTGGAGATTTTAGTTCCAATAGATTTCGTGGATTTTAATGATGATGGACTATTTAATTATAACGTAAACTCAAAGTAGAAATAAGGTATTGCTTTGAAAAAAAATCTGCGTAATCTGCAAGATCTGCGTGCTTATGTAAGCTTTGGTTAAAACCTTTTTCACAACGCCGTATTCTGAAGGCGGGCTGAAGCCCGCCCCTATTGATAAAGATTCGATTGATAAAGATTGTATTGATGAGATTCGATTGACAGGGATTATGAATAGAGCATTTACTGAAACAATGTTAACAACACTGATTAAATCTTTTTTTAAATAAATCGATTCCAAAAAATTCACTTATTCACCATTGACCATTCACCTTCCCTCGTTGCTCTGCTTTATTTTTCTGAAACAGAACATTTTCATTGGAAATATCAAAATAAAACATATATTATAAACCGGTAAATTTTAGTAAATTTGCCAACTTAATTAATCAACGATATTGAGATATTACAATGAGCCAATTTAAAGAATACAAAAACCTCAACCTTATTGACGTAGCCGACAACATCGCGGAATTCTGGAAACAGAACAAAACTTTCAATAAAAGTGTTGAGATTCGTGAAGGGCAGCCCGAGTTTGTTTTTTATGAAGGTCCGCCTTCGGCAAACGGTATGCCCGGAATTCACCACGTAATGGCCAGGGCATTAAAGGATATTTTCTGTCGTTATCAGACCCAGAACGGAAAGCAGGTTTTCCGTAAAGCGGGTTGGGACACGCACGGACTTCCGGTAGAGCTTGGTGTGGAAAAAGAATTAGGAATCACTAAAGAAGATATTGGCAATAAAATTTCGATTGAAGATTACAACAAAGCCTGTCGTGAAGCGGTAATGCGCTATACCGACGTCTGGAACAACCTTACTGAGAAAATCGGATATTGGGTAGATCTTGATGATCCGTATGTGACGTACAAATCAAAATACATGGAAACCGTCTGGTGGCTGCTGAAGCAATTGTATGATAAAGGATTATTGTACAAAGGCTACACCATCCAGCCTTATTCTCCAAAAGCGGGAACCGGACTTTCTTCCCATGAAGTCAACCAGCCGGGCGCTTACCGTGATGTTTCCGATACGACGGTTGTGGCACAGTTTAAGACATTACCTGAAACCTTACCATCATTTTTACAAGGCTTTGGAGAGGTACATTTCCTAGCCTGGACAACTACTCCTTGGACGCTGCCTTCTAACACCGCCTTGACAGTCGGTCCAAAAATCGATTATGTTTTAGTTAAAACTTTCAACCAATATACTTTTGAACCCGTAAATGTTGTTTTGGCTAAAGCTTTGGTGGGGAAACAGTTTGCAAAAAAATACAGTGAAGGTACAGAAGAAGATTTCGCAAATTACACTTCAGAAAGTAAAGTTATTCCTTATCAGATCTTAGCCGAATTCAAAGGAGCTGATTTAGTTGGAATTAAATATGAACAACTTTTACCTTATGCTCTTCCGCACCAGAATCCGGAAAATGCGTTCAGGGTCATTTCAGGGAACTTCGTTACAACAGAAGACGGAACAGGTATCGTTCATACGGCGCCTACCTTCGGTGCCGATGATGCGAAAGTAGCCAAAGAAGCGACCCCTGAAGTTCCGCCAATGCTTGTTTTGGATAAAAACGGAAATCCCGTTCCTCTGGTAGATCTTCAGGGAAGATTTTTACCGCAGGTAAGTGATGAAATTTATGGTTTTGCCAATGAATACGTAAAAGGGGAATACCTTAGTGAAGCAGAAAAAGAGGCAGAACTCAAAATTCAAAAGGAAAACCTTAAGTCAATCATTTCAGACCTGAAAACGTATCTTTCTGTAGATGAAAGAATTGCTTTAAAATTAAGAAAAGAAAACAAGGCTTTTAAAGTAGAAAAATATGTTCACTCCTATCCACATAGCTGGAGAACAGATGAGCCGTTATTATATTATCCGCTCGATTCATGGTTTGTGAAAATGACTGCCGTGAAAGACAGACTGGTCGATTTAAACAAAGAAATCAACTGGAAGCCCAAATCTACGGGAGAAGGCCGTTTTGCCAACTGGCTTGAGAATGTGAACGACTGGAATCTTTCCCGTTCAAGATACTGGGGAATCCCCTTACCGATCTGGAGAACAGATGCTTCAACAGGAAAAGCAGAAGAGAAAATCATTGGTTCTGTGGAAGAATTGTACAACGAGATCGAAAAATCCGTTGAAGCAGGATTCATGAAAGAAAATCCATTTAAAGGTTTTGTAATCGGGAATATGTCTGAACAGAACTATGCTTTGGTAGACCTGCATAAAAATGTGGTTGATAAAGTAATCTTAGTTTCAGATTCAGGACAGCCGATGAAGAGAGAAAGCGACCTGATCGACGTTTGGTTTGATTCAGGGGCTATGCCTTATGCGCAGCTGCATTACCCTTTTGAAAATAAAGAATTAATAGAAACCAACAAAGCCTTCCCGGCAGATTTCATTGCGGAAGGCGTTGACCAGACCCGTGGCTGGTTTTATACGCTTCATGCAATCGGAACGGCTGTTTTTGATTCGGTGGCTTATAAAAATGTCATGAGTAACGGGCTTGTTTTGGATAAAAACGGTCAGAAGATGTCAAAACGTTTAGGCAACGCGGTTGATCCGTTTGAAACACTTGCCGTTTACGGTCCCGACGCAACGCGCTGGTACATGATTTCCAACGCCAATCCTTGGGAAAACCTGAAATTCGATATCGAAGGCATTGATGAAGTGAGAAGAAAATTCTTCGGAACTTTATATAACACTTATTCCTTCTTTGCTTTATATGCGAATGTTGACGGATTTAATTATTCTGAGAAAGAAGTAGAAAACCGTCCTGAAATCGACCGATGGATTTTATCGGAATTAAATTTATTGATCAAAGAAGTTAAAGCATTTTACGAAGATTACGAACCGACAAAAGTAGCGAGAGCAATAAACACTTTTGTGAACGATAACTTATCTAACTGGTACGTAAGGTTGTGCAGAAGACGCTTCTGGAAAGGTGATTACTCTGAAGATAAAATCTCCGCTTACCAGACTTTATACACTTGTCTTGAAACAGTTGCCAAATTATCCGCACCGATTGCTCCGTTCTTTATGGATCAGTTGTATCAGGATTTAAATAAAGTCACCGGAAAAGAAACGGCGGAATCTATCCATTTAACAGATTTCCCGGTAGCGGATGAAAGCCTGATCGATCAGGATCTGGTTGAAAAAACGCATTTAGCACAGAACATTACCAGTATGGTTTTTTCTTTAAGGAAGAAAGAAAATGTAAAAGTTCGTCAGCCGTTACAAAAAGTTTTAATACCGGTTTTAGATTCAAAAACGGAAGAACAGATTTTAGCCGTTTCCGAATTAATCAGACAGGAGGTCAACGTAAAAGAACTGCAGCTCATCAATGCAGAGGAAGCCGCGCATCTTATTGTAAAACAGATCAAACCGAATTTCAAAGCACTGGGTCCCAAATTGGGAAAAGACATGAAAACGGTTGGCGGAGAGATTGCAAACTTTAGCGCAGAACAAATCTCAACGTTGGAAAAAGAAGGAAAATTAGACATCCAGGGTTACGAAATAACACTTGATGATGTTGAAATTTCAACAAAAGACATCCCGGGATGGACGGTAACTTCCGATGGCAAAACGACTGTGGCATTAGATTTGAAGCTAACTGATGAGTTAAAATCTGAAGGGATTGCAAGAGAATTTATCAACAGAATTCAGAACCTTAGAAAAGACAAAGATTTTGATCTTACGGACAGGATCAATATTTTCGTTGAAGAAAGTTCTCCTTTTATCAATGACATCCGGAAAAATGAAGAATATATTTCTTCCGAAGTCTTGTCAAATAAAATAGAAATTGTATCTTCACTTTCAAATTTTAACGAAATCGAAATAGATGAGGTTAATTTTAAGATAAATGTTGAAAAAAATTAACATATAGTTATTGTTTTTCAATTTTCATTTCATAATTTTATTAAAAAACAGAAAAATGATTATGTCAGACGAAAGAGTAAGATACAGTGATGCTGATTTACAGGAGTTTAAAGCCATCATTAAGGAAAAAATAGAAAAAGCAGAAAACGATTTAAAGCTTATCCGGGAAAGCTTCATCAACGACCAGAATAATGGCACGGATGACACCTCTCCTACGTTCAAAGCGTTTGAAGAAGGCGCCGAAACACTGAGCAAAGAGCAGAATTCTATTTTAGCAGGAAGACAGGAAAAATTCGTCCGTGATCTTAAAAACGCGCTGATAAGAATTGAAAACAAAACTTACGGTGTTTGCAGGGTGACAGGAAAGCTGATTCCTAAAGAAAGGCTATTGGCTGTTCCTCATGCTACATTGAGCATCGAAGCGAAAAATATGCAGAAATAACCATCAGGTTAATATCATAAATTTGGGTTTATATTGTATTTTTGACAAATACTTTATAAACCTAATTTTTAGTATATACCCATGAGCGAATTACTCATCGTTGTCCTTATCGTCATTGTGATCCTTGCTTTTTTCAACAAAGACAGGATCCGAAATATGTTTTTCCGTGAGAAACATACCAATTATACGATAGATGATCAGTTTAATGCTGATAAACGCGACAGGGAAAAGGAAATAGACCGCCTTTTGAGCAAAATGGGTAAAAACGGAATCAATGACCTTTCGCCTAAGGAAAGAAAAAGGCTTGATGAGCTGTCGAAAAAATAATTTAAATATAAAAAACGTGGAATCCATTATCGTACACACTAAAAATGCAATGGAACTTAACGCACTGAAAAGCGTTTTAAAAGAAATGAACATCAAGTTCGAAAAATTCCATACGAAGAATACGCACCACAATCAGAAGACGATCAAAAAAATCGTTGATCAGAAAAACGAAAAAATAGGAAAACCTTCAAAACCAAAAGGACAGTAATGAAAAAGATCGTATTGGTAACCTTTCTTATCTTGCTGATTGATCAGGTTTCAAAAATCTACGTTAAAACACATTTTGAACTGAATGACAGTATTCCTGTTTTTCCAGGCTTCAGACTTACCTTTGTGGAAAACCCCGGAATGGCTTACGGGCTGCATTTCGGAGGCATTATCGGTAAATATTTCCTTGTTTTGGTAAGAATTTTCCTGATTGGAGGAATGATCTATTTATTTAAAAAATGGCTGCAGAGAGGGGAATCCAATTATCTTCTGATTCCGATGGCGATGATCTTTGCCGGAGCAATAGGAAATCTCATTGACGGAATGTTCTATGGATTGATCTTCAACAGCGGAATGGTTTATGATGAAAGTGTCAATCAATGGATTGGCTATGGAGGGGTTTCTAAATTTGTTCCTTTCGGACAGGGATATTCTTCCTTTATGAAAGGCTGTGTTGTCGACATGCTTCATTTCCCTCTGGTAGACTGGAACGTTCCCGAAAGCTGGCCTTTGATTGGCGGAAAACATATTGAGTTTTTCAAATACATCTTCAACGTCGCAGACTCGGCGATTACAGTAGGAGCCGCTTTATTGCTGGTTTTCAGAAAAAAAGCTTTCCCGAACGGCTTGGAATTTTAAAGAGATTTTCATTCGATGAAAAAAATAATCAAAAATATTTTTAAAATTTTCCTGCTTCTTTTTGTGGCAGGAATTATTTTTATGGCGTGGGCCAATTACAGCATCAAGACCAGCAGCGATCCGTATACTTCTTACCAGACGGCAGGTCTCCCCGCAGCCAAAACAGCATTGCTTCTGGGAACCAGCAGGACCCTAAATAACGGTTTTCCCAATGCCTATTTCTACAACAGGATCTATGCTGCTGTAGAACTATACAAAAGCGGAAAAGTACAGTACATTATCGTCAGCGGAGACAACAGCCGGAAAGACTACAACGAGCCGGAAGATATGCAGTTTGCCTTAATGGAACATGGGATTCCCAAAGATAAAATTTTCCTGGACTTTGCCGGTTTCAGGACCTTGGATTCGGTGGTAAGGGCGAAAGAAATTTTCGGGCAGCATAAAATCATTATTGTTTCCCAGAAATTCCATAATGAAAGAGCGGTATTTCTCGCAAAAAAGTATGGGATGGAAGCTTTCGGTTTTAATGCTGAAGATGTAAATAAATATGCCGGGTTCAAAACCAATATGAGAGAATATCTGGCGAAGGCAAAAGCCTACCTGGATCTGATGACAGGCGTAGAGCCGAAGTTTGGTGGAAAGAAAATTCAGATTCCTTAATACTTATTTTGTACTTCGGCTATCCGGTTTGCCTCTGCGCTATTGATCCTGTTGTTTTTTTAACATTAAGAATTTAAGGCAATATGGCTTATCAGTTTATTTATTCTACCTTATTCAATAAACAGCTATTATTGTTAAAGTTAAGAATAAACAAAGTTTATTTTGATTTTAGAAATTAAGAGCTTATGTAATATTTAGAATTAAGTTTAACTTCTTAATTAACTTAATTTAAATCAATTAATTGACTTCTTATTTTTTCCGCTTAATAAACTGAATTCCTTAATGTTAAAATTAAGCAGAAGTCTGTAAAAAATTATCAGATCAAATTTAAACATCCTCTAAGAAAAACCAACAGGAAATAAATTTGAACAAAATTTAAACTTACTCTTACACTGCACAATCTGTTGAAGAATTGATTAAATTTGCAATTCATTAATTTTAAATATAAATTTTAAACAATGTCAAGAATTCTTACCGGCATTCAAGCCACCGGAACCCCGCACCTCGGGAATTTACTGGGTGCTATTATTCCTGCGATTGAGCTATCCAAGCAGGAAGGAAACGAATCATTTTTATTTATTGCGAACCTTCACTCGCTTACCCAGATTAAGGACGCGAAAGAATTGAAACAGAACACCTACGAGATTGCTGCGGCTTGGCTTGCTTGTGGGCTTGACACCGAAAAAACATATTTTTACAGACAGAGCGATATCCCTGAAACCTGTGAACTTTCTTGGCATTTATCATGTTTTTTTCCGTATCAGCGACTTACTTTGGCACATTCATTCAAAGATAAAGCAGACCGTTTGCAGGATGTAAACGCCGGTTTGTTTACCTATCCCATTTTAATGGCTGCCGATATTTTATTGTATGACGCGGAGATCGTCCCTGTAGGAAAAGACCAGCTTCAGCACCTGGAAATTGCCCGTGATGTAGCTTCCCGATTCAACAACCAGATGGGTGAAGTTTTTGTACTTCCACAATCGGAACTTCAGGAGAACACCAAATACGTTCCCGGAATCGACGGCCATAAAATGTCTAAATCGAGAGGAAATATCATCAATATTTTCTTACCTGAAAAAGAGCTGAAAAAACAGGTAATGAGCATCGAAACCGATTCCAAATCCTTGGAAGAGCCGAAAGATCCCGAAACGGATAAAGTGTTTGCTATTTATCAGTTGGTGGCAACACCTGAACAGACAGAGGAGTTAAGAGCCAAATATCTGGCCGGAAATTTCGGTTACGGACACGCGAAGAAAGAATTGCTGGATCTCATCCTGACAAGATTCGAGAAAGAAAGAGAACTTTTCTCTCATTACATGAACAATCTGGATGAACTTGAAGCCAAGCTTCAGGAAGGAGCAGCAAAAACGAGGGTAATTGCTACTGAAACGATGAAAAGAGTACGTGAGAGCCTGGGGCTTTAATATATCCTGAGTTTGACCATCAATATAGTTCGGCGGCACCAAAGGTGCCGCCGAAGCTTTTATAGATATTCTTTAATCTGCAGAAGATGCTTGATGACTTTAAGTCCTTTCTGGTTGCGGTTTTCATTTAAAACATCAAAGAAAATAACATCCATTCCGAAATTCTGCGCGCCGGTCACATCGGCAATCCAGTCGTCGCCAATCAGAATACTGTTTTCTTTTTCAGCATCAGAAAGTCTTAGTGAATATTCAAAAATCTCAGGTCTTGGCTTTCTGACTCCGACAGTATCCGCACTGGTAATAGTCTGGAAATAGGTATTGATTCCGGATAAAATACATTTTCGTTCCGTGACTTCTTTGAAACCATTCGAAATAATATGTAATGTGTAGTTTTTAGCTTTAAGATACTCTAAAATATACGCGGCGCCTTCCACCAATTCATTATGATTGAGAATTTTATCTAGGAAATGCTCTTCGAAATACATGGATAATTCTTCATCATCCACTCCGAAGTGTTTAAAGGTATCATAAAAACGGTGCTTTCTGAGATACTCTTTATCAATAATTCCGTCCCGGATATCTTCCCAGAGTTTCTCATTGATTTTATGATAAAAGGCATGAAACTCTTCAAAATCAATGGTATATTTTAAGGTGATTTCTTCTTGCTCAAAAAGGTCTTTGATGGTGAGATAGGCATTTCGCCGGTGATCCCAAAGGGTATTGTCGAGATCAAAAAAAATGTGCTGAATTTTCATACAGCACAAAATTAATTTTAATTTTTGGAAATCGGGTAATTCTTGCCCGGGGTTTTCACAACCTCGACACTCTTTGAAAAGCTGAGTAGAAACTCAATTGTCTGTTTTTTTGGTTTCAAAGTTTTCACTTTTAAGGAATCATTTTTTCTCATAGGCGATTAAATGTTTTTCCTTAAAACGAGAATTTTTCGAAATTATTATCTACCGTGTTAAGACAATGTGATTTTCTTCCATGATTTTTCTCAGGTTGATGAGCGCATACCGTACTCTGCCCAGTGTGGTATTGATACTCATATCGGTATGATCTGCGATTTCTTTAAAGCTTAGCCCGTCAAAAAACCTTAATCGGATCACTTCCTGCTGATTTTCAGGCAGAAACTGAAGCATTCTTAAAAGATCTTCCTGGATCTGGTTGGTCACCAACTGGTCTTCGATATTTTCCGAAGGCTCTTTCAGGAGATCAAAAATAGAATATTCGTCGGTTTCAAAAGTGGTTTCTGAAACTTTAATATTTTTTGCTTTTGCTCTGAAATGGTCGATAATAAGATTGTAAGCGATTCTTTTTGCCCACAGAATGAATTTTCCTTCTTCGTTATAGCGTCCTTCTTTTAGCATAACGATAATTTTCATGAATGTATCCTGAAACACGTCGTTTGCTAAATCTTCATCATTAATTTTGTAAAAAATGAATGTAAACAGTTCTCTTTGGTGGCGGTGAATAAGGGTAGACAACGCCGTTTCGTCTCCTTTCTGGTAAAGGGAAATTAGTAAACTATCCGATTTTGATTTCATAACTCTTCTCAATACTATTTTTGCTGATAAAACATTTTCCAGATATTTTACCTGGGATCAGCTGTAAATACAAAACAATTCTTCAGAGTAAAGTCTAATCAATAGGCGGATACAATTTTTAATGATGTAAATATAATAAATTTTTAATAACTGTTAACCTATTATTAAATTTTTAAGAGAAAAAAATAAAAAAAATCAATTAAACATGTCGTGAATGAGTACAGTAGGGATATTTAGTGTAAAATTAACATTCAGACCTTTGAGTTCTTTACCGTTTATTCCGCTGTTCCCAACCGGAAAAGCATATCCTCCGGTAAGGTCGAGCATTCCGAAAAGGGTAACACCCACCTTCGGCGCTACATATTTATTGGTTCCTTCGGCACCGATTAAAAAATAATACGAATGATAAAAATCCACATTTTTCTGAAAATTCAGCAAAACATCGGCAGACACTTTAGGCATGATGGCAAATTTCGAATGGGCAGAACCCATCAGCGCAGTAGCTCCCAGCCGATAGATTACATCGTCATTTTTAAGAAAAAGCAGCTTTCCGCCCACTTCACCAAAACTCTGGTTTTGATAGGTATATCCTACCGTTATCATTTTATGCACCGTCAGCTGAGCTTTAGAAAAGGCTGTCAGAAAAAATACAGCAAGGATCGTCAGGGCAAATTGCGCTTTATTCATTTTATTCTATTTATATGTAAATTTAAAAAAAACTGCCTTATCTGAGAGATAAAGCAGCGGTTTGATGATATAAGTTTAAAAATTAAATTCCGAAAGAGGCTTTAATTTCATCTACCTTGTCTAATTTTTCCCACGTAAAAAACTCTAAACCAGTAAGGGTAAGCTCATTCTTATGTCCTTTATTAAAAGTTTTATCCGCTACATAATGTTCTTTCCCCATGTGTCCGTAAGATGCGGTTTCCTGGTATATAGGATTTCTCAGTTTCAGATTCTGCTCGATCGCGTAGGGTCTCAGGTCAAAAATTTCAGAAACTTTTTTTGCGATCGCCCCGTCATGAAGATCAACTTTTGCTGTTCCGTACGTGTTGATGTATAATCCACAAGGCTCTGCAACACCAATTGCATACGAAACCTGTACCAAAACCTCGTCTGCAACACCCGCAGCCACAAGATTTTTAGCAATATGCCTTGTTGCATACGCGGCACTCCTGTCAACTTTTGACGGATCTTTTCCAGAGAAAGCACCGCCCCCGTGAGCACCCTTACCTCCGTATGTATCAACGATGATCTTTCTTCCTGTAAGACCTGTGTCTCCGTGAGGCCCTCCGATAACGAATTTTCCGGTAGGATTGATGTGATATTTGATCTGGTCGTTAAATAAAGCTTTGATCTCATCAGACTGCAAAGCCACTACTCTCGGGATCAGGATATTTTTGATGTCTTCACGGATCTTATTCAGCATTTCTTCTTCAGAACCGAAGTCATCATGTTGGGTAGAAACGACGATAGAATCGATTCTTACCGGCTTATGATCGTCGGAATATTCGATGGTTACCTGGCTTTTTGCATCCGGGCGAAGATATTTGATCTCAGCATCTTCTCTTCTAAGCGCTGAAAGTTCTTTAAGGATCGTATGGGCAAGATCAAGGGCCAAAGGCATATAATTAGCCGTTTCATTGGTGGCGTACCCGAACATCATTCCCTGGTCGCCGGCTCCCTGAGCGTTGGCTTTCGCTTCGAAAGACTCATCAGAAACAGCTCTGTCCACTCCCTGGTTGATATCCGGAGACTGCTCATGAATTGCGGAAATCACTCCACAAGAATCGCCGTTAAACATATATTCTCCTTTCGTATATCCGATTCCGTTGATCACTTCCCTGGCAATGGTCTGCACGTCGAGATAAGCATCCGATTTCACTTCACCGGCCAGTACGACCTGCCCTGTGGTCACAAGTGTTTCACAAGCTACCTTTGAATTTTTATCATATGCTAAAAAGTGGTCGATTAATGCATCAGAAATCTGATCGGCAACTTTATCCGGATGTCCTTCTGAAACGGATTCAGACGTAAATAAATAAGACATATTATTCTATTTGTTTTAAGATTAAAATTCACGAGAAAAAATAAGAATAATTGTCGGAAAGGCTAAAAAGAAATACTGTTTTAGCATTTTTTTATAGAGGTTGCAATCAGGTCAAATTTTTCCTCGTTCGTAAACGTGGGCAAATTTAAGTACTATTTTTTTAATACTCAAATTTTTGCCTGCGAATTATAATTTTCTTGAAATTAACGGTTTATCAAAGCTTTAACGATAAAAAACTATTGTGGTTTTATGCTTACGAATTCTTTTGGATTTTCGTGATAATTAAGTTTTTTTTCTAAAGATGTCCTGATGGAATGTGACAATTCGTCAATGATCTTTTGCTTGAAGGTCGGCTTGTAATAAATAATGCTAATTTCCCTGTACGGGAAAGGTTTTTTGAACCTGAAAACATTTTCTTTCTGCTTTTCAGACAGCTGGCTGAGTGCAAGTTCGGGCAAAATACTTATCCCCCCTACTTTATCTACCATATGAACCAACGTCTGGATATTGGAGGCCAGGAAGTCTAAATTTTTAGGCTTTAATGTATTTTCTTTCAGATGACAGATGTTTTCAAACTGATTTCTCAGGCAGTTTCCCTCTTCCAGCAGCCATACTTTTTCTACGTTCAGCTCCTCAGGAACCACATAAGAATTCTTTTTGTTGGCTTCCGTATCCGAACTGTAGATCATAAGTTCTTCATTAAACAGGAAGTCCTGATAAAATTCATCCGCAGAATCGTAAGGGGTTGAAATAATTCCCGCGTCCAGTTCTCCCGCCTTTAAAGCTTTGATAATATTATCGGTCGTCATTTCCTTTACATTCATCTGAATCTTCGGATTGTCTTCCAGAAATTTAAAAATCTCCGTAGGCAGAATAAACGAAGAAACCGTAGGAATAATCCCGATGTTGATGGTACCTCCTAAAATATTATTTAAAAGATTGGCTTTGTTCCTGAGTTCATTGACAGATTCTATAATCACCTTGGCCTGATCGATGATCTGAAGCCCCACATCTGTGGTACGGATCGGGTGGGTTGTTCTGTCGAATACCTTCACATCCAGTTCATCCTCAAATTTCTGTATCATTGCACTTAACGTAGGTTGCGTAATGAAGCATGCTTGAGCTGCTTTTCCAAAATGTTTATACTTATCTACAGCGATAAGGTACTCCAGTTGCTGAATGTTCATCTGATTAATATTATCTATGACAAAGATAAAACGTTTTTGCTATTTGTAATTAAAAATTAGAGTAAATTTGATATTTAATACGTCATTATAAACTGATCCAAGATCAATATCAGCAAAACAAATCATAAGTATATGGATTCTAAAAAATTAACGTTAAGTAACGGTGCTCCTTATTATGAGCATCAGGATTGTCAGACAGTAGGTCCCAGAGGTCCGGTTTTATTGCAGGATTTTGTTTTACAGGAAAACCTTGCCCATTTTGTAAGAGAAAGAATCCCGGAAAGAATTGTACATGCCAAAGGAACCGGTGCTTATGGAAAATTCACGGTAACGCACGACATCAGCAAATATACGAAAGCAAAATTATTCTCTAAAGTTGGAAATTCATGCAGAATGTTTGCCCGTTTTTCGACCGTAGGAGGCGAAAAAGGAAGTGCAGACACCGCAAGAGACCCGAGAGGATTTGCCCTAAAATTTTATACCGAAGACGGAAACTGGGACCTTGTAGGAAACAATACGCCCGTTTTTTTCATTAAAGATGCTAAAAAGTTCCCGGACTTCATCCATACCCAGAAAAGAGTTCCGAAAACCAACCTTAAAAGCGCGACCATGATGTGGGATTTCTGGAGCCTTAATCCCGAATCGCTTCACCAGGTGCTGATCCTGATGTCTGACAGAGGTACGCCGTACGGATACCGTCACATGCACGGTTTCGGATCTCACACATTTTCGATGATTAATGATAAAAATGAAAGAGTGTGGGTAAAATTCCACTTAAAAACAAAACAGGGCATTAAAAATTTCACAGATGCCGAAGCGGTAAAAATGGCAGGGGAAAACCCGGATTTTGCCCAGGAGGACATGTGCAATGCCATTGAAGAAGGAAATTTCCCGAAGTGGACGATGTACATCCAGGTGATGACCGAAGAACAGGCCCGGGATTTCAGATGGAATCCTTTTGACATCACTAAAGTATGGTTCCAGGGAGACTTTCCTCTAATTGAAGTGGGAGAAATGGAACTGAATGAAGTTCCCGTTAATTACTTTGCCCACGTGGAACAATCTACTTTTTCGCCAAGCAACCTCATCAACGGGATCAGCTTTTCCCCGGACAAGATGCTTCAGGGCAGATTATTTTCCTATCCTGATGCACACCGCTACAGAGTGGGCGTAAACGCGCACCACCTGGAAGTCAACCGATGTCCTTTCGCGGTAAACAACTACCAGAGAGACGGTTTCATGGCAGATTCCAGCCACTATCAGGACAAACCGAACTACCACCCGAACAGCTTTGATGAGATCAGACCCGATCCATCGTACAAAAATTATGAATATGAGCTGGACAGCGCTCATGTAGCCAACTACAGCAGAAATGAAAATGACGATGATCATTACACCCAGCCCGGATTATTATACTCCAAAGCCATGAACCCGGAAGACCGGCAGAATCTCGTAAACAATATTGTCGGAAGCATGCAGGGAATCACGGGGCCTAAGAAGGATGAAATCATCAACCGGCAGTTGTGCCATTTCTTCAGAGCCAATATCGAACTGGGAATGAAGGTGGCGACTCAGCTTAACGTGGTTATCGACGCCAATATGATGAATCATTCCAAATAATTACTTTCAACCGTAATTTTAATTAAAAGGAAAAAAAGTCAACATTTTTTCCTTTTTTTTATAAAAAATTTATAATTTGCAGAGAATAATATTTTAATGTGGAAAATGAGTTACGAAAATATATTATTAAATAAGGAAAATAAAATAGCCGTTATCACCATAAACCGTCCTGAAAGTTTGAATGCATTAAATGCCAAAACGATCAGCGAGCTTAGTTCTGCGTTGGAAGAATTAAATGAAGATGCAGAATGCAGGGCAATTATTCTTACCGGAAGCGGTGAAAAATCCTTCGTGGCCGGCGCCGACATCAAAGAATTCAGCGATTTCGGACAGGAGAAAGCACAGGAACTTGCCAGAAACGGACACCACTCATTATTCAACAAAATAGAAAATATGACCAAGCCTGTGATTGCAGCCGTCAACGGATTTGCATTGGGCGGCGGTCTTGAGCTTGCCATGGCATGCCACATCAGATACGCATCGGAAAATGCAAAACTGGGACTTCCCGAAGTAACTTTAGGATTAATTCCTGGGTACGGGGGAACCCAGAGGCTTCCGAAACTTGTAGGAAAAGGTATTGCCAATGAAATGATCTTCTCTGCCAAAATGGTTCCCGCTGCAAGAGCAAAGGAAATCGGATTGGTAAATGAAGTATACCCTATTGAAGAACTATTAACCAAAACACGAGAATTAGCCAACACGATTGCCGGAAATTCCCCAATGGCAATATCTAAAGCAATTCATGCTGTCAATTTATCAGACACGGAAAAAGGTTTTGAAACCGAAATCACCTATTTCGGAGAGCTTTTTGACATGAGCGATAAAAAAGAAGGAGTTGCAGCGTTTCTGGAAAAAAGGAAACCCAACTTCTAACAACTTCCTTAATACAAAAATTATTTCGAAAAAAAACGATGCTGCGGTATGAATAAGTTTGATAAAGCTTATCTAAAGATGGCTCAGGAATGGGCAAAACTATCCTACTGTAAACGAAAGCAGGTAGGAGCTCTTATCGTAAAAGATAGGATGATTATTTCAGATGGTTACAATGGTACCCCTTCAGGGTTCGAAAACTGCTGTGAGGACAGCGAGGGCAAAACACACTGGTACGTACTTCATGCAGAAGCCAATGCTATTTTAAAGCTGGCCGCTTCCACACAATCTGCAAAAGATGCGACCTTGTATTTAACGCTCTCTCCGTGCAAAGAATGCAGTAAGCTCATTTTACAGGCAGGCATCAACCGGCTTGTGTACATCAATGAGTATTCGGACGACGACGGAATATCATTTTTAAGAAACCACGGCATTGAAATAGTCCAAATTTCGGATTATGAACTAAAAAAATAACACAACATGACTTGGGATGAAAAAATTAAGGATTTTGAAATCTTTCTTCGCTTCGAAAGAAACTTTTCAGAAAACACGCTCGACGCGTACATTCGGGACATCAAAAAATTAAAAGAATACGCCGAAGAAGATCTGGAAAATGTAGGACCTGACGCCATTGCCTACGAAAATCTCCAGGAATACATCTTCAATTTATCCAAACAAAAATTCAGCGAACGGTCTCAGGCACGATGGATCTCTTCCATAAAAGCATTCTTCAGATATCTGGTGGAGGATGAGTTTCGTGAAGACAACCCTGCCACTCTGCTTGAGGGACCAAAATTGGGGCTTTATCTGCCGGATACCTTAAGTCTTCCGGACATCAACAAAATCATCAGCGCTATAGAATTGAATTCTGACCTCGGGAAGAGAAATCATTGCATTATTGAAGTGCTTTACGGCTGTGGGCTGCGCGTTTCGGAACTTATCGATCTGAAAATATCAAACATTAATTTCAGGGAGCATTATATTAAAGTAATAGGAAAAGGGAACAAAATACGCTTTGTTCCGTTGGCTGACTATACGGCAAAATTGCTAAAAAGCTACATTTCTGAAGTACGCTCAAAGATCAAAGTCGGAAAAAGACATGAAGACACCTTGTTTTTGAACACCAGGGGAACTTCGATGTCAAGGGTCATCGTATTTGTAATCATCAAAGAACTTACAGATAAAGCGGGGGTAAGCAAGAAAATTTCGCCCCATACTTTCCGCCATTCTTTTGCCACTCACCTGTTGCAGAACGGAGCGGATCTTCGCTACATCCAGGAAATGCTGGGCCACTCCAGTATTACAACAACGGAAATTTATACCCACCTGAAAACGGAAGAACTGCGGGATGTTATTTTACATTATCATCCCAGAAATATTAATACGGTCTAATGAAAATATTGAAATACTGCCCAAACTGCGGCAAAGAATCTCTACACTGGGACGGCGAAAAAAAATGGAGCTGCCCCAACTGCAACTTTACACTTTATAATAACGTCGCCGGTGCTGTGGCGGTCATTATACGGTTTGAAAACGAAATTTTTCTTACCCGAAGAAACAGGGATCCTAAAAAAGGAAAACTTGATCTGGCCGGAGGATTTGTCGATCCGCGGGAAAGTGCAGAAGAAGCCTGTAAAAGAGAACTCTTTGAAGAACTGCAGCTTGATGTTGATATTTCAAAATTAAAATACCTGACAAGTCTTCCCAATATTTATCAGTATAAGGAAATCGATTATCATACGATCGATCTGTTTTATGAATACAAGGTGTCGGAAAAATTCGAAGTCAATCTGGAACTGTCTGAAATATACGAAGCAGTATGGATTGATTTAAAAGAATTAAAACTCGAGGATCTTGCTTTTGATTCGCAGAAAAGATTTTTTGAAGGATACCTGAAGAATATCTAAAATAATTTAAAGAAATTCTCCCGCTGATTTAGAAAACACTATAAACTTCTAAATCAGCGGGAGTTTTTATTTTGCCGTCTTTTCTTCGATCAATACTTTTTCGTGGCAAGCACTTCATCAAAATACTTTATCAGCAGGGTTCTTTCTGCATCAGATAAATTGGCCTTGTCGTGATAGACGATATATCCGGGCATAGGCATTGTTTTATTTTGTATAGCCTGCACGGATTTCTCCAGCATGCTTTTTTTCAGATCATTGTTATAAGATTCCCAGACGGAAAAGTTGAGATGTTCCCGACCCTCATTTACATGGCTTTTAACCGACCATGAAACGGGAGCTACGTATGCATACTTCGGATACACCGTTTCATCCGAGTGACAGTCATAACAGGCCCCTTTAATAAGTTCCGAAACCTTCGGGGGTGTTTTTTGTGCATCTATAAAATTGGCCTTATGGTCTACCGGCCGGTTTGTTTTATCTGTCGGAATAAACTGGATAAGAGCAAATCCTATGAGGCACCAGAAAAGTACTTTTTTAAATGTTTTCATGATTACCGGGTGGGAGTCAATGATGAACTTCCTGTTTTAATGTCAGAACGGGATCCGTTGCCTATTGACGGTTGTATTTCGGTTTCGTCTATTTTGGGAGTACTCATTTTTGAAGTATCCAGAACTCTCGTGTCCTTGAGATCCCAGTTTTCGTTGCTGTCCCATAAAGGCCGCACAATGGCCGTTTTATAATAGATATAAGAATCTTCGGCAAATACATCATCTTGAAAATCAGCCTCATCCCAATGTTTATTTTCATTGGTATCGGCGAGTATCCTTACGATATATTCACCGGGTCTGAGGATATCAAACTTCACCTCATTTCCTTTCGTATATTTTTGGTAAAGGACTTTATCCGAAGGATCCAACAGCTGAATCCAATAACTTGAAGCCGGGGCATTTTCGAGCTTAAAGATTAGACTTCCGTAATTTTCAACTTTATCGACCTCAAAATCAAAGCGTTTTGACTGGTAATTCCTGGTATAAAAAGAAGAGACGGTTTCTTTAGGAACGGTAAGCTGGTATTTCTTACCTGAAACAAAATCTGCATTCACAATGATCTGATATGGGTTGGTATCAGAAATTTTAGCGGTAAAAGGCACCGTATTCAGGCTATCTCCTTCCGCTCTGAAGATCCATTTATCGCTATTGATCTTATTGATGTAATAGTTTGAGATGATTCTGAAGTCCTGTTTGGGAGCCAGCATTCCTCCGCCGTTATCGCTGTTTACATCCATGTTGTTTTTAGCGTTGTAACGATAGAAAAGAGAGGCGTTATAAAGGGTATCTTTTTTTGTTCCGGCATTATATCCGAATTTTAAATTCTCCACCGTGTTCTGCCCGATATTGCTTTTTACCGCATCAAACCAGATTCTTACCGTATCCGATTTCGGCGTATGGGTTACCTGGTAATCGGTAAGTTTCTCATTTTGTGATTTCACCCGTACACTGTCGGGCTTGCCTTCAAAAGCCATTAAAGCACCTCCCGGAGCTTCTTTCATTTCAAGATACCTCACAGGTTTCTTTGAGGGATACACTTTTAAATTCAGCCCTGAAATGGATTTCTCTATCACTACCGGATCTTTCTGAAAACCTACCTTTTCTTTTCCCTGATCAAAAATGGAATTTCCATTGGCATCATCAAAGGCAATAATCCGGTACTTGCCCGGTGCCAGATAATTCAGCTCGTAATAGCCGTCATCGTCAACCTTTGTAATATAATACGGTTTCTGCTTGTAATTCATGGTATCTTTTACCTGATACAGCCCTACAACAAGCTTATTTTCCGTTTCTTTTTTAATGGATAAGGCATCTCTCACTTCCCCGCTGATGTAAAGATCATCCAGTTTATCACCCGTAGAAAATGCAAAATTAAAATACCTTAAAACATTGTTTTCGTTATTATCCGCTATTGAATTACCAAAATTAAAATTATACGTCGTATTCGCCTGTAAAGTGTCTTTCCACTGGATCAGGACAAACTTGTTGGCGATATTGGAAGGTATGATTCTGGTAATATTCTGGATCGGCGGAGAAATGCTGAGGTTTTTGTAAATATCCTTCAACGTGATATATTCGTCGAAATCAATCCGCAATTCCTTAATATCTCTGGGAACATTAATTCGTGCACTGTCTATATTTGAGCTTAAAAATTTAGGAGCCAGCGTATCTTTCGGCCCGCCCACAGGCGATCCCACTCTTGCGCACGACTGCAAAAGAAAGCCAATGACCAATAATAAAAGAAGTCTTTTCATGAATATGTTTACGCAAAAATAAACATTATTCTCCATAAACTTCGCCATGACCTTTCAATGTATCTTTATCGTCACTCATTACACTGTGCAGTTTTTCTTTCTGGGGAGGAAAATCTTCAAACAGTCCGGAAAGGGCAAGTGCCGTGTACACCTTGCCGGAATATCTGTTTCCGATGGCAACGATGGTTACTTTTGATTTTAAAAGATGGGCAAAAACAGAGTTGGAACCATGCCACCAGCCATTGTGATACGTAAGCTTTTCACCGTTATCAAAAATTTTCATTCTGAACCCGAAACCGTAGTTATTCATTCCGAATTTTTCATTGCTGTAAGGGGTAAAAACCTGCTCCATGAGCTCTGGCTTTAAGAAATCTCTTGAAAACATGGCTTTGGAGAAATTATAGAGGTCTCTTGGGGTGGTGTACACGTTTTTGTCACCGTAAATAAGGTCAAGACGGTCCAAAGGATATAATTTTTTTCCGCCGTAATAAAATGACTGCGATGCGGTCGGAATATCTTTTTCCTGAAAGATGAAGGTATGCTTCATTTTCAGCGGATCAAAGACCATTTCTTTCATCGCCTGCGGAAAAGGTGTTTTGGTTACTTTCTCAATCAGCAGTGCCAGCAGTGCAAAATTCGTATTGCAGTACATAAACCCTGTGTCTGTTTCTCTGGCCAGATCAGGTTTGTATTTGATGAGCATATTCAAGACATCCTGATTTGTAATGAACGTTTTGGAAAGTTCGGAAGGTGCCGGCTGTATTTTGGTGATAAAATATTCATATTTCGGGAGGCCGCTTCTCTGGTCGAGCAAAGTCCTCACCGTCACATTAGGATACGGAAAACCCGGGAAAAATTTTGTAAGATGATCATCCAGGTTGATTTTTCCTGCTTCCACAAGTTTAAGCATGGCCATCGCCGTAAGCGTTTTTGAGACCGAGGCCACATGTAGCGGAGTGTCTTTTCCAATAGGATTCTGATTGCCATCTCGCGCAAACCCTCTGTAATTTTCATAGAGGATATCATCTCCTTTTGCGACCAGAATTCCACCGCTCAGATCGCCTCTTTCCCAGACCCTTTTGTAATACTGATCGATGTATCCTGCGAGGGATGCTTTATTGGGGACTTGACTGTCTTCTTTCGTGAAAACCTTGCTTAAATCTACATTTCCGTAATTGGGAAGGTTGGTCGTACTTTCAACGACATTTTCTTGATTTTCAGGTTTGTTTTTACAGGAAAAAAACGTTAAACAGGCAGTGATAACAAGTACAAAATTACGCATCCTCATGAATTTCAAAATGAGCGGCAATTTAATAAAACTCAAAATAATGAGTAAATATTGGCTCTACATTATGAATTATTTAACATAAAATATAACCCTTAGAATTTACTTCAAATAATGATCAGTGAATAGACGGAAAACTTTCTGAAAATTGAGCCACGATTTTATCAACGATCACCTGTGCGAGTTTTTCCTTACTTTGAATCGTCCATCCTGCGATGTGCGGAGTTACGATTGCTTTTTCGGACTCAAGAAGAAACTGCAGGTCCTCATTTTCATCTTCCAGCTTTTCGAAAGAAGACTTTTCGTATTCCAGGACATCAAGGCAAGCTCCTTTTACTTTACCTGCTTTTATTGCTTCTACGAGACTTTTGGTTTCTACATTTTTTCCTCTGGCAGTATTAACGAAATAAAAGTTGTTTTTCATTTCAGAAATGAAAGGCCCGTCGATGAGATTATACGATTCATCCGTCAGTGGAATATGAAGACTCAGAATCTCTGCGCGTTCCTGAAGTTCTTTCAAAGGAACCTGTGTGGCGTATTCATCCGAAAGTCCCGGAAGAATATCATGGAAAATCACAGTACAGCCAAACCCTGAAAGTCTCTTCGCCGTGGCTTTCCCCATATTGCCGTAACCGATAAGGCCCACCGTTTTACCCAGCAGTTCATCGCCCCTGTTTTCTTCTCTCAGCCAGATGCCGTTTTTCACTTCCTGAGAGGCAATGAAGAGGCGGTTCATGAGGATCAACAGCATTCCTACAACATGTTCTGCAACAGAATCCCGGTTTCCTTCCGGAGAATTGATGAGCTGAATCCCAAGCCTTTCAGCCACAGAAATATCAATATTTTCCATGCCCGCTCCTACTCTTGCAATGAATTTGAGGTTTTTTGCTCTTTCTAAAAAGCTTTTATCTAAAGGAATTCTGCTTCTGATGATAATCCCGTCGTAATTTTGGATTTTATGGCAAACCTCATCATACGAGGACGTAAAATCCTCTTCAAGAATGAAATTTTTAGCCAAAAGCTGTTCCGTAATTAAATGGTGGTTTTTATCGAGAAGCAATATTTTCATGGAAGACATTATTCATTATATTTGTGATGCAAAGTTAAGGCACAAGCTTGTACAAAATACTTTTGCCAGATAGAATTTTTCAATTGATTTATGAAATCACATAAAATTATTTTTGCCGTTTCCATAATGCTTCTTTTGCTATATGTCATTATTTTGTCCGTAAAATTTCATTCCGTCAACGAGATCATACCGATTCATTATTCAGGAACAGGAGCCGACGGTTTTGGCAGTAAAAACTTCCTATGGCTTTCGGTAGGGATCAATGCGATTCTTTTATGCCTTTTTGCATTGCCTGTATTTTTCCCTGAAAAAATGTTTAGGGATAAAGGAAATTACCTGGAAAAAGATATGGGTTCAGCAATAAAAAACCGACAAATATTTCTGTCGGTTCTATCTGTAATAATAACATTGATTTTTTGCGGACTCTCGCTAAAAGAAATTATTTAATTTTATTTCAGGATAAAAATAGTTAAATGCTTCAGTATATCCCGCTGATTAAACAGATTGAGCAGATTTTAGCTTATTGTAACCAGCCTTTGATCATTTCTTTTTTAACAACCTATTATTTAGGCACTTCCTGGAAAAGCTTTTTAAGTTCAATCGATTCGGATGGCTTCATTCTTCCGGAGAGGATCAGGGAAAGTTCTTTTCTTCTCAGGGCAGCGGCATATCTTTCTTTTTCGAGGTCTGTTTCGGGTTCCATTTCCGGAATCGGGATCGGGCGGTTAAATTCGTCTACCGCTACAAAAGTGTAGATCCCTTTGTTGGTCTGAATTTTTTTATGATTGATTGGATCGTCGAGCCATACATCCACATAAATCTCCATGGAAGTGGAAAACGCTCTGGAAACTTTAGATTCCATAACGACAATTCCGCCCTCGGGAATCGGGTGATCAAATGATACATGATTCACGGAAGCCGTTACGACCCTTCTCTCACAATGTCTTGTTGCGGAAATCGACGCACAACGGTCCATCCTTGCCAGCAACTCGCCTCCGAAGAGGTTCCTCAGCTGGTTAGTATCGTTGGGAAGTACGATATTCGTCATTACCGTCAGGGATTCTGACGCTTTTTTTATTTTTGCCATTTCTTCTTAGTGTTATATAAAGGGGTCTTTGCTTTTACGGCATGGTTTGATGCGGGCTGAATGTTCTGTCTGACCACAGAGTCTTTTCTCAGGGAATCTTTTTTCAGAGAATCCGAGGGTACCGGCAGGATCACTTTCTTTGCTTTTAGCGTATTATTAGGGATTCTGTGCGTTGTGGTCTGTACGGAGACCTGAGCGGGATCAAAGGATTTTTTCCCAAACAGAAGTTCCTGCTGTGTAAACGCTACATATAATATTCCCGCAACAGGAATAATCACCAGGAAAGCCCATAGAATGGATTTATTAAACCGGTAATCCTTTTCAGATTTGCTTGCAGTCGTTTGAGATTCTTTATTGTTGATATCTGAAAATCTGATTTCCTCCAGTCCATAAAAATCAGGATGATCCGACTGAAGACGATTTCCTTTGAAATGGGTTTCGCCGTCTTCAATAAAAATCGTACCCAGGCCCTGGATCTCAAGCATCTGATCTGCCTGAAGTTTTTTCTTCCAGAAATCGGTCTGAATCTGAAGGTCTGTTTTGGAGGCCTCCACCGTCATCTGTTTGTGTCCGGCAATAAAAGCAGCCAAATCATCAGACTGCACCCGATAGTCCGGAGCGTATACAATTTTACTTGCCGGAGGAAGAATGCTCCCATTTTCGGAATTGATAACGGCTTTGGATTTTTCCAGTGAAAACACCCCAAAATCCGGAACGGTAACGTTGCCGAACTGTTTTAAATATTCTAAAATGTAAGCTGAGATATTCATTTGGCAGCAAATTTATGACTTTTTCATGACTTTTGGCGTATGAGATCATCAGGGAACCAAATTTGTCTCCTGAAGATTATTGCGTAAGAATAACCGCTACCCTAGCCCTGATAGAAACGGCATCCTTTTGGGTTGCAGAGGGAAAAAGCGGTGGCCGCAACCCAAAAGATACAGTGGATAGCAGGATCAGCTCCTAAAAAACAAAAAGGCCGCCGGAGCAGCCTTAATCTAACTTTACTTTTTACTATAATTATTTCAATATAGCCTGATGAATTACTGAATTTTCCAGCTGATGCCAAACATAAAGTTGGTTCCGGCCTGGGAAAAATAGTATGGAGAGCCATCGTAAACCGCCCCGTTGTTTACATATTTCCTGTTGAAAATATTATTAACCAGGAGCTTGAGTGCGATGTCATTATGATGGATTTTGAATTGGTACTGGGCATTAAAATCGGTAAGGAAGTAGTCTTTCAGCTGCAGATTCCGGTCTTCGGAATTGTCGAGATACTGCTCTCCGACATATTGATTGGTGAGGGCAAACTGGAAGCTTTCATCAGGATTAAACCTGATTCCCAGGTTGGCGATTACATCCGGGGAAAAGGAAATCTGAGTGTTCCCAAGATCCTGCACCCCGTCTTTATTTTCCACTTTAAAATCTAAATTCCGGTTGTTGCTAAAACTTACATTTCCTGTTAGCTCCCATTGTTTGGAAAGTTTGGCCAGAGCGCCCAGTTCGATCCCGCTGCGGAAGCTTTTCCCCGAATTGGTCCTGATGAAAGCGCCTACATTATTCAGTTCGCCATTCAGGACAAGCTGGTTGACGTAGTACATATAATATAAGTTGGCGGTAAAAGATACGGGTCCGAACT
Source organism: Chryseobacterium endophyticum (assembly GCF_056333165.1). Classification (NCBI taxonomy): domain Bacteria; kingdom Pseudomonadati; phylum Bacteroidota; class Flavobacteriia; order Flavobacteriales; family Weeksellaceae; genus Chryseobacterium; species Chryseobacterium endophyticum. The sequence continues at coordinate 85,027 of NZ_JBWGXE010000001.1, forward strand.
GTCTTTCAAAGCCCGCTTCGAAATCGTGCAGCTTTTCGGCTTTTACATCGTTGTTGGCGAGAAGGTCGTCGCGGTTGGGCTCTCTGTGGGCATGGGCGTAGGAAACAAATATTTTTCCGTTCCCTATTTTATAATTCACTCCGAGTTTCGGGTTGAAAAAGAGCCAGTTTTTATCAAGGTTAGCCCCTTCATCGTCACCGGAAGTGACAATTTTCGTGTTGTAATCTACATTTCTTAGTTGCAGGTCTCCGAAAAACTCGAAATCATTTACCCTGACCAGGGCTTTTGCAAAACCTGAAACTTCGTTTTTTACCGAACGGTTTCTGTAATATTCATGCTCATCGATCTGCGGAAGGAAAACCCCGGTAACATTACCGAAATGTCTTCCGTAGTACTGGTTGGCCACGGCTCCGAAGTTCACGTCCACTATTCCAAGTTTCCCGTATAGGGTGGATACGATACCATAGAAATCATTATTCAGCCATTTTTTTCTGATAAAGTCTGAATATTCTTCACCATTAAAATCCGGCAGATTGTATCTGGCAAACGGATCGCCCTGCTTATAATTTTCGTAATAGCCTTTTCCTTTGGTGTAATGGAAAGTTGTCTCCAGGTTCCATTTGTCATTAAACTTCTGCTGCCAAAGCAACTGATAGTGGTTCTGGCGGTAGTTGTCGGTTTCATTATCGTAGAAGCCTACAATATTTTCCCAATTGGCATCATAAATCGCTCCTGAATAATTAAACTTAGGATCAGTTTCCCAGGTTTTCCTGTCGATTCCGTTCCAGGCCTGGTAGGTTTTCTCTTTACCACCGAAAGCCATCAGGCGGATTCTCGTATTGCCTTCTTCATACAAGGCTGTAAAGTTGTAAGAATTCAGCTTTGAAAAAGCCCTGTCGATATACCCGTCGGAATTGATATGCGTATACCTTCCCATTACCGAAAGACGGTTTCCCCAGAATTTCCCGGAACCGATTTCAGCGGAATATTTATAGGTATTAAAAGAACCGTAGCTGTCGTCTGTTTTTACGTAGAATTTATCTTCAGGATCTTTTGAAAGCACGTTGATGCTTGCTCCAAAAGCTGCGGAACCGTTATTGGATGTTCCCACACCGCGCTGAATAACAATTTGCGATGCCGAACTCGTAAGGTCCGGAACATTGACAAAGAACGTACCCTGGCTTTCAGAATCGTTATATGGCACCCCATTCATCATGACATTGATGCCGCTTCCGGAGACCCCGCGGATCCTGAAACCGGTGTAGCCGACTCCGTTTCCCGCATCGGAAGTTGAAATGATGGAGGTCTGGTTTTTAAGAAGAATCGGCAGATCCTGCCCCAGGTTTTTACTGTCTAAATCTCTCTGAACGTTGATAATCTCTTTCGCAACAGGAAGTCTTTTGGTGAAATTAACAGCTTCAATTTCCTTGATTTTGAGGGAGTCGCTGTTCTGTGCCTGGATAAAGGCAAACGATCCTACGGTGAGGCCTAAAAAAAATAATCCTTTCATTCTATAAATTTTAACATTTAATGAATAAAAGGGGCGGATTAAATTAATGTACCAATTTATTAATTTAACAGTCTAGCAATAATTGTACATTGGTACACTGTTATATGGTTACATTTTTAATTTCCCTAAACGGCATTACCCGTTCCAGGTTCATTGGGTATAATCTCAGCTTGCTAAAGCACCCCTTTATATCTGCTGCAAAACTACAAAAATATTGTCAGAGATCACTTACAGACGCACATCAATTTGTATTATTTCTCAAATACCCCTGTTTTTTGACGGCTGTATTTAATAAGTCCTGTTTTTTGAGTCGATATAATAATAATTTTTGCCGTCTTTGGAAACATCGAACATTTTTCCGAGCTTCCAGCTGAAATTGCGCTTGATGTCATTATATTCAAAAGGAATGATGACCCTGTTGCGCACATCAATAACCCCGAACATATTATCTTTGGATGCAATGATCATGGGATTGGCTACATCATCACCTTCGAGGATAAACAGGTAATCGTATTGAGGATAGATCTGGAACTGCTTATAATCGGCAGGATCTTTAAAGGTAGCCTTTTCAATAATTCCGTAGAAACCGTTTAAGACGTACGCCTGGTAAAGCTGTTGCGTATATTCTTTATGTACGCACTTTCCCAGGTCTTCCTGTTTAAAACGATACACCTTTTTCCCTTTTTGATCCACTCTGTAGGAAATTTCGTTCTTTTCCACAGTGGCGTAATCTGCCGTTCCAAATTTGCGGAGCTTTTCATCCGGAGAATTAAGCAGATTGCAGTCTTCATAAAAGAAAACTGCGATATGATATTCGGGCGGGATAATGAACTTTCCCTTTTGGTCGATATATCCGAAATTACCGTCTTTCTTCTTTGGAATCAGAAGCGGCAGCTCTTCATTTACAACTGGCAGGACAATTTCTTTAGCCGCCACCGCTTTCTTTTTTACCGGCGCTTTTTTCGGGGCGGCTTTCTGTGAGAAAACAGCTGCCGAAATACAAACGCAGATCATCTGGATTATTTTTTTTATTCCCATACTGCCTGCAAAAATACGTTGAAAAATAGAAATTATAAAACTCATATTTATAAAGAATCTAAATAATATAGCCCCTACAAAATATTAAAAATTCGTACTTTTGGGAACATTTACAATTGTTTGATAATTTTAAAACGTTTTTGAGATATGACATTTGATATCGATATGATCAAAAAAGTGTACGAGCGTTACCCTGAGCGGATTGCAGCTGCAAGACAGATCGTGGGAAAACCTCTTACATTATCAGAAAAAATATTATACACTCACCTTTGGGAAGGCAATGCCACACAGGCTTATGAAAGAGGAAATTCTTATGTAGACTTCGCACCGGACAGAGTAGCCATGCAGGATGCCACGGCACAAATGGCGCTTCTGCAGTTTATGCAGGCCGGGAAAACCAAAGTTGCGGTTCCTTCAACCGCTCACGCAGATCACCTTATCCAGGCAAAGGTAGGTGCTGATAAAGATTTACAGGAAGGTATCAATAAAAACTCGGAAGTATTCAACTTTTTGAGTTCTGTTTGCGACAAATACGGAATCGGTTTCTGGAAGCCGGGAGCCGGGATCATCCACCAGGTTGTGCTTGAAAACTATGCATTCCCGGGCGGAATGATGATCGGAACCGACTCTCACACGGTAAATGCCGGAGGGCTAGGAATGGTAGCCATCGGTGTAGGAGGTGCCGATGCAGTAGACGTAATGGCAGGGATGGCATGGGAACTTAAAATGCCTAAGCTTATCGGAGTAAAACTTACCGGAAAAATGTCAGGATGGACTTCTGCAAAAGATGTTATCCTTAAAGTAGCAGGGATCCTTACCGTAAAAGGTGGTACAGGATGCATCGTAGAATATTTCGGTGAAGGGGCAGAGTCTCTTTCCGCAACAGGAAAAGGAACCATCTGTAACATGGGTGCTGAAATCGGTGCTACGACTTCTACTTTCGGATATGATGATTCCATGAGAAGATATCTTGCTTCTACCGGAAGACAGGATGTTGTGGATGCTGCAGACCAGATCGCTGAACACTTAACGGGTGATGCTGAAGTATATGCAAACCCTGAACAATATTTCGACCAATTAATAGAAATCAACCTTTCTGAGCTTACGCCTCACTTAAACGGGCCTTTCACTCCGGACTTGGCAACGCCTGTTTCTGAATTCAGAGCAAAAGCGGAAGCTAACGGATGGCCTTTAGAAGTAGAATGGGCTTTGATCGGATCTTGTACCAACTCTTCTTATGAAGATTTATCAAGAGCCGCTTCTATCGTGGAAGATGCCGTTGCCAAAGGCGTAAAACCTAAAGCAATCTTAGGGATCAACCCAGGTTCGGAACAGGTAAAATATACTGCCGAAAGAGACGGATTCTTAGACTCTTTCAGAAAATTCGAAAATGCCAGAATCTTTACCAACGCTTGCGGACCATGTATCGGACAGTGGGACAGAGAAGGTGCTGAAAAAGGAGAGAAAAACTCCATCATTCACTCTTTCAACAGAAACTTTGCGAAAAGAGCAGATGGTAACCCAAATACGCACGCTTTCGTAGCTTCCCCTGAAATGGTAGCTGCTGTAGCGATTTCCGGAAGATTAGATTTTAACCCAATCACAGATACTTTAACCAACGAAGCCGGTGAGCAGATCAAATTAGACGAGCCGAAAGGTTCCGAATTACCTGCCAAAGGTTTTGCGGTAGAAGACGCAGGATACCAGGCACCATCTGAAGACGGATCTCATGTTACGGTAAATGTCAGCCCGACTTCAGACAGACTTCAGCTATTGGAAGAATTCCCGGCTTGGGACGGAAGAAATATTTCAGGCGCGAAAGTACTGATCAAAGCATTCGGAAAATGTACGACTGACCACATTTCTATGGCGGGACCATGGTTGAAATACAGAGGTCACTTAGACAACATTTCCAACAACATGCTGATCGGTGCGGTAAACGCTTACAACATGGAAACCAATAAGGTGAAAAACCAGCTTACCGGTGAATACGGTGAAGTTCCTGCGGTACAGAGAGCTTACAAAGCAGCTGGTGTTCCGTCGATTGTGGTAGGAGACCAGAACTACGGTGAAGGATCTTCAAGAGAGCACGCGGCAATGGAACCGAGACACCTTGGCGTAAAAGCAGTATTGGTAAAATCATTTGCAAGAATCCACGAAACCAACCTTAAGAAACAAGGGATGCTTGGATTGACGTTTGCCAATGAAGCCGATTACGATAAAGTACAGGAAGACGACACCGTTAACTTCCTTGATCTTGAGCAGTTTGCTCCGGGGAAACAGCTTACTTTGGAATTCGTTCACGCAGACGGAACCAAAGATATCGTGATGGCCAACCACACGTACAATGATCAGCAGATCGAATGGTTTAAAGCAGGTTCTGCATTAAACCTGATTAAGCAACAAGAGAAAAATTAATTGTTAGATTTAATTAATCATAGAAAAAGAGGCTGTCCTAATAGTTGGGCAGTCTCTTTTTTTTGCATGAAAATCGAATAAGTAATTTTTTGCTCCGGAGGAGCAATATCTGTGTAGCAGAAAAAATAGAATGTCGCAGGCACGCCAGAGGTGTGCTATAATAAGATAGAACTCCTATGGAGTTCCTGTATTATAAACAACTGATCAAGTTCTACACAGCTATTGCTAAGGAGCAAATCCTCGCTTTGCTATAAAATCACTAATTACATCAGATAAAGTCTCAGCGATGACAAAACCTATCCGGACTTTTAGGACAGCTTCCTTTATTTGAGGCGGGTCAGCAAATTCATCCTGTAGTTCTCCCCTATCGGGATTTCATGGTCAGGGTTAATGATGATCTTTTTAGTGCCGATGTTTTTAATCTGGCTCATATTAATAATAAAAGACTTATGAATTCTTACAAAAGAGCTTTCCGGAAGCTGCTGTTCCATCGACTTTAAGGTATCTAAGACAATAAACTCTTCCTCCAGGGTCTTTATATTCACATAATCCCTGATACTTTCAATATAAAGGATATCTTCAAAGGTGATCCGGTGCTGCTTTCCTGAAGCTTTTACAAAGAAATGGCTTTGCTCCTGCTTACCCAATGAAAAACGTTCCTGCGCCTTCAAAGCACTTTTGCGAAAACGTTCAAGAGAAATGGGCTTCAGGAGATAATCTACGATATGGTGTTCATAGCCTTCCAGCGCATATTCGGAATAGGCGGTCGTCAACACATATTTCACCTTATCGCCAAGGATCTTCATGAAATTGATCCCGGTAAGTTCCGGCATCTGGATATCCAGAAACACAAGATCACACGCATTATGCTGAATATACTCCAACGCTTCAATGGGATTTTCAGAGGAAAAGACCAGCTCGAGGAAAGGGATTTCCCTTACATAATTTTCCAGCAGGGAGATGGCCAGCGGCTCGTCATCGACAATAATACATTTAATTGTTTTCATCTCCCAGATCAATTTTTAAATCAACGATAAATTCCGTTTCGGAGCTTTTGATCTCCAGCAAATATTTCCCGGGGTACAGGATATCCAGTCTTTTTCTTACATTTTCGATACCGATCCCCGACAGCGTATCTTTCATCTTTTCTCTTTTATAATTTAAAAGGTAAAAGCGAAGTATCCTGTCTTCATCAGAGATCTTCATATCAAAACCTTTATTCCTGAAATCACCGTGTTTAAAAGCATTTTCAACAAATGGAACCAGGATCATCGGTGAGATGCTGAGATTCGGATGAAGGATTTTCTTTTCCAGGACCAGCAGTTCCGGGTTTTTAATCCTGAGTTTTTCCAGCGCCATCAGGCTTTCGATATAGCCGATTTCTTTTTCCAGAGCAATCCGGTCTTCACCGAGGTCTTTTGTACTGTACCTGAGGAGCCGGCTCAGCTCTTCGATGGCGGGGAGGGCATTATCCGACTTCTGGTAGACCAGGGAATAGATATTATTTAAAGAATTAAATATAAAATGAGGGTTGATCTGGGTTTTCAGCGCCTGAAGCTCTGCCGTTTTCCGGGCCTCGATAAGCTGAGACTTTTCTTCTTCTGCAATGAGGGAATATTTAAAGAACCAAAAGGTCGTGCTGATAAAGATCGTGGTGCTGCTGTAAAAAATATTGTCGAAGAAATAATAGCCGAAACCGGTATCCTCCGAATAATTCCTGATACCGAAATAGGTTGGCAGAAACCACTCTTCTGCAAAATACCTTACCAGTACAAAAGAACTTACACTGAGGAAAAAAGCAAAAAAGGACTTATAGATCTTGTCGGCATCAAAAAACCTGGGAACGACAATAAAATAGTTGACGTAGAAACAGGTGATGCTGGTGATAAAGAAGGTGATATTAAACAGAGTACCATTGGAATGAAACACAAAATAAGGAATCAGCACCGCCCCGGTAATATAGATGATCCAGAAGAAGATATGCAGATATAGCAGCTTATTGTTTTTCATACCGCAAAAATAGATTTTCTATGAACATGCACGCTGTTTTTTCGATAAACCCTCCATTTTTTCCGATGAGTTTATTTTGCCCATGTTTTGGGCCGGTTGGTCGAAACGGCATTTCGTCTTCTGGCCACAAGCAATAATTTTGTCAGCAACAGGACAGCCTATTATTAACCTCAATCCCTATTTATGAAAACAGTACTCTATACATTTCTCGTTTGTTTATCAGCCTTCATGACCGCTCAGAAAAAGCCGGCGGAATATTTCCCCGATCCCAAAGCAAAAGTGCTCGTCGTAGGATCCTTCCATTTCGATTATCCGAATCTCGATGCCCACAAGACTGAGAAAGGCGATCAGGTAGACGTGCTGTCTCCGAAAACGGCAAAAGAAGTCACGGAGCTTGTGAATTATATTAAAAAGTTCAGGCCGACCAAAATTGCCATCGAAGCATTCCCGAACTGGAATGCCAACCAGAAGCTGAAAGAATACAACGAAGGAAAGTACGCCGATAAAAGGGACGAGCGCTACCAGCTGGCCATGCGTATTGCGAAAGAGCTTAAGATCAACGAGCTCTATAGCGTCGATGCCAACTCTGTGCTGGATGACCTGCAGGAAAGATTCGGGAAGACCGATTCCCTGTATTTTAATAACCTGAGTGCCGAATACGACTTTCAGAGCGATGATCCTGTTTCAAAACAATACGATGCTTTCTTTAAAAGCTCGGAGCCGAAAAACTTCAGATCGCTGCTGGACCTTTTCAAATATATGAACGGGAAAGAATACCATCAGCATGAATACGGAGCATACCTGATTGGCGATTTTAAGCTGAGAGCACATGACGGTGCCGATATGCTGGCCCTGTACTGGTACGACAGAAACCTGAGAATCTTCAGAAATATTCAGAATATCCCGCATGGTCCGGAAGACCGGTTGCTGGTCATCGTCGGCAATGGACACGCCTCTGTTCTGAGACAGCTATTCACATCATCGCCTGATTTTAATTATACAGAATTTGATTCTTTGAAATAAGACTGTACACAGAAAACTTACCGTACCATTAAAGAATTTAACCATACTTACCATGAAAACAATACATATCACCACGTTCCTTCTTGCCTTTGCCATTTCTTTCCAGGCCCAGACGTTTCAGTTTAAAGATAAATTAGACGATGCCGTTCCTGTTTTAAACATCGCTACCTTTCACATGGGCAGTACTTCTGATGCAAACACGACCGAATTTGATGAGCACAACGCAGAGAATAAAAGAAGGATCCATGAAATCGCCGCGGAGATCGCCGCATTCAGGCCGACCATTATCGTGGTGGAGGACCTTCCGGAAAACAACGCTGCTCTTCAGAAAGACTACCAGGAATACCTTCAAAATCCGGAAAAGCAATACAAAAACCCGGGGGAGATCGAGCTGCTGGCCTACGAAATCGGCAGGCTGTCCGGTACGTCTAAAATTTTCGGTATCGATTATAAAGAAGGATACGACTACAGCCTGTACTATCATCTCAAGAATAAACGGGACGACGCCACCTATCAGCAATATGGCGCACTCGTGGATGCCGCTGAGAAAAAATACCCCGAGGATAAAATGACCTTCCGCGAGCTGTTTAAACTCAACAATCATCCGCAGATGCTGGATATGCTGATCAACATCAATGCAGACATGCTCACTTACGTTTCCACAAAAGACGGGAACGAAGGGGCTGACGAGGCCGCTAAAATGTATCACCGGAACCTCGTGATGTTTTCGAACTTCAATAAGATCAGCGTCAGTAAAAACGACCGTATCGTCCTGCTCATGGGAGGTACCCACACCGCCTTTTTCATGGATTTCCTGAAGAGAAGCCCTAAATACAAACCCGAATCTGTTTTAAAGTATATAAAATAAAGCTTAACCCCTGTAACAAAAAACATTTTCGTGCGTCTAACCTGGTACGACAGGACATTATGAAAAAAACTATTATCGCTTTATCATTTCTGGGCACGGTCATTACCTATGCCCAGGAAAAGACCAATAACCAGGTTAAAGAAAAAGAAATTGAAGGAGTCACCATCACCAAAACTAAAAAAGCCGTTGAGCAGAAAGCCGACCGTACCATTTTCGACTTTTCGGAGCAGCCGCAGCTGAATAACGGAAATGTTTTAGAAGGCATTAAAAAGCTACCGGGACTCGTCTCTACCGACATTGCCGGGATGATGTACCAGGGAAAGGTATTGGATGTGTACCTCAACGGAAGACCTTTAAATATCACCTCCAATGAGCTGAATTCCTTCCTGGAAGGGATGCCTGCCAATTCCGTAGACCGGATCGAAGTGATCACCCAGCCGGGTGCCGAGTTCCCCGCGACTTCCGGGGGAGCCATCATGAACATCATTACCAACAAAAATGCCAATAAATATTTAACGGCCACCTATTCCGGGAACTACTCGTTTACGAACTATGATAAATTCAGGAGCAGAACCAGCAATTCCGTAAACCTGAATGCCAGAAATAAGATCTTCGGATGGCAGTTGAACGTCGGCCAGAACTACCGCGAAAGTATGCTGACCGGTAAACAGGACGATCTCTTAACCAGCAATACCGACCGGTTTGGAAGGGGGTATTTTGCCAAATCAGGATTAACTTTTGACCTGGGGCAGGATCGATTGCTTTTAAACTATGATATCTACCACAACAATAATGACAATTATACCGGAAGTGACGGACATGGATTTTTACCTTATCAAAACGATCCCAAAGACCTCCGGGAAGCGCGGTATTCTTCCTCTGACGCGGCACATACCGACAACTTAAGACAGGAAGCGGTCGTAACCTATCAGAAACGTTTTACCGACAAATCTCAGAAGCTCGATTTCCAGTTCGGCTACACAAGATCCGACAGTAAATTTGCCCAGGATAATTTCTTTCAGGACGGAACTTTTGTTCAGAATCAGGAATACTTCTATAATCCGGGACGCAACAGCATCCTGGATAACAAATCTGATATGAATATTGCGAATTTTAAAGTGGATTATTCGCAGCCCATCAAACTCCTTGACGGTGGAAAAGTGAGCTTAGGAGGCTTATATGAAAGACAGGATTACGAGACCGAAAGCAAAGGCATTACCAATCTCGATTACACCCGGCAGACGACCTCTACCTACCTGGAACTCCAAGCAAAGCTGAAAAAGTTCGATTTCATCTTGGGGACCCGCGCCGAAAACTACGACATTTCAGGAATTACACGGTTTTACGATAAAAACAATGTGCTTACCGAGGCCGACCTTATTCCTTTTAATAAGTTTAAATTATTTCCGAATGCCAGTGTTCAGTACAACCTCATGAACCAGGTGTATGTCGCCGCCAATTACAACAAAAAGATCAGCTTACCGAGCATCTCCGCCCTGAACCCCAACAACGTGACCTTCCAGGGTCCCAATACCCAGGTGACCGGGAACCCCAATCTTCAGCCGACCATCTTCGACAATTATGAACTGAAGATCTCAGCCTTCGACTATGCCTTCATCGGCTACAGCGTGAGCTCGGCAAAAAACCAGGTGGCCCAGATCATCCGTAAAGACGGCCTGAATTTATATAATGAGCAGATCAATATCTCGGATATGAAGATCCATAATTTCAATCTTGGATTGCCCGTTCCTTTTATGATCTTCAGCAAGCCGCTGAGCGAGATTATGAAGTTTAATTTCAATCCCGATAAGATCAACTTCATGTACCTCTACGCCGGGTACCAGAAACATGATATCGACAACCTGAACAACAAAGGCTTCTGGATCTTCAACATCATGACCCAGATCATTCTCCCGAAAGATATTAAGCTGACGGCCAACTACAGTTACCTCACCCCAAAAGCAGGGTACTTCTACTTCACGGCCGAGAAACCGTTCAACAATTCGTTCGACCTTACCGTGACCAAGAAATTCATGGACAACCGTCTTACCGTGTCCCTATTTGCCAATGATATCTTCAACGGACAGGTGATGCAGGTGCGCTCCAACCCGCCGACAGGCCAGGCCGTCTACATCAGAAGCAAGTACGACACCCGAAACTTCGGACTCTCCGTCAATTACAAGATCCCGACGAAAAACAAGCTGGCCAAGGAAGATGCCAACATCCTCAACCAGACCAAAAAAGAAGAAAGCGGCGGCGTAATGCAGCAGGCCCAATAACAATAGATTCCCAACGGCTCCCATGAGGAGCCGTTGTTTTTTGGCGGTGGCTGAGCGGAGCCGAAGCCACAGCATTCAACAGAAACCACCATTCCCTCGTAACAGTAACCCCAAAGTACACCGTAAGAACAGTGTACGAAAAATTCCCCTCCGATGGAGGGGTGCCAAAAATTCTTTGAATTTTTGGTGGGGTGGTTTTACACTTTTCCACTTCCGGAAAAAAACTTAAATTAGTTTAAACTTAAACACAAATGCCAGAAAAACATATACTCACCCATATACAGGGCATCATTATTTACCGCAATTTCGTCGGAAACTTACCTTACAACCCTCATCTCAAACCTTTAATAAAGGAAAAAAGAAAATTAGGTATTTTGTCAGAAGTCCTGTTCTGGAAACAGGTCCGAAACAAAAAATTTCACCATATTGATTTTGACAGACAAAGAATTATCGGCAGTTATATTGTTGATTTTTATGTAAAATCATTAGGTCTGGTTGTTGAAATTGATGGTATCAGTCACGATTTTAAGCAGGACTATGATTTGCAAAGGACAATGTTTCTGGAGGGTCTGGGCCTGAAAGTTTTTAGAATTACCGATTTTGATATTAAGCAAAATCTTTCAGTGGCAATGAATGATCTTGAGAACTTTATTATTGAACATTACAGTTCTTAATCATTGATTTTTTTTAAAAATAGAGGGTGATATGCAAGAATATTTTATGCAGATCGGGTAATACCACCCCGTCGTAAATTCCGTTGGAATTTCCGCCACCCCTCCGGTGGAGGGGAATTGGAAGTGGTCGGTTTTATATAACGAAGACCTTTTTACAAACGGTAGCTGAGTGGAGCCGAAGCCACGCCCCCACAAAAAAACTCCGGCCGGGAAAGATTTCCCGAGCCGGAGCCAAACACAATTGATGAAAATACCCATCCCTCACGATGGAATGCTTTTGCGCTGATATATACCTTAATACTTATGATATAACTTCATTGCAGGATAGTCTGTTTTTACCACAAGGACATTGCATGCTCCCTTGTAACCCTCTTGCAAGCCTCCTTGCAATACCCTTACAAGCCTCCTTGCAAACCGCTTGCATGCACCGATGCAAGCCGCTTATTATTCAACAGCCAATTGCCTGTTGAGGGTGGCGATGCGCGGTTCCTTCAGGGTAATGCTGCCTGCATATTGGGTGACAATCTCTATGGTATACGTCCCCGCTTCCAGTGCCGGGATCACTACGATAAGCTCCGAAGGATTGTTGGTCACGATATCACTGGCCTCCACTTTAGTTCTTTCCTGTGAAGAAGCGTTGACAAAGAACACCCCTACCGAAGGATCTTCGCCTGCTACTTTGATCTTGCTGCCGGCGATCTTCAGGTTTCTGCCAGGAGTAAGCAGGTCGTTGACCGAACCACTCTTGACATCGGTAACCTGTAAGATCACTGCCGAAGATTCGGCGACGCCTAAGATATTCACTTCAATGTTAGGGATCTCAGCGCGGAGCTTTTCGCCCTGGTTGAACTGGAAAATGATGCTGTGCTTGTCTTTGTTAAACGTCTCCGAAGGGCTGTCGAACACCCCGCGGATGGTTGTGCTTGCCGTAAAGTAGCCCGTATTTACGGAAAAGCCGTCACACAGCTGGTAGGCCATTTCTTTCAGGAACAGCTCGGTGGCATGCTCCATTGAGGAAGCAGAAATGTCTGCCCCACCACGGGACACGGCTGCCTGGCAGATCTGCTGAACATTGAGGCTGCGCTCGCTCGCCGTGCGCGCCGTGAAATCATTAGGATTGTCTTTCGTTAAAACGTTATCGTACAGATAAGCTTTGATTCTGTGAAGAATTGTTGCCATACTAATTTATTTTAAAAAGGTGTTTGTTTTAAAAACCTTCAAGGTTTCGGAAACCTTGAAGGTTTAGTTTAAAAGGTAAAGCCGGATATCGGTTTGCTGGTTTAATTACGCTCTAACCCTGATCTTGCTAAACCGGCACGAGCAAGACGCTCGCGCCAGCAGGGGATAATGAGGTATGTTTACTTCTGATATTCCACATATATATATCCCAATGCGCCAAATCCTAAACTATCTCCATCAGCAATGTGAACATTAACCCTGTAATACGTACGGTCTGTATAGGAAAAGAAAGAAAATTGCGCATGTCCATCAGAACCACAGTTAAGAGGATATGATGTAAGATCTGCAAAAGTTGTTGAAAGCGTTGCAGGCGTTACATTTACAAACCCTGATCCGGATTGATTGTCAATAAAAGCGCCATGAAAAATACCTGAATTATTTGCGCCAGAAGCAGATCTAGCTTGCATGTAACTATTACTACCACTACAAGTTCCGGCAAATCTGAATTCCAGGCTTCCAATAGAAACCAACGAATTAGTCGCTACATTACTGTCAATACTGAACGATTTAAACTTTGTTTGTACCGGCGCGGCACTTTGTACTACTACATTTCCACTGGCATCTACTCCTAAAGTTGAAGCATTGCTGGTAGAAGGAGAAGTATTATTTAAGTTGGTAAATTTCAGTCCGGAGGTATTGCTTGTCCCTGAGTTTACTTCTAACTTAGCAGAAGGAGCACTTGTTCCTATTCCGACTTGTCCGTTATCTTTTACCACGAATTCTGTTCCTACGGATCTTGTTGTTGTACCATCTGCATTTGTACCTAATTTTACAAGGCTATTGGTCGTATCATTTATCCAAGCATCATTGGTCGTATCTCCCGCTGAAACACCGGTAGCCATTTTCAACCAATTGGTTCCATCAAAATAGTAATAGCCTACAGCGGTCACATTGGCCGTTTGTCCTGTAGGCGTTCCAGAGACTGAATTCACATAAACAATGGCACCGGTTTGATTCGTACCATACGCGTACCCCTGGAGTGCCGTCAAAGAAAGCCTTGGGGCAATAATCCCTTCGGGACTGGTACCGGCAGTGATCGCTTTAACATCTAAAGTAGCATTCGGACTTTCCGCTCCTGCTCCTATCCCAACGCTACCGGAAGATTTTATCGCCAGACGTGAAGCAAAATCCGTAGCATTTCTGGTATAAAATGATAGCCCTGCATAGTTATTGGTGGCATCTCTGTCAATTCCCTGTATAGTTGCGCCGGAACTACCTGTTGGATCTGTCCCCGGAACAAAATCAACGGAAGCAAAGAGACTATTATTGGCCTGATTATTATTAAGGACAATATTTCTTGCCGTTCCTTGACCACATCCTGCTCCACAATTAACACTGGAAAAAGCTACTACCGGACTAGCAGAGCCCGCCGGTGATTGTACCTGAAGATATGTTTTTGGAGCAGCGGTTCCTATTCCCACTCTATTATTAACAGCATCTACATTTAAGGTACTCCCATCCACCGTAAAATGGCTGGTTCCCGCAGTTGCTGTAGAGGTAAAAGCTAAAGTATTAGCCGCTTGGGTCACGGTAGTATTCCCGGATAATGAACCGTCCCCTTTGTAAATCCCACCTGCTCCTGAAGCTAAATCTGCATTGGCTACGGTACCGTCTGCAATCTGGGTAGTAGTGACCTTTCCGCTTCCGATGGAAGTGACCCCGGTATTGGAAATGGTAACGTCTCCTGAAGGTGTTACCGAGGTAGCAACATTGGAGGCATTACCCACCAGAATGTTTCCGCTATTCAGCGTTGTACTTATCCCATTGGCAGTGGGAGCCCACGCAGTTCCGTTCCATCCCAATACCTGTCCTGAGCTGGCAGACATCTGGTTAAGTTTTGCTGCTGTTACCGCACCGTCTGCTATTTTAGCAGAGGTTACGGCACTGCCGGCAATGCTCGGTGATGCTGCGGTTCCGGATAAATCTCCTGCCAACTGTACAATCCCTTTAGCCGTTGTCGTCGCATCGGTTACTGAGGCACCAGTAGTCATTTTCAACCAATTGGTTCCATCAAAATAGTAATAGCCTACTGCGGTCACATTGGCCGTCTGTCCTGTAGGCGTTCCGGAAACGGAATTCACATAAACAATGGCACCGGTTTGGTTTCCGTCATACGTGTACCCCTGTAGTGCCGTCAGGGAAAGCCTTGGGGCGATAATCCCTTCGGGGCTGGTACCTGAGCTGATTGCTTTAACGTCCAGCGTGGCTTGTGGGCTTTCTGCACTTGTCCCGATCCCCACTCTACCAGAAGATTTTATGATCATCCGTGAAGCATAGTTGGTAGCATTTCTTGTATAAAATACCAACCCAGCATAGTTATTGGTGGCATCTCTGTCGATCCCCTGTATAGAAGCGCCGGATGATGCCGTTGGATCTAGGCTGGGAACAAAATCAATCGATGCAAACAAACCGTTAGTCCCATTTAAATTATTGAGAACAATATTTCTTGCGGTAGGCTGTCCACAGGATCCTCCACAATTATTAATGGAAAAAATTCCTGCGTCAATCAGGCCTCCTGCTGTAGGTGTATTAGCATGAAAATACGATTTTGGGGCTTCTGTTCCGATTCCGACATAGCCTCTCGCATTGATAGACATGATGGACCTTATCACGGAAACGGCATCGTCAGAAACGGAACGTACATTGAGTAATCCATCTCCTGAAGCATCTTTTATCAAATTGAACTTGAAAACCCGGGTTCCGGTATTGTTATTCTGCCCTTCAAAGTATAGTCCCGGGCCTCCACCTGAGGCATTTGACTGTCCGGTCAAAATAATTCCGGGTGACAGCGTTGAATTTGTAATAGCAGTAGTCGCATTACTATAACTGATGTTTAGGGGCCCTTTTGGTGAAGCTGTTCCTATCCCTACGCTGCCGTTATCGGTCACGACGAAATCGGTTCCCGTTGCTCTTGCCGTACCATCTGATTTTGTTCCGATTTTTACCATCGAATTGCCGGTGTCATTAACAAAGGCATCATTGGTGGTATCTCCTGAAGAGCTTCCTAAGATCTTCTGCCACACACTGCCGTCGAAATAATAATACCCCGGAGCCGTAATATTGGCTGTGGCTCCTGCGGGGGCTGTATCTGCGGCAGAGGCAAAAAGAATAAGCCCCTTCTGCGCCGACCCATAAACCGGCGTCGAACCTGTACTTGCCGCACGGATCTGATCTCCGGTCAGCTGCGGAACGATAAGCCCCTCAGGCTTGCTTCCGGTGGTTTTGGCGGTAATGTCTAAGGTTGCTTTCGGGGACGTATTATTAATCCCTACCTGTGCGAATGCGGTCATACTGAAAAGCACTCCCGCCGTTGTAAATAATTGTTTCATTACTCTCGTATTTAAGATTATTGTTTTGTTTTAAATCACGGGCCCCCGGCTCTGGAACACGAAGGCCGCTAAGTTTTTTTATTTGTCGTGATGCTCGCTGCGGCTGGAACACGGAGGACACGAAGTCTTTTTCTCCATGCTTACTGCTTCAAGCTTCGCAAAGCCGCTTCGCTTAGAAGAGCTAGCGGAGGCTTAAACACGAATAACACTATGGCTTTCACTAATTTCACGAATGTTGGTTGCCTTGCTTTCTGCCTAGCCTGCTAAAATAGTAGCGTTATTTGTGTAAGACCATTTGTGCTATTTGTGTTTAGATCACGCTGCTGGTCGAACACGGAGGGCACAAAGGTTTCTTCTACATGCTTGCTGCTTTTAAGTTTCACAAAGCCGCTTCGCTTAGAAGAGCTTGCGGAGGCTTAAACACGAATAACACTAATGGCTTTCACTAATTTCACGAATGTTGGTTGCCTTGCTTTGCCTATTGGTGCTATCGGTGTTTAGATCACGTACTGGTCGAACACGGAGGACACAAAGGTTTCTTCTACATGCTTGCTGCTTCAAGTTTCGCAAAGCCGCTTCGCTTAGAAGAGCTTACGCAGTAAACTATTGAAGATGGACGACCACTCATCGTACCGAAAACCGGGAATTCCCATCCACCGGAGGGGTGGCGAAAATTCAACGAATTTTTGACGGGGTGGTTGTATTTATGCATCAATCATTTAATTTATCACAAAGCTGGTCTGCTTATAAGAGCTCGCGGAGTTTAGACTATGAGCTTCCGGATTCACTATGCCAAATATATTGGTGCCATTAGTGCAAAATCATTCGTGCCATTCGTGTTTAAACCCTAGGGGCGGAGGCCGGCTGAAGTGGCTCATGGTCATCTTCAGGAGGGTAAAGGGTTCTTCATAGAAATATTGTAGTTTTTGTTTTGAAAGAGAGACTATTAAAAAAGCCATGAAAACCGGGCCTGCTATTTTAAGCTGCTTCTTCGGCTGGAAAGTGTTTCCCAATACCGCCGTTGAAAGCGTATTCCCCGAACGTCCTATATACTGCGGACTTTGAGGCGATGCGCAGGCCATCACCGCATTGATCTTATGAACCGTATTGTTACAGGCCGTTGGCAAGTTGGTTTTGACCGAAACTTTACGTCTCTTTTTATATTCCTGTTTATTGGGAGCCCTTTGTTTTAAAGGGATTTGAGCCTCCGTATAAATCCCATCCTGGGAAACATTAAACACAAAAGATCCGTCAGATACGAAGATCACGGAATCCGGATCATGAAAAGGGGTTTCCGACCTGAAGGAAAGGGAGATGAAAAACATCACAAAGCACAACCTCCGTACGCAAAAAAGTGCGAATTGAGGGGGCTTAGCGAATATGTTTACAGATTTCTCCATCCTTTCTGTGTTTAAGAAGCCGTAATGCCAGACTTCTCGTTATGCGACAAATGTAAACAAATAAACTTTATTTGCCAATAATAATAAGCTGTTTTATAATATGTTAAATAGAAAACAACATCCCATTTACTTTAAAGAACGGCTCTTCGGGCAGGACAACGCGTTATTGTTCTTATCTACCTATTTAAGACACGATAATGTTAATGTGGCTTCGACTCCGATCAGCCACCTATCTGTAATCTCCTGAACCACCCCACCGAAAATTCACAGAATTTTCGGTACCCCAGGGGAGGGGAATGTTTACGGCAGGTCTTCTTACGGTGGATTTTTGGGTTGCTGGTACCATGGAAATGGTAGTCTTGTTGACTGGTGGCTGAGGCGACTCGAAGCCACCACTCCCGGAATTCTCCTAACCGATCCCGGCGATGTTATTCTGGTAGGTTGCAGAACCTGTCCAGAAGATCGTATTATCAGACGCAATATAATCTCCTTCTCTTATGCTACCACTTATAACTTCATTAACCGTAGTGTTTCCATCATTATTATTTGATAACGATATACCGTATTTGATAGCCATATAAGAGTTAACACGTATTCTGTCGGTCGCACCTAAAGGACTATTATAAGCAACTACTTCGCTTAATCCTGAGTTTCCTGTACTAGCCTGTCCGGAATACGCAAATAAATGGTTAGCATCACCGGTAGAATAATAGTTTCCTCCTCCGGTAGTATATGATGATATTTGCTTACCCTGTAAGTACATCTTCATATTTACTCCACTTTTCCATCCCTCTATCAAATTGGAAGCACCATATACTCCAGCGTTCGAAGAGAATGCCGTATTGATACGATATCCATAAGGAGCATCAAAATATTCATTATCATTACTATAAACAAAAAGTGAAGCATTATTAGTACTACTACTGTTACTGTTATTAGCCTTTTCACCCCAAGCGGCACAAACCTTACCTGACACCGGCTGACCTATAGCAAAAATGTTCATATTATCATAATTACTGCCATTAGGATATACCGGATTAGTATATGACATCCATCCACCGTCAGTAGTTAACTGTGGATTAAAGTTAGTGGTAAAATCACCGTTTTTATAGCTTATTGTACCTCCTCCTATTGAAGCATTTCTACCATTCGATGAGGCATCGGCCCATGCTGTACCCGATGCAGAATAATCTGCTTTCCACCAGGCTCCTAAGCTACTTAAAACACCACCTGGTGCTGTTACAAGAGCCGCAAAGCTGAAATACTGTCCAGAAGAGAAGTCAATATTAGCATTGACCGCTGTTACATAATAATCTACTCCACCAATGGTTTCTTTGGTCATTAAAAACGTAGAATCCGAAGCATCAAAGGTCGTGTCACCACTGACCAAAAGTGTAGGTTTCGTGATACTTCCCGGAAGGTCGCTCACTTTTAAGGCTACTCTCACCTTCCCTACGGTTCCGGTTTCCTGTATTTTCCAGATCCTTCCCATTCTGTTGTTCAATCCGCCAAAGGCAAAGGAGGTCGCAAAATTGGCGCTGCCAGTATCAGAGCCCCATACCATAAAGGTTTTATCGGCTGCGAAGTCATTGCTGTTATTGGCATTGGTATCGGCAACAAAGACGGTAGTACCACTTACTAGTAAAGAAGGTTTTGTTACTGACCCCAGCCATAGGCTTACGGGTACCGCGATCTTCACCGCTGCTATTGTTTTCGTTTTCTGCACTTTCCAGGTACGGGCCATCCTGTAGTTTAGCCCGCCATAGGAAAAAGCCGTAGAAAAGTTGGTGCTGCCCGTATCGGAGCCCCATACCATAAAGGTACCGTCTTCATTGAAGCTGTTGCTGTTGCCGGCATTGGTAGCGGCAATGTTTCCATTTCCAATGACCGGCTGAAAGCCGCCATTCACCGACTGCGACTGCTTCTGGATCAATCCGGAGTCATAATCCCAGCCAATCCCGGCGATGTTGTTGTTGTAACCGGAATTCGTTCCCGAGTTCCATATAACGGTACCATCGCCCGCTACATAATTCTGCGGATCGAGTGTAACCCCATATTTCATCGCCAGATAGCTTTCTACCTTGTTGATCTGAGCCGGTGATAACGCCGAGCTGAATACAATAGTCTCTGCTATGGTAGAAGAAGCCGGAATATTAGTACCTGATTGAAAGGCACCGATCTGCAGGCCTCCTGCCGTATACCCTGTCGAGCTGGTAAATGCGGTCCCCGATTTACCGTTGGTCTTGATGTATGTTCCGTTGGACGTCCCATTACTCCATACCCCCGTCCCAATGACGGGAACATTATTGCTTACCGGTACCGGATTGCTCAAATTTCCATTATGGTACAAATATAAGCTCCCGCCACTCAAGTAAAAGGCCGAATTTCCGGGATCTGCGGCGGAGATTATATTTCCTGTGGTGCCCGTCGTGTTAAATACCGCAAACTTTGTATAATTGGTATTGTTTGCCGAAGGAACAGAGACATAGTTCTCGAAATAATTGCTTCCGTTGAACTGAATCACCGGATTGAAGTTGGTTCCTGCCGCACCGGAATTTTGATATACAGGTGCCGTTGCCCCCCTTCTCATAAAATTCATCCCGTTGCCGCTCTGGTCCTGCCAAAGATGCACCGAGGAATCCCCTGCCGAAAACGGATTCACATTTTTAATCAGATCCACCCGCATGCAGGGATGGCTATTATAATCCGTTTCCGTAACCCGTACGTACCGGGCTGTAATGGCCGACGGAAATATATTGGTCGCTTCCGTATTCTGGTCTATATTCCCAGGAAATGTTATTCCTAAGGGAGTATAGGTAACATTATCGTTCGAATAGCTTACGGTATATTTTTTCACCCATTGCGCATAAGATCCCTGTCTTCCTTTAGTTACCACACCATATACGGTCTGAACTGATCCCAGGTCAAGGGTAAGGTATTGCCCGGTTACCGCCGAGCTGGCTGCCCACGCACTGGATGAAGACAACGTAGAATACGCCGGTGTCAGTGAAGCATCATTATAAGTGCTGCTCGCCGTCCGGTTGGCTGCAGGTACGTTGAAGTACGTCACGCTGCTGCTATTTATACCGGCATCTGCCTTCAGCCACAGTGACGCTCCCGGAACCCCACCGGGCCCGGTCTGCGCCCTGAGCAAGTTGCCACAATATCCTGTCAAAATGCAGAATATTGTCATTAAATAAATTTTGTTTTTCATTATAAGATTTTAAAAGTATTGTGTTATATTCTTGAGAATACATTACTATTTATACAATACTCTTAAAAGGGGGCGGCCGCGAGAAATGGATGATGAGTATTCCTGAAACAGGGCCGCACGCAGTACCATAAGAAACCCGCTCTTCTTCCCTGATACGGATGTATTTTTCAAAGCTCTGCCTTGTATGCAGTGCCGTATATTTCACAGATGGATTTCCGGTAACAAGCATCACCCCTGCATTATTATCAAAAAGTCCCAATCTATACCTGCTCTCTGACAGTGGTAAAGAGATTGCCTTAAAAGCAGTGGTATCTACTTGTTTCCGTACATGATCTGTTTTCTCAGACCTCTTAACTGACACATCGTTCTTTTTGCTGTTCTTTTTATGGACAGGCAGAAGTAAGCCGGTCGTTCCCCGGGCTGCCGTGATAGAATCTTCTGCCGTGTGCCCGCTTTCTCCAAGCCCATAGAGCTTCACACCATCCTGAATATAGATCAATGTTTCTTTTTCTATGTAAATATTGCTGCCGGAAAATGACTGCCCGTGTGTATGAAAAAAGGCGATAATGAGAACATAGAAAAGCTTCCCCGATACAGGGAGTGCGTTCTGTTTCCAGATTTTTCTCATTCGTTGTGCTGTTTTTTTCATCATGTGTAAAGTCAGTTAAGACTTATTTTGTGTCCGCAAATTTACACAAATTATAATAACTTTCACAAAAAATTAACTTTTTATGCCCTAAAACACTAAAAAATATTCATTTATTCATCATATAATTCAATATTCTTCAATCATAAGTGAGAAAATCACAGGTGCAGAATGGTACTGGCCATGTTGTTTTACAAGCTAAAATTATTCACCTTTCTGTTGAGCATTATCCATCATCGATCTTCATTTAAAAATCGACCGTCTGAAACTGCCACCGCAGCATATCCACCAAAGTCAGCCTGTTGAGCTGCAAGGGCAGGTCTGCAGCCATCTTGAGCACCTGAGCAGCCATCATATTCCCGATCATCCCGGGTAATGGGCCTAAAACACCGAGACTGTCGCAATCAGGAAGATGGTCTTCCGATGGCGGTTCCGGAAAGATGTCTCTTAAATTCCTGCTTCCCCCGTAATTGAAAACCGCCAGTTGCCCCTCAAACCCCAAAATGCTGCCGTACACCAAAGGCTTATTCAGTTTCACACAAACATCATTAACCAAATACCTCGTCTTAAAATTATCAGACCCGTCCACCACAATGTCAAATCCTGAAATTATATCCTCGATATTCGATTCATCTATTTTCTGTTCGATCCCGATGAAATTCACCTGATGGTTGATATGGCTCACAAAACGTTCCGCACTTTTTACCTTGGAAATACCCACAGCATCTTCACGGTGAATGATCTGCCGGTTCAGGTTGTGCCATTCGACCTCATCAAAATCCGCAACCCCCAATTCCCCAACTCCCGCCGCCGCGAGATACTGGATGACCGGGCTTCCCAAACCTCCCGCCCCAATGACCAGAACTTTGGCGCTCATTATTTTTTTCTGCCCCTCAAGGCCGATTTCGTCGATGAATATCTGCCGGCTGTAGCGGGCGTAAATGTCTTCTTTTTTCATTTTTTTAACGCAATAAAGCGCAAGGTTTATTTATATGATGATGTATATTTTCGGGAGCAAGGGTACTTCGAAAGCCTTACTATAAACTTTAGAATTCAGCAAATGAGCAAACTGCTTTTGAACACGAAGAGCACAAAGGTTTTTTGACATGATTGAGCATATTTAAGTTTCACAAAGCCGTTTCATTTGGAAGAGCACGCGGAGTAGACGGCGAGAGGATTTTTTTAACGCAAGGATCGCAAGGGTTTATTTTAAAAGGCTGCGCATATTTTCCGGGCGCAAAGGCGTTTCACTCAGCAAATGAGCAGACCGTTTTTGAACACCAAGGGCACAAAGGTTTTTTGACATGATTGAGTATATTTAAGTTTCACAAAGACGTTTCACTTGGAAGAGACCACAGAGGGCACTGTTGTAAGAATCGACCACCATCGTAATACCGACCGCACGAAATTCCACTCCTGTGGAGGGGTGGCGAAAATTCAACGAATTTTTGACGGGGTGGTTTTCGATATTCATCAAGTTTTTGAACACCGAGGGCGCAAAGGTTTTTTGACATGATTAAGTATATTTAAGTTTCACAAAGCCGTTTCACTTGGTAGAGACCACGGAGGGCATTGTTGTAAGAATCGACCACCATCGTAATACCGACCGCACGAAATTCCACTCCTGTGAAGGAGTGGCGAAAATTCAACGAATTTTTGACGGGGTGGTTTTCGATATTCATCAAGCTTTTGAACACGAAGAGCGCGAAGGTTTTTTGACATGATTGAGTATATTTAAGTTTCGCAAAGCCGTTTCACTTGGAAGAGCTCCCAGAGCTAAGTATTAAAAATGGTTTGAATAAGTGAATGTAATTTGTAGTTACAGGCATTTAGCTATAGGAGATTTCCATTATACGCAGCATCCCAATCTTTCATGACAGGATCATATCCGGCTTTTTTAATGATGTTTCTGATTTCATCCATGCTTCTCTCATCGCTGGTTTCAAACTGTTCCAGAGATTCTCTATCGACGGCGTATCCTCCGGGATTGGTTTTGGAGCCGGCACTCATAGCTGTTGCCCCCAGGGAAATGATGTTGTTCCTGAACTTCTCATTTTCCCGGGTCGAAATGGAAATCTCAAGGTCTTCGTTCCAGATCCTGTAAGCACAGATGAGTTGTAATAAATCCTGATCTGACATCATAAAGTTCGGTTCTATGATGCCTTCCGCCGGACGCAGCCTGGGAAAGGATATCGAAAACCTGCTTTTCCAGTATTGCTTTTGAAGGTAATCGATATGAAGCGCATTGAAAAAGCTGTCCACCCGCCAGTCTTCCAAACCAAGCAATACCCCCAGCCCCATTTTATGAATCCCCGCTTTTCCAATCCTGTCGGGTGTTTCAAGACGGAAAGTGAAATTGGATTTCTTCCCTTTCGGATGGTATTCTTTATACACTTCCTGATGATAGGTTTCCTGATATACCAGAACCGCATTCACCCCGGCTTCATGCAGCTGCCGGTATTCTTCCTCAGATAAAGGCTGTACTTCAATGGAAATATTCGTAAAATGGGGTTTCAATAAACGGACGGCATTCAGAAAATAGTCTATTCCGACAGTTTTGTTCGCCTCTCCACTGACCAGCAAAACATGATTCACTCCCATAGATTTTAAAACGGAAGCTTCGGTCATCAATTCAGTATCAGTCAGTGTTTTTCTTTTAATGGAGTTGTCTAAACTAAATCCGCAATAGGTACAGATATTCTGGCATTCATTGCTGAGATACAACGGCGCATACAGCTGAATGGTTTTTCCGAACCGTTTCTGAGTGAGATGTTGTGCCCTATTTGCCATGGCTTCTAATTTTCCGGCAGCAACGGGTGACAGAAAATTCAGGAAATCCTCTATGGTTCTGTTCGTTTTCTGCAGACTTCTTTCGACATCGGACAACGTCACTTTTCCGAGCCTTTCTTTTATTTCATCCCATTGGTAGTGTACAAAAAGGTCTGTAAAAGTCTTCATACCATTTAATTTAATCCTATTTAGGTGTAAATGTTATACGTTTTTATTAATTAGGGATAGGACTGCATCCTATCCTGTTTTAGGTCGCCCCTTCAGGGCTCTACTGCGACTTACTCGGTTAGTCAAACAAAAAAGAGGTCAGCGGGCTTGAAGCTTCTGCATGTTGCGCGATGGATCCCAGTCCAGCTTCAAATGCTCTTCGTCCGGCAATTACCCCTTCTTTAAAAGCCTGCGCCATTCGTACAGGATCGTGAGCAACGGCGATGGCGGTATTCACCAAAACGGCATCCGCTCCCATTTCCATTGCTTTTGCCGCATCGGAAGGCGCACCAATTCCGGCATCGACCACCACAGGAACATTGCTCTGGCTGATGATGATCTCTAAAAAATCAAGTGTCCTGAGTCCTTTATTCGTCCCGATCGGCGCTCCTAAAGGCATGACCACAGCTGTTCCCGCATCTTCGAGACGCTTGCACAACACAGGATCGGCATGAATATAAGGCATCACCACAAATCCCAGTTTCGCCAGCTCTTCCGTGGCATAAAGGGTTTCAATGGGATCGGGCAGCAAATATTTCGGATCGGGATGTATTTCCAGTTTTACCCAGTTGGTTTCCAGGGCTTCCCTCGCCAACTGTGCGGCCAATACAGCCTCTTTTGCGGTTCTCGCTCCCGAAGTGTTGGGCAGAAGGTGCGCTTTTGTCGGTTTTAAAGCACTTAAAATATCATCTTCTGAAGAGTGTACATCAATGCGTTTCAGTGCCATCGTTACAAGTTCGCTCCCGGAAGCGATGATGGAATCGGTCATCTGTGACAGATCTCCAAATTTTCCCGTGCCCAGGAATAGTCTTGATTCGAAAATACGGTCTGCTATTGTTAATTTCTGATTATCCATAATTTAATATAATGCTGTTTTAAAATCGTTGATTAGGGAAGGTTTGAGGGTAATCTGCCCGGAAACCGAAACCCCGTAAATACCAATCTGCTGAAGTAATTCTATATCGTTAAGTACCACACCGCCAATGGCAAATATTTTAGGGATCTCCAATGATCTTTCTTTTAATTCCTGAATGATGTCCTGATATCCCCTGAATCCCAAAACAGGACTCAGCTTTTCTTTGGTCGGTGTAAATCGCAGCGGTCCGAGGCCGATATAATCACAAGATTCTACCATTCTCTGTAGCACATCCTGAAAGGTATTGGCCGTACCGCCAATGATCTTATCTTTTCCCAGGATCAACCTTGCTTCTTCCACCGGCATATCCTGCAACCCGACATGAACCCCATCCGCCTCAATATCCCTGGCGATCTGAACATTATCGTTGATGATGCATACCGCCTGATATGTTGAGCAAAGTGTTTTTGCTTTTTCGCAAAGCCTGGTGAATTCATCTTCAGGCCCGTTTTTCCAGCGGACCTGTATCCATTGTATACCGTTATCAAGGGCTTTTCTGATGTTCAGCTCCTGATCTTCCATGGTAAGTCCCTGAGAGATGTATTGTAATTTTTCCATTTCTTTTATTTTAACGCGAAGGGCGCAAGGTTAGTTTTTAAAAGTTTTCTGCATATTTTTCGCTCGCAACGGCATTTCATTCAGCAAATGATAGAAATCTTTAAATAATATATTTCAAGAATGAAATCCCAGTAAAGTCGGATTGCTTGTTAAAAACTTTTCAATGTATAATTTTCCTTTTCGGCAGGCTGTTTCTAAGTTTTCTCCTTTTGCTAAATGACCCGCAATGGCTGAAGAAAGCACACAGCCTGAACCGTGTTTTGGATAAAAAGCTGAGGTTTTGTCTACAGGATCAATTAAAATTTCTTTATCTTTTTCCATTAAAATATCTGTTCCTAACCGGTCTTCCCGGTGACCTCCCTTAATTAAAACTGAACATGAACCATCCCCAACCTGAAAAACATGATTTTCTTTTAAAATTTTATATTCAATATAATTTGGTGTAATTAAATCAATTTGCCGGATCACATTTTTCAGTTGTGAAATGGTATTCAGGTCAAAAAAGGAAAATTCTGAAGTGCTTTTTAAAACCGGGTCCCAAACAATTTTTGCCTCCGGATGATTCGCTTTAATGGTCGTGATTATTTCACTTAAAAAATCGGCATCTCTTACCACGCCGATTTTTATGGCCCGGACAGGATAATTTCTCATTAAAACATTTATCCCTGACAGAATCTGTTCCGGCGGTTGCCATTCCAGGCTGAAAAACCGGGATTCGGTCTGTAGCGTCATGGCCGTACAGATGCCTAATCCCTGAACCTTCAATTGTTCAAAGGTTTTGATATCCGCCAGCAGGCCTGCTCCGCCACTGGGATCATAGCCTGCAATGCTCATTACGAAAGGACGTTCTGTCTGCATTTCCTGAAAATATTTAACGGATCATTGTCTTCCCAAATGGCTCCTAATAGAGCTGCTCCATCGGCTTCACTAGCGAAAACTTTATGAATATTGTTTTCATTAATTCCTCCCAGTGCAATCAGCTTTACTTTCGGATTGTTTCTGTTTTTAATATCATTTAAAACCGTTGATTCTTCTCCATATCCTTTTTTAGAAATACTTGGAAAAACCGGGCTGATAAAAGCATATTCCCATTCATCATCCAATTCATTAAAGGTTCCGATATCATGAACGGATGTCGAAATGACCTTACCCGCAAAAGCTTTGTGTACATTATTCCTTCTGTCTGCTTCCCTGAAATGAAATCTTGAAATCCCGAAATCCCCAGTCAGATCATAATGCCCATGCAAAACCAACTGAGCATGAAATCCCGGCTCTATCTTTTGAATAAAACTTTTCATCTCTTCCCGATGCATCAATGGCTTTCTGATATGCAGCAGATCTAAACCTTCACGGAACAGTTCATTAATCCATTCCGTTTCATTCCGAACCCATTCTTCAGGCGTGATGATGACGATCATATATAAATCTGCTTTCCTTTTTCAATGAATTCCTGAGATTTGTCGAACATTCCTTTTTCTGCGGATTCACGGATTTCCTGTGTGATTTTCATGGAGCAGAATTTCGGTCCGCACATCGAACAGAAATGAGCGATCTTCGCCCCGTCGGCAGGAAGCGTTTCATCGTGGTAAGATCTTGCCGTATCCGGATCCAGTGAAAGATTGAACTGATCTTCCCACCGGAATTCGAATCTTGCTTTGCTTAAAGCATTGTCCCTGTACTGTGCTCCCGGATGGCCTTTCGCGAGATCAGCAGCATGCGCAGCCAGCTTATAGGTAATCACGCCTACTTTTACATCTTCTTTATTCGGAAGTCCCAAATGTTCTTTTGGCGTCACGTAGCACAACATCGCGCACCCGAACCAGCCGATCATGGCCGCTCCGATCCCGGAAGTGATGTGGTCATAGCCCGGTGCGATATCTGTCGTTAAGGGTCCTAAAGTATAAAACGGCGCTTCATGGCATTCTTCCAATTGCTTGTCCATATTTTCTTTAATCATGTGCATCGGAACGTGCCCTGGCCCTTCGATCATGACCTGAACATTATGCTTCCAGGCAATTTTGGTTAATTCTCCCAATGTTTCAAGCTCTGCAAACTGGGCTTCATCGTTAGCATCGGCAATCGAACCCGGACGAAGACCGTCTCCCAGGGAAAAAGCCACATCGTATTTTTTCATGATCTCGCAGATTTCCTCAAAATGCGTGTACAAAAAGTTTTCTTTGTGGTGGAAAAGACACCATTTCGCCATGATAGAACCGCCCCTGGAAACAATTCCCGTCACTCTTTTTGCGGTAAGATGGATATATCGCAACAAAACACCGGCATGAATAGTGAAATAAGAAACACCCTGCTCCGCCTGTTCAATCAAAGTATCTTTAAAGATTTCCCAGGTTAAATCTTCTGCAACCCCCTTTACCTTTTCCAGGGCCTGGTAGATCGGAACCGTACCAATTGGCACCGGGCTGTTCCTGATGATCCATTCCCTCGTTTCGTGGATATTTTTCCCGGTGGAAAGATCCATGATGGTATCTGCTCCCCAACGACAGGCCCAGACGGCTTTTTCCACTTCTTCTTCAATGCTCGAGGAAACGGCACTGTTTCCGATGTTGGCATTAATTTTAACTAAAAAATTCCGCCCTATAATCATCGGCTCGCTTTCCGGATGGTTGATGTTATTGGGAATAATTGCCCTTCCTGCCGCGATTTCGTCTCTTACGAATTCGGGAGTAATTTTACTTTTCGGGGTTCTCGCGCCGAAGCTGTTCCCTTCATGCTGAAAAGCCATTTCTTTGGAAACAGAAGCCTGCTGCTCGATCCGCTGGTTTTCCCTGATGGCAATGTATTCCATTTCGGGCGTGATGATTCCCTGCTTAGCATAGTACAGCTGGGTAACTTCCTTTCCTTCTTTTGCAATTTTGGGTTTGTGATTGTAAGAGAAACGCAGTTCATCCAGCCTGGAATCGGCAAGGCGTGCTTTTCCGTATTCTGATGTGATTCCGTCGAGAATGTCTACATCGTTCCTGTCTAAAATCCATTGTTCCCTCATCCTGGGAAGTCCTTTTTCAATATTGATTTCGGAATTTTCGTCGGTGTAAGGTCCCGAGGTATCGTAAACGGTAACCGGCGGGTTATGCTCTAAAGAGCCGTTGGATAATTTTGTCGGACTGAGTGTTATTTCGCGCATTGCGACCTGAATTGGATGAATTTCCCCTTCAACATAGATTTTTTTTGAGTTCGGAAACGGCGAACGTGTGATGTTATGAGCCATACAATATTTGTTTTTTATGTGGAATTAACCGCCCTGAGTGGCCGTGATAATTAAGATTGAATCTTTGTCGTTGAGGAAGGTCTCCGCCCAGAATGCCTGCGGAACAATGCGGTTGTTAAGTGCGACGGCTATGCCTTTCCTTTTATGGGGAATTTCCATAGCCAATAATGCTTCCAGTGTTTCCGGAAGTGCGTCGAATGTTCTTAATGTGTGGTTGATTGTGAGCTCCATTCCTAAATTTTTTACATAAACTTTAGGAATGCCTATGATGGTACAATAGAATGTACCGCAAAGTCATTTCACTTTTCCCTACGCTAGTATGATCTAGAAATCAGGTTCAAAGGGTAAAATCTCAGCCTGTTTTGTCAACAGACACCCCTAAAGTTGAAACGAAGGTAGAGATTTTTTTGGAACGGACAAAATTCTAAGCCAGGGAATAAAAAAACAATCCCGCCCTGGGATGTTTATTTACGTTTAAAATATATTTAATAATAAAGCTTTAATTTTCCGTCCGGAGTGTATGTATTGGTCCATGTCATTTCATTAAAGGATGTTTCCTGTCCAACAAAATTAAACTCCTGGGTTTTTATTTTTTGAAAATTGTTTTTTGATAAAGATAAATAAAAGTAATCTTCGAAAATCCTAAGACTTTGAAATGGATTGGATACGGTATCGAAGTTACTGAACTCTACTTTCTTCATAACATACGCGTCAACATTATCATGCCTCTCAGTAGTTGTTGCTGTCAACAAATTACCTGAAACATCATATGTGAACTTGTCAACATAAGTTAAGATGTAATCACCAGGATCATCAGGAAAGTAAGGCATATTGGGTAGCTCAGTTAAAATTTCAACAAGTTTTCCTGTTGCATCATATTTGTAGCTGAGATGTTTTTCCCATTCTATAGAAGACGGAGCATATATAATGGATTTTATGAGTCTTTTTTGACTATCAAATTCAAAATATTTCTTATTTACCTGAGGATTAAAAGTTGAATTTGAGCTGTAGGTATTCATTTCCGCCGAATTTCCACTATACGTAACTGTGGTATATATCCAGTTTGAGAAAAAATTTGGAATTCCTGCCGCACTGCTCATCTGTACTATTCCCCCTATTTTTTTGGTTACCTGTCCTTGTGAGTTGTATACAAAATAACAGTTTGGGTCATTTTCTTCCGATGTCTGTAATAATATTGGAAATTGTGATGATATCTTATCAGGATTTACCACTATAGTTTCTGAAACTTCATCAAGCACCTCATTTTCAGAGGTAGAACATGAAGTTATGATTAATAAAAAAGCTAAAAAATAAAAGTTTAATTTCATTCGTAGTTCTAATTTTCACAAGCCTTCCAGATCGCATCATTCTGCGGAACCGTTGCTATAATTTCGATATTTTCTTTGGTCACCGGATGAATAAATTCCAGCTTTCTGGCGTGGAGATTAATTCCGCCGTCCGGATTGGAGCGGGGTGAGCCATACTTCAGATCCCCTTTAATCGGAACTCCGGCTTTCGAAAGCTGCGCCCTGATCTGGTGATGTCTTCCTGTTTCAAGATCGATTTCCAACAACAGATAGTTGTCTAGCGTTTTAATGACATGATAGGTAAGAATGGCTTCTTTGGCACCCTCGGTCACTTTTGGGAAAACAATAGCCTTGTTATTTTTCTCGTTTTTCTTTAAATAATGAACGAGCCTTTGGGTTTCAGGAATCATTTCTTTTGCCACTACGGCCCAGTAGGTTTTTGTGATCTCCCGGTTTTTAACCATCTGCGTCAAACGGGTCAGCGCTTTGGATGTTTTGGCATAAATCACCAGACCTGAAGTCGGCCTGTCGATACGGTGAACGAGGCCCAGAAATACATTTCCGGGTTTATTGTCCCGTTTTTTGATGAAATTTTTAATGGAATCCAGTAAAGATTCGTCGCCGGTTTTATCACCCTGAACGAGCTGTCCGACTTTCTTATTGATCACCAATAGATGGTTGTCTTCATACACGATCTGCTCTTCCATGATCTACTGACGGTACGTGGGCCTGTTTACAAATGAAAGAATAATTCCTCCTAAAAGCCCTATCGTTTTAAGAGATTCCAGTTTGGAACCGATCGGGATCAGAAGTCCGCCAAGCACGCATATTACCGCTGCGGCATACATTGCGTAGGAAAAATTTTTATTGGACAGTAACGGTGCCTGTAAAAAAAAGCTTGCGCCGATGAGAATGTAGAAAATTCTTCTTGACAGTAAAGTATTGATTTCAGGAGAAAACAGATTAAACCATCCTGCCACGAGGCAAACCAATGCCGCGATCGATAAAATTCCCTGAATAGATTGTTGATTCCCCATATTAGTAGCTTTCATTTTCGTTGGGAAAATCCTGGCTTTTTACATCTTTTACGTATTGTGCCACGGCTTCGGTGATTTCCGTATAGAGATCAAGGTATCTTCTTAAAAATTTAGGACTGAAACCTTTGTTCATTCCTACCATATCGTGATACACCAGAACCTGCCCGTCGCAATGCGCCCCTGCCCCGATTCCGATCGTCGGGATGGAAATGGCTTCCGTTACTTTTTTGGCAAGATCTGCCGGAATTTTCTCTAAAACCACGGCAAAACAGCCCAGTTCTTCCAAAAGTTGCGCATCCGCGATCAGCTTTTCTGCTTCGGCTTCTTCTTTTGCCCGTACTTTATAGGTCCCGAATTTATAAATCGACTGCGGTGTCAATCCCAAATGTCCCATCACAGGAATTCCGGCATTGATGATCTTTTTAATAGATTTTGAAATTTCTTTGCCACCCTCAATTTTCACGGCATGAGCCCCACCTTCCTTCATCATTCTTACCGCAGATTCCAGAGCTTTTTCAGGATTACTCTGGTACGTTCCGAAAGGGAGATCGGCTACGACCAAAGCTCTGTCGGTTCCTCTGACCACACTTTGAGAATGGTAAATCATCTGATCTAAAGTAATCGGCAATGTGGTTTCAAAACCCGCCATTACGTTTGCTGCAGAATCACCGATGAGAACCGCATCAATTCCTCCTGCATCCACCATTTTCGCAGTGGTAAAATCGTATGCCGTAAGCATGGTTATTTTTTCCTTGTCAAATTTCATTTTGCGCAAGGTTTCAGTGGTAACTTTTTTAATTTCAGAATGAACAGACATAATGTATCTATTTTTGTAAAGTTAAAAAGTCGGCGCTGGGCCGACTTGAAGTTTGTATGATTTTATAAAACTACGTGACCGAGTTTCATTAATTTGTCGTGGTTGAGAATTTTGATATTTCTTCCGTCTACTTCGATGAGATTGTCTCCCTTGAATTCTGAAATAAGACGGATGGCACTTTCTGTAGCCGTGCCGATGATGTTGGCGATCTCTTCTCTGGTCAAAGAAATTTTAATAAATCCTTCCGGATCGACGCCTAATTTCTGTTCCAGAAGCAATAAAATCTCTGCAAGCCTTTCTCTTACGGTCTTTTGTGCAAGGAAAGTAATGGTGTTGGAAGATTCTCCCAATTCGTAAGCAATTTTCTGAAGCATGATGAAAGAAAGCTTAGGATCTACTTCCAAAAGATACATGAAAACATCCGCCGGCAGAAAAGTGGCTTCAATGTCGGTCATGGCTTCAGCTTTAGCCTGAAAATTTTCTCCGCAAAGTAAAGAACGGTAACCGATGATATCGCCTTCTTTAATAAATCTTAAAATCTGGTCTTTCCCGAATGCCCCGGATTTCGAGAGTTTGGCAGCTCCTTTTTCCAAAACAAACACTCCTTTCGGCGCTTCTCCGTCTTCGAAAATCGTATCATGCTTCTGAAAAGTCAGTTTCTTTTTAGCATTGATATATTTCTCAAAATCAGCACTGGAAAGCCTATCCCTGAATGATTTATCATTAAAAACTCTGGCGAACCTGTCTTCGATTGCAATCTGTTGTTCCTGCGACATTTTATATGACATTTATCACAAAAATAGAACTTTTTAACTCGATAAACAAAAAAATTTGTTATAATTTTGTAGTTCAATAATTTATGGAGGTGAGCGAGAACTGTTTTCATTGTGGTCAAGGTATAGAAAAAGAAAGAATTTTATTTGATGAGAAGACTTTCTGTTGCAACGGTTGCAAATCGGTCTACGAAATACTGAATACCAATAATCTAAGTAACTTTTACGAACTAAACAAACGCGCCGGAATCCGTCCTGATGAAAGCTCATCGCAATTCGACTATCTGGACACTCCGGAAATCTTTGAGAAAGTAACGGATTTTTCTGAAGGAAACACCAGCCTGGTCACTTTCAAAATCCCTGTCATCCACTGTTCTTCATGTATCTGGTTACTGGAAAGCCTTCACACTTTAAACCATCACATCAACTACTCTCAGGTCAATTTTACGAGGAAAACGTTGCAGATTTCGTTTAATCATCATGATTTAAAGCTGAGCGAACTCGCCAATTTCCTGATGAACCTAGGTTACAAACCGGTGATCAGCCTGGAAACCGCAGATAAAAATGTGGAACACCTGGACAAATCGCTGCTTGTAAAATTTGCTATTGCCGCATTTGCCTTCGGAAACGGAATGTTTCTCGCCTTCCCGGAATATATCGGCGGGGAGGATTACTGGATGGAACACTACAAAGGCCTTTTCCGTGCTCTGATGTGCCTGCTTGCCATCCCTGTGGTTGTTTATTCTGCTTCGGATTATTATAAATCAGCCTGGTATGGCCTTAAAAACAAAATCGTTAACATCGATGTACCGATCGTTCTGGGAATTATTGTTCTTTTCGGACGCAGCCTGTACGAGGTTGCCACCGATTACGGACCCGGATATTTCGATACGCTTTGCGGCTTATTGTTCTTCATGCTTCTCGGTAAGATTTTCCAGAAAAGAACCTACAATGCGCTTTCCTATGACAGAGATTACAAATCTTTTTATCCGATTGCGGTTACAAAGGTTGATTTTGAAGGCAAACAGGACAATATTCTTCTTTCGGAAG
Source organism: Chryseobacterium endophyticum (assembly GCF_056333165.1). Taxonomy (NCBI): domain Bacteria; kingdom Pseudomonadati; phylum Bacteroidota; class Flavobacteriia; order Flavobacteriales; family Weeksellaceae; genus Chryseobacterium; species Chryseobacterium endophyticum. The sequence continues at coordinate 119,356 of NZ_JBWGXE010000001.1, forward strand.
TTAAAATCGGCGACCGTATCATGGTCAGAAACCAGGAAATCATTCCGGTTGATGCCATCCTGATCAACGGTGAGGGGAATATAGACAACAGCTTCATTACCGGAGAGAGTGCCACCATCAGCAAACAGCCCGGTGACAAGATCTTTGCCGGCGGAAAACAGATCGGATCTTCTCTTGAACTGGAAGTTATCAAAAACGTTGACCAGAGTTACCTTACCCAGCTTTGGAATAAAGAAGCATTTAAAAAACATGAAACCGGGCTCGATACCTTAACCAATAATGTGAGTAAATATTTCACATTCATTATTTTAGGTATTGCTTTGGTCTCCGGGATTTATTGGTATTTTATTGATCTTGATAAAATGTTCCAGGTCATTTCCGCTATCCTGATTATTGCCTGCCCATGTGCGCTTGCGTTGTCAGCTCCGTTTACTTTCGGCCACATTATGAGGATTTTAGGAAGAAATAAGTTCTATGTTAAAGATACTTTAACCATAGAAAAAATCGCCAAGCTGGATACGATTGTTTTTGACAAAACCGGAACTATCACGCACAGAAAAAAATCCAATATCAAATACGATGGATCAGAGATCAAAGAGTTTGATTTACTTAATATTAAAACTTTATTAAAGAACTCGAACCACCCGCTTTCAAAATCCCTTTATGATTTTCTTGAAGTCAATGACGATTATTATCTTGTTGAAAATTTCCGGGAAATTTCAGGAAAAGGATACGAGGCGAGCATCAGAGGAAATACATACAAGATCGGTTCTGCAAGGTATAACAATCAGGAATCAAAGAATCTTGAGACCGCGGTGTACATCAGCAAAAATGATGAATTTTTAGGTAAATTCATTTTCAAAAACGAATACCGCGAGAATCTTAAAAATCTGTTTAAAAAACTCGCAGGATACCATGTTTTTATATTGAGCGGCGACAATTCTTCTGAGGAAAACCAGTTGAAAGAATTAATTCCGGCTTACAAAGGAATGGCTTTCAATCAAAATCCCGAAGACAAACTGAACTACATCAAAAACCTTCAGGATCAAAACTTTAAAGTGGCCATGCTGGGAGACGGATTAAATGATGCAGGAGCTTTGAAGCAAAGTAACGTGGGAATTGCAATAGCCGACGACACCAACAGCTTCACGCCCTCTTCAGATGTGATCATGAATGGCGAAAAAGTAGTACAGCTCGACAAATACCTGAATCTCTGCAAAGGCTCGATGACGATTGTGAAAATAACATTCATAATCAGTTTTCTTTATAATGTTGTCGGATTGAGCTATGCGGTGACGGGACATATGCATCCTCTTTTTGCAGCTTTGATCATGCCGGCAAGTTCCATTACAGTGGTTTCATTCACTACACTTTCGACCTGGATTCTGGGTAGGAAATATTTCAGAAGAGGCTCGTAAACGCCCTTATTTAGACTGATTTTAAATTAGCCGAAACCCATATTTCGTGACGAATGTCATTATTTTTCACTAAATTTGAACCCCGAAAATAGGTTAATTTTGTTGTCTAATGGATATTCTATATTTAATGATCCTTTGCAGTGTTTCTTTAGCTGCAGTTTTTCTGGTCGTGTTTATAGTGTACGCCAGAAAAGGGCAGTTTGAGGACGACGAATCCCCGGCTGTCAGAATTCTTTTCGACTCTGATGAAATCAAGGAAAAAGAAGACACTGGCAACAAAGAAAACGATGATGAAAAGGGAGAAGTAAAAAAAATTGAAGAAAAAAGTGAATAGTTGATATGGAAACACAAAAGTTTAGTTATGACAACAGTATTGTCCGGGCATTCCTTTATGCGACCGTAGTTTTCGGGATCATAGGGTTTTTGTTTGGGCTTACAGCTGCATTAATGCTTTTCTACCCTGAGCTTCCGGAATTTTTATTTGGAACGGATGACACCACCATTAGCAGTATGGGAGGTAGTATACAAGGCTTAATAAACACACATGGCGCATTTGGGTTCGGAAGAATCAGAATGCTGCACACCTCTACTGTTATTTTTGCATTCGTAATGAATGTTGTATATGTGGGAGTATATTACTCTCTACAGCGACTTCTGAAAACAAGAATGTACAGTGACACCCTGTCCTGGATCCATTTCTGGACCTGGCAGATTATGATCGTAGTGACTTACATTACGTTCTTCATGGGAATTAACACTTCTAAAGAATACGCGGAGCACGAATGGCCGATCGATATTTTAATTACCATTTCGTGGGTAATCTTCGGTGCCAATATGTTCTTAACAATCGCTAAGAGAAGGGTAAGACACTTATATGTAGCCATCTGGTTCTACATCGGAACCTGGATTGCAGTGGCCATGCTTCATATTTTCAATAATCTTGAGGTGCCTTTATCTTTCACAGGCTGGAAATCTTATTCAGCCTATGCAGGGGTAAAAGATGCCATCGTACAGTGGTGGTACGGTCACAATGCAGTTGCATTCGTACTGACAACGCCGGTGCTTGGTTTGATGTATTACTTCTTACCGAAAGCGGCTGACAGACCGGTATTCTCTTATAAATTATCTATTATTCACTTCTGGTCACTGATCTTCGTTTATATCTGGGCTGGTCCTCACCACCTTCAGTATACGGCGCTTCCGGCTTGGGCTCAGGCGGTGGGAACAGGGTTCTCCATCATGCTGATCGCTCCATCCTGGGGAGGAATGCTGAACGGATTACTGACTTTAAGAGGTGCCTGGGATAAAGTAAGAGAAAATCCTATTCTTAAATTCTTCGTTGTAGCCGTAACTTGTTACGGGATGGCAACATTCGAAGGACCGTTATTGGCAACTAAAAACATCAACAAAATCGGTCACTTTACAGACTGGGTAATCGGACACGTACACTTAGGTGCTCTTGGATGGAATGGTTTCATGGCATTCGGGGTAATCTACTATCTGATCCCAATTCTTTGGAGAACGAAATTATATTCCGTGAAATTGGCCAACTGGCATTTCTGGCTGGGAACATTGGGGATCATTTTCTATGCGGTACCGATGTATATCTCAGGATTTACCCAGGGATTAATGTGGAAACAGTTTAACCCGGATGGAACATTGGTTTGGAAAAACTGGCTGGACACCGTGACAGCGATCATTCCTTACTTCAAAATGAGATTCGTAGGAGGATTATTTTATCTTTCAGGAGCTCTTTTAATGGTGGTAAACCTTATTGCTACCGTGAGAAAAGGATCATTCCAGAAAGATGTACCTGCAGAAGCTCCTGCACTGGCAAACATCAACAAAAAACGTAAAGAAGGAGAAGGAACTCACCTTTGGCTGGAAAGAACTCCGGTATTGATGGGTATTTTATCTTTACTAACCATCTCCATCGGTAGTATGGTGGAAATCATTCCTACGTTATCACTTAAGAAAAGTGTACCTACCATTTCGGCAGTGAAGCCTTATTCTCCGCTTGAATTAGAAGGTAGAGATATTTATATCAGAGAAGGATGTAATGCATGTCACTCACAGATGGTAAGACCATTCAGAGATGAGATTGTAAGATTCAACGGTAAAAACGGACAGTATTCCAAAGCCGGAGAATTCGTATATGACAGACCGTTCCTTTGGGGATCAAAAAGAACCGGACCGGATTTGCACAGGGAAGGTGGTAAAAACCCAAGTTCATGGCATTATAAGCACATGTACAACCCGAGATCGACTTCCGCAGGTTCCATCATGCCTCGTTACCCTTGGCTAATCGCTACCAACCTGGACCGATCTAAAATGGTAGATAAAATGAAGCTGATGAAGAGTGCATTTGAAGTACCTTATACCAAAGCTGAAATCGATTCTGCCAATTCATGGGCAGACAACCAGGCTTCTAAAATTGTAAGAGATATCTTCTCGGAAGCAGCCGACCTTAAAGATGCCTATGCAAAAAAACCTAAAGGGGAACTGGAGAAGAAAGAAGTGGTAGCACTGATCTCTTATCTTCAGAGACTAGGAACGGATATCAAGACAACTGAAATTAAAACAGCAAGTAATAACTAACATTAAAAAGTTCCCATCATGATACCTCAGAACTTTAAAGACATATTATCCAATACCGACAATGCTGGTTTTTACCAGACCTTGGCTCTGATTTTCTTTTTGCTGTTCTTCGTAGCACTGGTAATTTACGTTTTTAGCAGGCCTAAAAAGTTTTACAAAGAAGAAGAGGAAGCTCCTCTGAGTGATGATCAGGATGATGATTTTAATTTAAAAAATTAATCTATTTATTATGAAACAAAGAACACCGGTTTTTATAAACATCTTAATCATAATCGGACTTTTAATAGTTTTTTATTATCTGTTTGTACAAAGTTATGAGTTCCTTGGGTCTCCGTATTTCTGGGGTACCGTAGTAATTGCTGGTATTTTGGCCTATATCCACAGTGCAATCGGGGATCTTATTGAAAACAATAAATTCAAGAAGCTGTCTGCTGAAGAGAAAGCAGCTTATCTGGCTGAGAAAAAAGTACCTTATTTTACAAGGCTATACCACGCAGCATTTAAAAAACAATCTGCTGCCGAGGAGAAAGATATCCTCATCGACCACGGTTTCGACGGAATTATGGAATTAGACAATCAATTACCGAAATGGTGGCTGGGTCTGTTCTATTTTGGGACCGCTTTTTGTATTGTTTACGTTGCAGCATTCTCGTTCACAGATTTTGCTCATCCAATAAATGAATATGAAAAAGAATACAAGGAGCAGATTGCAGCAATTGATATCTACAATAAAACTCAGCCTCCTGTAACGATTGAAACAGCGAAATATTCTGCGGATAATATTGCAGAAGGTAAAGAGCTTTTTAAAACAAACTGTGCATCTTGTCATAAAGAAGACGGTAGCGGTGGTATCGGTCCGAACCTTACGGACAACTTCTGGATCAACCAGCCGGAGAAAACATTATTCAAAAATGTATTCCATATGGACTGGAACGGATCGCCTACCAACCCGGCGATGAGACCATTCGGTAAAAACGGGGAAGTTTCCGGTGCTGAAATTGAAAAAATTGCAGCGTATGTATACCACATCAACCAGGAATTGCCTCCGGTGACACCAGCTCAGGGTGGTGCCGCCCCTCAGGGAACCGAAGCGCATTGGGAAAAAGAATAATTTTTAACAAAAAAAATTAGAAACATATGAAAAACATAATTCGTTATTACATTAAAAAATAGTAGCGAATTATGTTTTTCTTTTTTTAAATATATTACAAATGTCAGACATAGAAGAAATAGAAGCACGCGGCGGACAGGGACAGGTTCTGGACCCTGAAACTTACAGAGATTCTATAGGCACCATGGATCAGTCCGGTAAAAGGAAATGGGTGTATCCCAGAAAGCCTAAAGGTAAGTATACCAACTACAGGTATCTGGTAAGCATTGTTTTATTGCTAATTTATTTTTCAGTACCATTTATCAAGATCAATGGTAACCCTCTTATATTGTTTAATGTTATAGACCGGGAGTTCTTCATTTTCGGACAGCCTTTCTATCCACAGGACTTTTTCATCCTTACCCTTGGAGCAATTGCTTCCCTTATTTTCATTATTGTATTTACGATTGCTTTCGGCAGAATTTTCTGCGGGTGGATATGCCCTCAGACAATTTTCCTAGAAATGATTTTCCGTAAAATAGAATATGCTATCGAGGGAGACAGGAACAAGCAGATGAAACTTGACCGTCAGGAATGGAATACCGAGAAAATCTGGAAAAGAGGACTGAAATGGACGATCTACATTATTATTTCTCTTATCATCACACACTTTATGTTCATGTATATTGTGGGTTATGAAGAGGTCTTCAGAATTGTTTCGGAAGGGCCATTCGCCAACCCTACCAACTTCATTGTAATGATCCTGCTTACGGCAGCATTTTACTTTGTATTTGCATGGTTCAGGGAACAGGTTTGTACTTTGGTATGTCCTTACGGAAGATTGCAGGGCGTCTTGATCGATAAAGATACCGTGAATGTTTTCTACGATTTCAAAAGAGGGGAAAACAGAGCCAAATGGAGAAAAGGAGAAAACCGAAAAGCTGCCGGAAAAGGAGACTGTATCGACTGCCATCAGTGTGTGGTCGTATGCCCTACCGGAATCGATATCAGGGACGGTCAGCAGCTGGAATGTGTAAACTGTACCGCCTGTATTGATGCCTGCGATGAAGTAATGGAAAAAGTGGGTCTTCCGAAAGGTCTCATCCGATATGCGACGGAAAACGAAATTGAGAAGGAGACCAAATTTAAATTTACAGGAAGGATGAAAGGCTTTGCGGTAATTCTTGTACTTCTTACCGCATTTTTAGGTTATCTTCTTTATAACCGTGGTGAGATGGAAGCCAAATTCATTAAACCCGCAGGAAGTACCTTCTTTGTAAGAGACGGAAAAATTACCAATACCTATAATTACACGTTCCTGAATAAAACAAACGAGAAGAAAACTGTAACGATCAAGGTGATCGAACCAAAACACGGAGAAGTTATTTACAGTGCATCCAGCAAGATCACGGTAGATCGCGACAAGATCACCAAAGGAACGGTAAACATCAGTTTCCCCGAAAGCGAGATGAATCTCTCTAAGCAGAACATCACCATCGGAGTGTATGATATGAGCGGGAAGTTGGTAGATTCTTACCAGACTTATTTTGAAGGACCTTTTAAACTACAATTTTAATTTAATAAATCAGCCTCAATATCAGCAGAACATCTGATGATATTGAGGTTTTAAAATACAATTCCGAAGAAATGAAAAAATTCAGTTGGGGACACGGTGTTGTCATTGCATTAGCAGCGTTCATGATCTTTATTCTTTCCATGCTTTTCCTGTTTCCGAACGGACAGAAAAACTCTGAAATGGTAACCGATAATTATTATGAAGAAGAACTTAAATACCAGGACGTCATCGATGCAAAGAAGAGAGCCGATGAATTACAGGAAAAGCCGGTCTATAACCAGGATAAAGCCGGCATAAGGATTACCTTCCCGAAAGACTACGACAATTCGAACACGACGGTAAAATTTGTTTTAAACAGAACCGATGACCAGAATTTAGATGTGCACAGATCTGTACAGCTTGATGCCAACAAATCTTTTTTAATCCCTGCTCAGGTACTGAAGCTGGGAAATTATACCCTGAGATTGAGCTGGACCAAGGATAAAACAGACTATCGAATGGATTATGATGTAATATGGAAATAGCACTCATCCTGTCTGCCATAGGGTTGGGATTTGCTTCCGGCTTCCACTGTGTCGGAATGTGCGGCCCGATTGCCCTGTCGATGGGATTAACGAAAAAACAGGCAACCAATTTTTATCTTCAGAATCTTACCTACCAGTTCGGAAGAATCTTTACGTATTCTCTTTTAGGAGCTATCCTGGGGATCATCGGTGAAGGTTTCGAAATGGCAGGAATTCAGAAATACCTCACTATTTCGGTGGGAATTCTTCTCATCATTATGGCGGTATTTTCATTTGGAGGAAAAGATTTCGCTTCGAAAATACCATTCTTTTCAAAGTTTTTATTTAAAGTAAAATCAAATCTGGGAAGACTCCTGCAAAAAGCAGATTACCGTTCAAGATTCACGACCGGTGTTCTGAATGGTTTCCTGCCCTGCGGAATGGTGTATATGGCTTTAACGGCAAGTCTTGCCAGCGGCGGGATATGGCAGGGAGCTTCCTATATGGCTTTATTTGGTCTGGGAACCCTTCCGTTCATGTTTGCGGTAGTTTTGGCCGGAAACCTCATGAATCAGGCTTTCAGGATAAAAGTATTGAAAGTAATCCCTGTGGTGATGATCATCCTGGGAGGATTGTTCATTGTAAGAGGCCTTGAGCTGGGAATACCGTACATTTCTCCAAGAGCAGAATCCATGACCATATCCAAAGACCATCAGGGTGACTGTCATTTGCCGGGAGATCACAGTACGCACAGCCACAGCAATACAAACTGTCATTAAATTTTAAGCTAAATTTTTAAATTATACCAAGCCCTTCGGACGATGATTCGAAAGGTTTGCTGTTTGTTATTTTAAGCATGATATGATGCATTTTGATTAAAGCTAAATTCAATTTTTCCGGAAACCTTCCTGCAGGCTGCAGCAAACTTTCCGGGAAGCAAGAAACCTTCCTGCACCCTTGCAACAACTTTTCCGGTAACCGGGAAAGGCTGTTGCAACCTTGCGACAAACTTTCCCGGAAAAAATTAAAGCAAAGAAAAACCACCGGAGATTTCCGGTGGTCTGTTATATAACATTAAAATTCTTAATTAATCACATCAAATCTCGCATATTCGGCGATCTTCTTCGGAAGCTTAATTCCTTCTTCGGTCTGGTTGTTTTCAAGCAAAGCAGCCATAATTCTTGGCAATGCCATCGCAGAACCGTTCAGGGTATGTACCAGCTGGGATTTTCCGTCTGTTTTATAACGGCATTTCAACCGGTTAGCCTGGAATGTTTCAAAGTTGGATACGGAACTTACTTCGAGCCATTTTTCCTGTGCGGCACTCCATACTTCAAAGTCGTAAGTCATGGCAGATGCAAAACCGGTATCTCCTCCACAAAGCCTCAATACACGGTAAGGAAGTTCAAGATCACTCAAAATTTCTTTGATGTGTTCTACCATTTCTTCTAAAACCGCATAGGAGTTTTCCGGTTTTTCAATTCTTACGATTTCTACTTTTTCAAACTGGTGAAGACGGTTTAACCCTCTTACGTGAGCTCCGTAGCTTCCCGCTTCTCTTCTGTAGCACTGTGAGAAAGCTGTATTTTTAATCGGTAAATCTCTTTCTTCAAGTAAGACATCACGATAGAGATTGGTAACAGGGACTTCTGCGGTCGGGATCAGGTAAAGATTATCTTCATTAATAAAATACATCTGACCTTCTTTGTCCGGAAGCTGCCCGGTTCCATATCCTGAAGCTTCGTTTACCACGTGAGGAGGGTTCACTTCCATATAGCCTTTCTCCACGTTTTTATCTAAAAAATACTGTACCAGGGCTCTCTGCAGACGGGCTCCTTTTCCGAGATATACAGGAAAACCGGCTCCGGCAATCTTTACGCCAAGCTCAAAATCGATAAGGTTATATTTTTTTGCTAATTCCCAGTGAGGAATTGCCCCTTCGCCGAGGCCTTCCACGTCATGAGACTGATAAATGATTTCGTTGTCATCCGCAGAAGCACCATTTTTTACTTTCTCATGCGGAATATTCGGAAGCTGGTAAAGAATGTTGATCAGCTCTTTTTCTTTGACATCTAACTGGGATTTCAATTCCGACGTCGACTCTTTAAGCTGTGCTGTTTTAGATTTTGCAGATTCGGCTTCTTCTTTTTTCCCTTCTTTCATCAACAGGCCGATCTCTTTGGAAATTTTGTTGCTTTCGGAAAGCTGGGAATCCAGTTCAAACTGAATTCTTTTTCTTTCGTCGTCGGTAGCAATCGCCTCGTCTACCAACTCAAGATTCCTGAATTGTCTTTTCTTAAGACCTTCTAAAACGCGCTCTTTATTGTCGCGCAAAAAATTGACTTGTAACATTTTATTTAGATGTTAGTTATTAGAATGTTGAACATCAGAATGTCAACAGTTTTGCAAATGTATAAAATTATTTTACGATTGTAACTACGTTCGGCGACCCCTCCTGCTTTGTGAATCTTAGCGTATCATTATAATACACCCTGGAGACTTCGAACAGTGACGGTGTCATCCTGTATTCTATCCTGAGCTTTTCTTCAATCGTATCTAAAATTGTATTGTTAAGTCTCTTGATCAGAGAAACCGTAATGTTGGAACGGTAGATTTTATTATTGGGATCGATTGAGTCTACCCCTACTCTTTTTGCTCCGGCAATATATTCGATGAAAAGGGTGGAATCTGCGGTTGCCTTTAAGGTACTGTTTACAGGCGCAAGATCTGCCACTCCATTGTCATCATTAAAGGAATAGGTGAAATAGGTAGAATCTTTCTTATTGTGAAAAAGATCTCTTCCCGATTTGTTTTTCATATAAATATTTAGAATCTGGTCGATTCTCTGCAACTCGTCGTCACCGGTTCTGCAACTCAGAAACGCTCCAAAAACAACCAGAAGTCCGAAAAAAATATTCTTCATGTTCAGCAAAGATAAAAATTTTTCTTCTGATATATTTGGGGCTGGGATTATTTAACGCTGAATATTCCTGTGATGAAGAAGTTTGACAAAGTCTTCCGGCGTTACTTTCGTAAAAATTTCTTCCATAAAAGATTAATTTCCGTCTTGGAAAGAATAAAATCCTGTATACGGAATTCGGTAATCTGGTAAAATCGCCAGAAGAGTACCGCCGACGACAGGCAGTAGGAAACCGAGCTTACCATACAGGCTCCGACGATTCCCCATCTCGGAATAACATAAAAAGAACAAGCAATAGTGAATATAAGACCTATAAATGACTTTACATTTAAAATCCTCAGTTTATTGATGCCGGCAAAATAATAGCCGATGATATTGCTTACCGCAATAGCCAGGATACCGGGAGAAAGGAATAAAATAATCTCTTTGGTCTGGCTGAAATCTCTTCCGAAGATGAAAGCATACAATTTAGCCGGAACGAAAAGCATGATCAGGATAAAAAGTAAAGTAATGAGAAAGCTGATGCGCAGTGATATTTTGGTTTTTTCAATGGCATCATTGGAATTGGTGCTGTTTACCACATCTGCATAAAGCACTACGGAAAGGCTTCGGCTAACCGTCCACACAGCCTCTGAGAAAGCAACCCCCACGGAAAATATACCGACGCTCATGATTCCTTTAAAATATTCCAGAAAATAATATGACAATCTATAATTCAGAAACTGAAGAAAGGAACTCAACTGTATATTCCAGCCGTAAGTGAACAATTGTGACCCGATTCCTTTAGTTATGGACATTCTTCTAAAATTCGTATACTTTGTGATCTGAACGGTACTTGTTACGAATAACAGCAAAAAACATCCTATCTGCGCTATAAAATAGGCGCTAACAGATGTCATTTTGATCACATAAACAATAATTACGATAAATACAATATGAACCACCTGTTGAAGGACCGTGTATAGATTGAACATTTTGATGTTTTGCTGCCCTACAAACAGATTCACGTTCGCCGTTAATAACGAAGACATCACTGAAAGCCCCACAATATAATAGAAATAATTTACTGAATGATTGAAACTGAAAGCTACAGGAATAAGAATTCCTGTAAGAACCGCCCAGATATAAGCAATGGGTAATATCTGCTCTGTTCTGAATTTTGTGGCAAAATAGCTCATGCTGCTTCCCACAAAAATATTGGCAAAAAAACTGACGATGGTAAGGTCTGCAATGATGATCGATATTTCTCCTTTGCCAACGCTTCCCCACATATTGGTGGAATAGACTACCAGTCCGAAATTTAAGATCAGAATGAAAAATCTGGAAACAAAAGTCTTTAAAATGGTATTTTGCTTCATATTTATTTCAGTGATTTTCTGACAAAGTCCAGGAAGGTGTTGCTGATAAGACTCCAGCTGTATTTTGTTTCGTACTCTTTTCTCGCCGTCCGGGCATGTTTTGAATATAGCTCAGGATCGTCAATATACTTCAAAATAAGATCTGAAATTTGCTCAGAATCCCGGGGATTTACCAAAAACCCAAATTTTGAGACCTCCACATGTTGCCGGGTTGCTTTAAGGTTTGTATAAATGACCGGCTTTCCTGATGCGGCATAATAAAATACTTTAATCGGCAGACAGTGATCGTTCTCATAATTCAGGGTTCTGAGATCAAAGCAGATATCTGCATCTGCATACGACTGTGTAAAGGTTTCAAAGGAAGCAGGCTTCTCGATTCTTATATTTTCAAACTGATATTGATTGACCTGCTCTAAAAAATACTTCCCGTCTTTTTCTTTTCTAGAGCCTCCTATTAAAAGTAGTGAAACTTTCAGATCAGATCTTTTCTTCCTTAAACAGTCGGCCGCAGCAAAAAAATTGCCGATTCCTTTTTCCTCCGAAAACTGACCGGTATAACAAAGCGTAATTTCTCCGGGTTTTAAACTTTTTATATTCCGGTGAATGTACATATCATCCGGATAGTAGGGCAAAACAACAGACTTCTTTAAAGGAAAAAAATAAGCCAGCGGGAATTTTTTTGTGTTTTCTCCGAAGATATACTGTGTACTGATAAATCCTGCATATAACTGAATCAGGAAGAATTTTACTGCATGAATCATATTCATGGGAAAAGAAAACGGCTCCACCATTCTCATGGAAGGGTACCATTCCGTGATATCGTAAATGATATTGATCTTTTTCTTCCTCCTTATTTTTTTTGCGGAAATAACCGCCAGAGGTTCCGAACATATCACAACATCCGGTCCGAAAGCTTCACAGAGATCTTCAAGAATTCTCCGTTTTTCTGCGATACTCCTTTGCAATACATCGTAAGATTCTATCTCAATTCCCTCAACTTTTCCCTGAAATTCTGACGAAAGACTGCATATTTTCACCTGATAGCCGGCTTCTTTCAGCACTTTTGCCTGATGATAGAAGATCCTGTCATCATCATGCCGGTGTGCGGTCGTTAAAAAAAGAATTTTCGGTACTTTCATCCAATATTCAGCTCAATCGGTTTATGAATTTTCAGCAAATATAACCAAAGCAAAAAAAGTGGAAAACTCCACTTTTTATTTTTATGATTGCATTCTGAATTTTATTTAATGGAAGCGGCCCAGCTTCTCTCGAACGGTAAAAGGAAATTTCCCAAAAATTCCAGATAGGTATTCTTCGAAAAATCGAAAACCTGAACATCCCTGGAAATTTCACCGTTTCTTACTTTTGATTTAAAATCAATAAGCTTCAGGGTTTTCACTTCGCCATTTTCAATATAACTCGCTTTCATTCTATCGAAAAGCCCAAGCTGGTATTCTTCGTCTATCTCTCTCATTATTTTACCCAGCGCATCGATACTGCATCCGGAAGCCATTTCTTTTTCTTCATCTACACAAATGATGATAAACTGATTTTTCTCAATTTTAAAAGATGATGAAAGCGGTTTTCCATGTGCTGCCCATGTCGCCAGGAAATCGAAAAGCTTTTCGGTAATGGCTTTTGCCTCTTTTGTTTCAAAAGGTCTTGAGGCAGGATATATGATCACACGGTAATCGTTGGTTTCTACTATATTTGATTCTTCAATCTTCATTGTAATACAATTTAAAGTTCAAAATTACGCAATTTTTCCTGAGTTTGAAAGCATTGTACTTTTTGCTCATCACATACAAAGCTTTATGAAAAGTATTGCGATATAGAGAAAGAAAAAACTCAAATCTACTGTAAAAATTCCCGGCTTCCAGTTATTAAAAAGATGCCGATCATGGAAATTCCACAAGCTGGTTTTGAAAAAATTTAACTCAAAAAATTATAAATCTTCAGCTTCAGCAAGAAGTTCTACAATGTCTTTTACGGCGACTTCATGATTCTTATTGAAATGCTTTACCCCATCTGTCATCATGGTGTTGCAGAACGGACAGCCCGTTGCAATCACTTTAGGTTCGAAAGATAAGGCTTCTTCGGTTCGCTCGATATTGATGTCTTTATTCCCTTTTTCAGGCTCTTTGAACATCTGGGCACCACCGGCGCCACAACATAATCCGTTGGTTTTACAACGTTTCATTTCTACAAGCTCGGCATCGAGTTTTTCAAGCAACATTCTTGGTGCTTCATACTCGCCATTGGCACGTCCGAGATAGCACGGATCGTGGAATGTAATTTTTTTTCCTCTGAATGCTCCTCCCTCTATTTTGAGCCTGCCATCTTCCATGAGATTTCTGAGGAATTGGGTATGATGGATAACTTCATAATTTCCTCCCAGTTCAGGATATTCATTTTTAAGGGTATTAAAGCAGTGAGGGCAAGCAGTAACTATTTTTTTGACTTCATAGGCATTCAGCACTTCAATATTGGTCAAAGCCATCATCTGAAACACGAATTCGTTTCCCGCACGTTTTGCAGGATCTCCCGTACAGCTTTCTTCCTGACCGAGCACCGCGAATTCTACACCGATTTTATTTAAAATTTTACAAAATGCTTTCGTGATTTTTCTAGCGCGGTCGTCGAAACTTCCGGCACAGCCCACCCAAAACAGAACTTCGGGTGATTTTCCTTCGGCAGCATATTCTGCCATTGTTTTTATGTTGAAATCCATTTTTTTCAATTTGAAAATGTAACAATTTGGAAATTTGAAAGTGTATTAATCAATTTTCAAATTTTCAAATCATATAATTGATTAATTAATCTTTGGCCCAATTCAGACGGTCCGCCTGGTTATACTGCCAAGGGGCAGCATTATTTTCAACGTTGGTCATCATCAGGTTCAGTTCTTGTGGTGCTGCAGACTGTTCCATCACCAGGAATCTCCTCATTTCGAAAATAATGGATAACGGATCCAGTAATACAGGACAAGCTTCCGTACAGGCGTTACAGGTGGTACATGCCCAAAGCTCCTCTTTTGTGATATAGTCATTCAGCAATTTCTTACCGTCATCTTCAAATTTCCCGTTTTTATCGATATTCCGGCCTACTTCTTCAAGGCGGTCACGGGTTTTCATTAAGATCAGTCTTGGTGAAAGCTTTTTGCCGGTGATATTGGCCGGACAGACCGCAGTACAACGTCCACATTCAGTACAGGAGTAGGCATTCAGCAATTGTACCTGATTTAAATCAAAAATATCTTCTGCACCAAATTTCGCCGGAGTCTCTGCCTGTCCTTCAGCCGGAGCGGCATAGGGATCAGCATTAGGATCCATCATCAATTTAATTTCTTTGGTCACAGAATCCAGATTATTGAATTTTCCTTTTCTATCAAGGTTCGCATACCAGGTGCTCGGAAAAGCAAGGATAATATGTAAATGCTTTGAATAATAGAGGTAATTCATAAAGAAAAGAATCCCAATAAAGTGAAACCACCAGGCAGCTCGTTCTATCCCGAATAAAAATCCGTTGTCAAAACTGAAGATTTCCAGGAACGGCACAAAAGTTCTTTCACTGATCGGGAAAGAGCCAAGTTGGGCAAAATGATCATAGCCTCTGGTCTGTAAAATAAAATCTGAAGCATTCATGGTAAAGAATGCCATCATCAGGGCAAATTCAATGATAAGAATCCAGTTGGCATCTTCCTTGGGCCATCCGAAAAGTTCTTTCATCGTTAACCTTTTTACCCCATAAAAATTTCTTCGTACAAAAAATGCGACTACTCCGATTACCACAAGAAGCGCAAGCACTTCCAGCGTTGCCGTGAAATAACTGTAGAATGTATTTCCCAATACGGTCGCCAGAAATCTGTGCGTCCCGAAAATTCCGTCAACGATGATTTCAACAAGTTCGATATTGATAATGACGAAACCCACATATACGAAAAGGTGTAAGATTCCTGCCACGGGACGCTTCGTCATTTTACTCTGGCCCATGGCCACTCTGGCCATGGTTTCCCAGCGTTCGCCTTTTCTGTCGTTCCGTTTGATCTCGCGTCCTAATCTGATGTTCCTGTATATTTTTTGCAGACTTTTAGCAAAAAGGCCAAAACCTGCAATTAATAAAATAAGAAAAATAATATGAGCGATGTATTGCATGGATTATTTATTAGTCTTTACTGTTTTTTCCGAATACCGAGAAATTAACGTATCTCTTAGGATTTGCTTTTACGTCTTCGATTAAAGAATTTAGGTTTGTAGATGCTGAGTTCAGGTTATTGTACAGTTCTTCATCCTTCATCAGTTTCCCTAAGCTTCCCTGTCCGTTATTAATTCCTGCAACCACTTCATTAAGTTTCCCTACGGTAGCATCAAGATTGGCAATTGTCGCATTCAGCTTTTGGGTATCGATGCTTTCTGCCAGATTTCCATACTTATCTAAAGTTACTTTACCCGTTTGCATGGTAAGACTTGCATCATCAAGAACCTTCTGAAGTTTCGGATCATTATGACCGACAAGGCTGTTTACGCTTCCTGCGGTAGTTTGCAGGGCAGAAACCGTTTTATTAAGATTCGCCAACAGCAATCTTATTTCTTCCCTGTTCTGTGCATTAACAACTTGGTTTGCACTTGACATTAAAGAGTCTACTCTGTACAAAACGGTCTGCAACTGGTCTTTTACAGGACCTACCTGAGAAGAAAGACTTCCTAGCGTACCCAGTTTAAAAGCACCCTTTAAAGTGTCACCGTCTTTTGCCGTTGGCCCTCCATACATGAGATTGATTCTCATTTCTTTTCCGGACATAAGGCCTGGCTCAAAGATCTCAAGGGTAGAATTTTTTGAAAACTCAAAGTTGTTGTCCACAGTGATTTTTACAAGAAAATCAATTTTTCCATCTTTGGATGTATGAGGGATGATTTTATCCACCTGGCCTACTTTCAATCCATTAATGGAAACGGGAGCAGACTGCGCCAATCCCTCTACATTGTCATATTTTGCGTAAAATATATTGTCGGTAGTAAAAAGGCTTCTGCCCTTCATAAATTGGAAAAGCACGACAAAGCCAATGATGGCTATCAGTGCGATTACACCAGCTTTTAATTCTTTACTGAACTTCACTTGCTAAATTTTTTCTAATGAGCAAATATAATACATTTAAATGAATGTTTTTCTGTATTGCTCCGCGTTAAACACAAAAGAAGCGGCAAAAACTTTGCCGCTTTTTATCTTTATGGAAAAATAATCTATTGTTGCTGAGAACCTACTTTATTCCAGATCTCAATTCTGTAGTCATCGATATCAGCATTGTCCTGCAAGCTCTTCAACCAAGCCTGTCCGAACATTCCTGCATTTCTCTGGGTAACAGATTCCGTAAACTGTTTAAGATCGCCAGGCTGTTTGTTGGTTGTTTCGTTTTTCTTGATTAAAACATAAACACCTGTTCCTCCTTCAATAGGATTAGAGATTTTACCTTTTGCCACTCCAAATGCTGCTCCTGCAACTTTTGGTTCCATAGAACCGGCTACTCCAGGATTTAATAAGTTAACCTGTGCCGATTGTTTTGTTGTACCAAACTGTTTTGCAATCTGATCTAAGCTTCCGGCTTTACCGATTTTCTCAGAAATCTGTTTTGCTGCAAGCTTGTTTTTCACGATCACTTCAATCTGATCTCTCACCGATTCAGGATCTGCAGTACCTTTTGCCTGCTTACCATTTAAATACACAACAATTTTATCACCGGTGCCGTCTACTGTAAACAATTCAGTATCTCCTTTCTCTCTCTTTTTATCAAAGGCCCAAGCAAGGATATCGGCATCTTTTTCTGTTCCTAAACCTTGAAGCTGTCCGTCAAATCTTTTGGCCTGCTTAGGATTTGAATACTGATAATTTCCTTTTTTAGCAATATTTACGAAATCGTTGAATGATTTCCCCTGAACCTGCTGAATGAATCTGCTGGCTTTTTTGTTTACCTCTGCTTCCGTGGCATCCGATGGCTTAACCGCCTTTACAAGGTTGGCCACTTTATAGCTCATTGCTCCCGGTTTTTTATCTTCAATATTGATGATGTGATACCCGAACTGAGTTTCCACTACACCGGTTGCCCCTTTAGGATTGTTCGCTAAATACGTTAAGAATTCAGGAACAAATGGCGTCTCAGGAGTCGTCCATCCTAAACTTCCGCCCTGAGCTGCAGAGCTCGGGTCATTGGAAAGCTTAAGGAATTCTGTGAATTTACCAGGATTTGCCTTTACAATAGCTCCGATAGAGTCGGCCAGTTTTTTAGCCTGTTCTTTAGATCTTGTAACGCCTTCTCCTGCAGGACTTCCTTTAAAAGCAATAAGAATATGTCTTGATAAAGTAGAATCTGAAGTCTTTTTATCTAAAAGTTTTGAAACGACATAGAAGTTTTGTTCTTTATAAGGACCGAATGTCTGGCCAATCGCTGCAGACGGAATCTGAGCCTGAATGGTTTGTGGCAACTGATTCGGCTTCAGGTACTGAGGATTGTAAGGCATATCAGAGTTGGCCATTACAAACATAGAATCGTTCTTCGTATTCTGGAAATTTTCCGTACCGCCGCTGGCATCTGTTCCTCCTGAGAACAGTTTATTGATTTCTTTCTGGGCCGCAGCATCATCCGCCGCACTTGGCTGAGAAGGGAAATAAACGATCCCAAGATTTCTGCTTTCATCCGCTTTGAACATCACAGGATGTTGCTTGATATAATTTGCAAGATCTTCTGTAGTAACTTTAATGTTATTTTTTTGAAGATACGTGGTATAATCAATTTTCACAAAGTCGATATCAGCCAGCTGATCTCTTTGCTTCATCAATTCTTCCGCCTCTTTTTTACCGGTCGTAATCCCCTGAGAAATGTTAGCAAACACCTGTCTTGCCATCAATCTGTATTCAACAGATTTTCTGGTTTTCAACCATTGGTTGTAACCTTCCGGCGATGTTGCCTTCATGTCTTCGATCTGTTTTTTAAGCTCCTGGGTTTTGAAATTGCCTTTCTCATCGAAAAACTGCTTCTGCTGAGCAAACATCTGATCATACTGAAGCTGATTCCAGAAATAATCTTCCGTCATTTCGAAGCCCATCTTTTCGAATTGCTGCTTGATCAGTTTAGACTGCACCAACAGTTGCCAGGCCTGCTCTTCAAGACCAGTTTTAGGCTGTCCCTGCTGTTCTGCCTGCTGCTGTAGCACGAAAAGCTGATCGTTAAACTCTTCACGGGTAATTTTCTCACCATTTACTTTTCCTAAAACATCAGGATTTTTACCGAAAACCTTATCAATACTATCGGGGTTTACAAGGAACGCCAAAAGCGCCAGTGCAATAACTCCCATCAAAAGCCAAGGTTTACTCCTAATTTGTCCTAAAATTGCCATTATATATATTATAGTTTTTTATCAGGTTGCGAAAATACACATTTTTAAGAAATTACGGAAATCCTAGTTCTTTATTTTAATTTTTAAAATTTAAATCTTTTAAAAAAGGAAATTTTGACCGTATTTTTTAGCAAAAAACAAATGGCATAGCTCTTGTGTCATAAAAGCACATATAATAAGTAGTGTGTTTTAGAACATCTAGTGCTTATTTTTACGCTAACGTATAAAAACGGCAATGACAATTTGTCATTCGATTTATTATGACAGAATTTGAAGATATAAGTTTAGAAGAAATGATAAGCGACGGATTTGATATTGTAACCCAAGAGATCAATCTTTCCGATCTTTCCGAAACAGAAAAAAATTCCGAACAGAAAATATTCCCTATTCTTCCGGTAAGAAATATGGTGATGTTCCCCAATGTGGTCATTCCTATTACCGCAGGAAGAAAGGCATCTATACAGCTTTTGGAAGAAGCGCAGAAAAACGGCGATTTCATTGGGATCGTAAGCCAGAAAAATTCTGATCTTGAGCAGCCCTCCGAAAAAGACATTTACCAGATCGGAACCCTGGCAAAAATTATTAAAATCATCAAATTACCCGAGGGAAATATCACAGCAATCACCAAGGGATTTTATCGTTTCAAGGTTAAAAAAATCATTGAAAAACAGCCTTATTTTAAAGCTGAAATTTCAAGATTAAAAGATTCGAAACCCAAGAATAAAGAAGAATATGAAGCATTGCTGGAGAACGTAAAAGATCTTGCCCTGAAAATCATCGAGCTTGATCCCAACATTCCCAATGCTGCCAATTTCGCTATAAAAAACATCAACAACAATGATGACCTGCTGAATTTCATCTGTACCAACGCCAACTTCCCTTCTTCTGAAAAGCAAAAGCTGCTTGAAGAAAAAAACCTCATGGAAAGGGCCAACAAGTGCTATGAAATGATGCATGAAGATTTCAGAAAACTTGAACTGAGAAATCAGATCCACCAGAAAACGTCCAAAGATCTGGACAAGCAACAGCGGGAATATTTCCTGAATCAGCAGATCAGAACGATCCAGGAAGAACTTGGCGGCGGCCCGGAAAGCGACGTTGAAGAACTCGTTGCCAAAGCAAGAAAGAAAACATGGAACGCAGATGTGGAAGAGCATTTCCAGAAAGAGATCAGCCGTCTGCAACGCCAGAATCCTAATTCTCCCGACTATAACGTACAGAGAAATTATCTTGATTTCTTTACAGACCTTCCGTGGGATACTTTTACCAAAGATACATTTGATATCGAAAAGGCACAGAAAATTTTAGATAAAGCGCATTTCGGACTGGAAGATATCAAAAAGAGAATCCTGGAGCACATGGCGGTTTTAAAGCTTAAAAACAACATGAAATCTCCGATTCTTCTGTTGGTAGGGCCTCCGGGAGTAGGAAAAACTTCATTGGGAAAATCTGTTGCTGATGCCTTAGGAAGAAAATATGTCCGCGTTTCTTTGGGTGGGCTTCACGATGAAAGTGAAATCCGCGGTCACCGAAAAACCTATATCGGGGCTATGGCAGGAAGGATTTTGCAATCCATTAAAAAATCGGGAACCTCAAACCCGGTTATTGTTCTTGATGAGATTGATAAAGTAGGAAAAGGCATGCATGGCGACCCGAGCTCAGCGCTACTGGAAGTACTTGACCCTGAACAAAATAAATCATTCTACGACAATTTCCTGGAAATGGGTTATGATTTGTCTAAAGTCATGTTTATTGCAACAGCCAACTCCCTTTCGACGATTCAGACTCCTTTGCTTGACAGAATGGAGATCATTCAGATTGCAGGCTATACCCTTGAAGAAAAAATCGAAATCGCCAAAAGGCATTTAATCAAAAAACAGCAGGACGAAAACGGCCTGGATTCCAAATCGTTTAAACTTGGAAATAATGAGCTGAAACATATCATCGAAGCCCACACTTCGGAAAGCGGAGTAAGAAGTCTAGAAAAGAGACTTGCCGCAATCGGCCGGTGGGTTGCCCTTCAAACGGCACTGGTGAAAGAATACGACCCTAAAATCTCTGTTGAAAAGATTGATGAGATCTTGGGAGTGCCGCGTCCTAAAAGCCTTTCAGAACTTACCGACGTACCCGGAGTGGTTACCGGACTTGCCTGGACCAGCGTGGGAGGAGATATTCTTTTTATCGAAAGTATCATCAGCAACGGAAAAGGATCACTTACCATGACCGGAAACCTGGGAACCGTTATGAAAGAATCGGCTACCATTGCTCTGGAATATATAAAAGCCAAACATGACGTGCTCGGTATTTCGCAGGATGATATTGAAAAGAAAAACATTCACGTTCACGTTCCTGAAGGAGCAACTCCTAAAGACGGCCCTTCCGCAGGTATTGCCATGCTTACGTCAATGGTTTCTTCGTTCAAAAATAAAAAGGTAAAACCTCATCTTGCCATGACCGGTGAAATCACCTTAAGAGGAAAAGTTCTGCCGGTGGGAGGAATCAAAGAAAAACTTTTGGCAGCAACCCGTGCGGGAATCAAAGAAGTTATCCTTTGTGAAGCCAACAGAAAAGATGTAGAGGAAATCAAAAAAGATTACCTTCAAAACCTGAAGGTTCATTATGTGAACTGGATGAATGAAGTTCTTGAACTCGCCCTTGAAAAGTAATAAAACATTCATTTAATAATAAAACACATCTCATACCGGGATGTGTTTTTTGATGGTTGCCCTCTAATAAAATTGCATATGTGGCACGGAATTTTCTCAACCCAGAAAGAATTCGGAATAAAACTCTTGTATTCGGAAGGGTTTTATTATTTTTATACAACAGTTTTGAATTATGAATTTCCTCAGACTTCCCTTCCTCGTAAAGCTCACATTGGTCGTTGTTTCCGTTATTGGCATAGGATATCTTCTGGCTCTTGGCCAAAGTATTTTAGCCCCTTTCTTTCTGGCATTTCTCATGGCTATGCTATTTTTGCCGTTTGCAAATTTTCTGGAACAAAAACTGAAATTTCCAAGATCGTTTTCTACCATTTTTTCAGTATTGATTTTAATGATCGTCATTACAGGACTGATCTTTTTCTTCGGATCGCAGATTTCCAGTTTCAGTAAGGATATCCCACAGCTCACAACGCAGGCTACCCGTGTTTTTCATGATCTTCAGAAATGGGTTTCCGAGACCTTTAATGTAAAAATCGATGAACAGTTTACCTATTTAGACGAAGGGTTAAAGAAACTTCTTTCCTCAACAGGAATTATTTTAGGATTTACTTTCGGTATTTTCTCAACCAGTCTTGGGTTTTTAGTATTTTTCCTTCTGTTTTTTATCTTTATTTTAAACTACAGACGTATTTTAAACAATTTTATCGTCAATGTCTTTACTGAAAAGCATAAAAGCAGCGTCCAGGAAGTTGTTTCAGAAGTAAGAATCATGACCAAAAGATACATTACCGGACTTTGCCTTCAGGTCATTATCGTCTCGGTTCTTACGACGACCGTTCTTACCATTCTGGGAGTAAAATATGCCATATTGCTGGGCGTTCTTACCGGCCTCCTGAATGTAATTCCATATATCGGCATTTTTATTTCGCTTCTGATCTCATGTTTCATTACGTTTGCCACAACGACTCCATTTACCTGTATTTATGTAGCGATAGGATATGTGGTCGTACATGCTATTGATGGCAATATCGTACTGCCTTTTGTGGTGGGATCGAAAGTGAAAATTAATGCCCTCTTCTCTTTTATCGGGATCCTGGTTGGGGAGCACCTTTGGGGAATTGCAGGAATGTTCCTGTGTATTCCGGCCATTGCCATTATTAAAATTATTTTTGAAAGAGTAGAAGGATTAAAGCCTTGGGGAAAATTACTCGGCGAAGAAGAAAAAATCAATAAAAAGAAAAAATCATACAAAATTTCCAAGAATATCACATTAAAGGAAATGGATTGATTTAATTTTGACTAAAATTTACTTTAAATAAAAAGAAAGCCTCCAAATTCATGAAGGCTTCTGTTTTTTAAGCCGGTAGTGCGCAAAGTGGATTTCTCCTGTTTGGGCACAGCTGATCGCAAGGAATATAAGTCTGCGAGTCCGGGCAGTATCCAATATTCGGATCATCTCCTCCCTGGATTGATTTTAAATTCTTACGGCTTAATTTCTTAAGATTTTTCATAGTAATTTTTTTAATTTGTCCTGTAAACAAATATATAAAATCCAACGATAAAAAAGGAAAATATTTCACAAAAAAGAGAATACGCTAAATTTATCTGATTTTGAATCAGCGGATTATAATTTTATTTACCTTTAATAAAAAATCAATTTTATGAAAGCTGTAAAATTTATCCTCTCGCTTCTTTTCGGATTGATGTTTATTAATGCCGGATTAAACAAATTCTTCAATTACATGCCTATGGAAAAACCAACGCCCGAACAAATGAAAATTTTCAGTGCTTTCGGGGAGATCGGTTGGCTTATGCCTTTGGTGGGAGCCGTTGAAATCATTGGCGGGCTACTCTTCATCTTTCCCAAAACACGGGCATTAGGCGCTATTGTCATTTTACCCGTAATGGTTGGAATCGTAGCTCATGTATTTACGCTGGACAAATCAGAAATGGGAATGGCCATTGCGGGCGTCATGTTCCTCATCAATTTATGGATGATCATCGACAACCGCGACAAATATAAACACCTGGTAAGCTGAGAAGGTGAATGGTCAATGTGAATGGTGAATGGTCAATTCGCTTTGCTTGTCAATTTAAAAAATTCACTGCAGAGCTAATTGACCATTGACCAGTGACTTTTAAACAAATGCGCTGAAGCCGGTAATTGATCTTCCTATTACCCGTAATGGTTGGAATCGTAGCTCATGTATTTACGCTGGACAAATCGGAAATGGGAATGGCCATTGCG
Source organism: Chryseobacterium endophyticum (assembly GCF_056333165.1). Taxonomy (NCBI): domain Bacteria; kingdom Pseudomonadati; phylum Bacteroidota; class Flavobacteriia; order Flavobacteriales; family Weeksellaceae; genus Chryseobacterium; species Chryseobacterium endophyticum. The sequence goes on from NZ_JBWGXE010000001.1 coordinate 143,118, forward strand.
GGCGTCATGTTCCTCATCAATTTATGGATGATCATCGACAACCGCGACAAATATAAGCACCTGGTAAGCTGAGAAGGTGAATGGTGAATGGTGAATGGTCAATTCGCTTTGCTTGTCAATTTAAAAAATTCACTGCAGAGCAAATTGACCATTGACCATTGACTTTTAAACAAATGCGCTGAAACCGGTAATTGATCTTCCTACGATCAGTGAATTGATCTCTTTTGTCCCTTCATAAGAATAAATGGCTTCTGCATCGGCGACAAATCTTGCCACATCATATTCGAGCAGGATTCCGTTTCCGCCCATGACTTCCCGTGCCCTTGAGACAATATCGCGGGTTCTCATGGTACAGAATACCTTAGCCAGCGATGCGTGTTCATCTTTTAATATGCCTTCATCCTGCATTTCCGACAGCCTGAAAACCATTGTCTGCATGGCCGTAAGATTGGAAAGCATTTCTACCAAATGCCCCTGGATCATCTGAAAAGAAGCGATCGGCTTACCGAACTGCTCTCTTTTTCGGGTATAGTCCAACGCACTTTCATACGCTCCCCTGGCACAGCCTGTGGCCATCCAGGCAACACCGGCCCTGGTCATCTGCAGAACTTTTGCGGTATCTTTGAAGGAATTGGCATTCTGCAAGCGGTTTTCTTCAGTGACAACACAGTCCTTGAGTGTTATCAATCCGTTTTGTACTATTCTCAACGCCATTTTTCCTTTGATCTTTTCAACCGAATAGCCGGGATTATCTTTTTCCACAATAAAACCTTTTACTTCGCCGTCATCAAGATCTCTCGCCCATATGATGATCACATCGGCAAATGTTGCATTTCCGATCCATTTTTTCTGTCCGTTTAAAACCCAGCCTTCGGGTGTTTTATTGCAGGTAACCGTTAAACCTCCTGCTGCTCCGGAGCCAACTTCAGGTTCTGTAAGGCCAAATGCTCCGATCTTTTCGAATTTCTGCATCTGGGGAAGCCATTTTTGTTTTTGCTCTTCGGAACCGCAGATATAAATCGAACCCATCGAGAGACCGGACTGTACTCCAAAAAAAGTAGCTATAGAAGCATCTACCCTCGCCATTTCCATCGCCAGAACACCTTCCATTAAAAATGGCAATCCCGGACAGCCGTACCCTTCGTAAGTTACGCCACAGATATTCAGTTTCTGGAATTTAGGAATCAGCTCATGGGGAAATTCGTCTCTGAGCCAGTAATGATTGACCAGCGGCCGTACTTCTTTTTCCATAAAATCCCTTACTTTAAGCTGAATTTCCCTTTGCTCGGGGCTTAACGTATGATAGATATCGTAAAAATCACCATTAATCGGAGGAAGATCTTTCTTTTTCCTGTTTGGATCCAGCATTTTCATCATGCCAGTAAGCTGCTTATCATCAAGCCTGGAAAAGTTTTCCATCAACTTCGGAAGATTTACTTTTTGAGAAATGGCACTCAGCTGATCAAAGTCAATGGATCTGAATAATTCTATAGCGTTTCTGATTTTGGAAAAAGTATTTGACATAGGTAATTCTTTGTGTGTTTGATTTGTAAAAGATAAGCAAAAATTAATCCGAAAACAATCCTTTGTCAGCCAGCTCATTTTACAAAGTACTGATTTTAAAATCATTAAAAAAGAAAATCTGTTTACAAGTTTTTTACGCCCGATTTCCAAATATTGCAAAAGATTCAGTTGGAAATTTGGAGTAAGCAAAACCATTAAAAATCAATATTATGAAAACAACGTACATCAGATTATCCATTGCAACCGCCCTGTTACTGGGAATATATTCCTGCAAAAAAGGAGAAGCTTCATCAAGAGATCTGGAAGCTTATGCGTCAACAGACTCTTCAGCCTCCGCAGTGTCAGACAGTATTTCTTCGGCAGCTACCATGAAAGTAAAAGATAAACAATTTGTAAAAACAGCCGGTGTAAAAATGGAAGTACATGATGTCTATGGCGCTACGATCTCCATTGAAAAATCGGTAGAGGAACTGGGAGGATTCGTGACTCATAGTGACCTTCAAACTAATGTCGTATCAGAAGAAACTTACAACACATCAGATGAAAATTCCGTGCTGGTAAAAAAATACCAGACCTACAATAAAATGCAGGTAAGAGTGCCCGCTGAAAAATTAGGAGTGCTTTTAACTTTGGTCAATAATAAAAAACTGTTCTTAAACTCTCGGTCTATCAATGCGGAAGATGTTACTTCCGGTATTAAATATGCCGAGCTGGAAGGAAAAAGAATTAAGAAGAACAGCGAAAACATTTCTCAATTGAAGGCCAACAAGGACAAAATACAGCTTGATAATGAAAATATGTCCGCCGGTAATCTTCAGGAACTTGCCAACATGGATACCACAGACAACGTAAAATACAGCACGGTCGACATTTACATCAACGAACCTAAACTCCGCGTTGCAGAAATTGCCATTACCAACACAAAAAGTATTGATGATAAATACAAATTTGATTTTCTGTACAGCTCAAAATCTGCTTTCGTGGAAGGCTATTATTTAATCCAAAGAATTCTGGTAGGTTTAATTACCATCTGGCCGATATGGCTCATCATTATTGCCATTCTTCTGTTCGTCAGAAAAAGAAATTCCGGTAAAAAATCAAAAGAAAAAACTTCTGAAATATAAGCTTTCCCAGCCTCGGCTATCTATATTTTTTTTGCATGAAACCTCCCCCCTATTTCCGGAGGTTTTATGTTTAGAATTTCTGGGTTAAAATTTCAGGCTTTGTTTGATGAAGATGAAGGATCAGCTCACCAAAGAGCGTATTGGCCCAGGCAAACCACGATCTTGTAAAATCTTTGGGATTGTCGACATCAAAAGATTCATGGATAAAGCCTGTTCCTGCGTGTGTAGACTTCAGCATTTTTAAACATAAAACAATTTCACGGTCATCGTCAGTCGTTAAAGCCTGCATAATCAGTCCCAGAGGCCAGATTTTATGCTCACCGATATGCGGTCCGCCAATCCCTCTGGCAAATTTCCCTTCACTGAACCAAGGATTCGCTTTGCTTAAAGAAAACTTTCTGGTATTCTGATATACTTCATCATCTTTTGACGCATATCCTAAATAAGGAATAGACAATAAGTTCGGCACATTAGCATCATCCATAAAAAGGGCATTTCCGAAACCGTCGATTTCCAGCGCATAAATCTTTCCGGCTTCCGGGTGGTCGAAAATGGCATATTTCCGAATGGCTGCATCTACTTCCTGTGCTAAATTTCTGAATTGGACAGAAGAATTTTCATCTTTAAAGACTTCTGAAAAAATCTCGGCCGTTTCCCGAAGAGAAACAACGGCAAACATATTGGAAGAAATCAAAAACGGATAAAACGTTGCATCATCAGAAGGCCTGAACATCGAATGAATCAACCCGATTTTATTCGTAGGGTTTCCGTAGCCGCCTGCAAACTGAGTATCCAAAGGGTTTCCGTTGGCTCGCTGAAATTTATAAGGACCTTTTGATTCTTTCCGCTGCTGCTCCTTAAAAGTCTGCAGGATCAGAATCATGGCCTTCTTCCATTCGCCATCAAAAACGGAAGCATCACCGGTTGTTTTCCAGTAATTAAAAGATAAACGCATGACATAACATAAAGAATCCGCCTCCCATTTCCGTTCATGAATTCCCGGTTTCATCTCCGTAAGATCGTTTTTCCATTCGCTGACTTTGGAAACATCATCAAAAAATGCGTTGGCATACGGATCCAGGAGAACACATTCCACCTGTTTATTGATAACGCCTTTAAGTAAGTTTTTCAGCTTTTCATCTTCTTTAGCAAGACTTAAATATGGGTAAACCTGCGCTGAAGAATCCCGGAGCCACATCGCATCAATATCTCCCGTAATGACATAGGTAAACGGCTTATGGTTTTTATGATAAAATTTCACCGTGGTGTCTAATGTATTCGGAAAACAATTTTCGAACATCCAGGCGAGTTCTTCATCCGCAAAAGAAGCTTTGATTTTTTTAATTGTTTTTTCAACCGCTTCGGAAGTAAACTTTCTTTCATTCAGCTTGGGACGTTTTGAAATATAATCCTTCCCCAAAAAACGTACAGGAACCGGCAGGCTCATAAAGCCTAAACCCAATGATGATTTTTTGATAAATTCGCGTCTGTTTATCATTTGATCTTTCAATTTGATTTAAAAATAATGATTTTCAACATAACAATTTCATCAATCGATTTTTAATCATCCATTAACATCATTGGATTAAAATTGCGTAAATTTGCAAATCAGCAATTGCCGGCGGTCCGGCATGGAATGATCTCTATCCAAAGTCACAAATTTAAACTTCTAAATATATGCTATCAAAAATAAATCCTACCGAAACCGGCAGCTGGAAGGCGCTTGATGATCAATTTGCCAATAATGATTTTGATTTAAGAACTCTTTTTAATGAGAATCCCAACCGTTTTAATGAATTTTCAATCAAAAGGACTAATTTTTTATTCGATTATTCTAAAAACCTTATTGATTCTACGGTAAAAAATCTTTTACTGAATCTTGCCGAAGAATGCCAGTTGAAAGATGCGATTTCCAAGATGTTTTCAGGTGACAAAATCAACGAAACGGAAGGAAGAGCAGTTTTACATACGGCTTTAAGGGATTTTTCCGATAAGGAAATTTTGGTAGACGGCGAAAACATAAAACCTCAGATCAAAAGAGTTCTGGATCACATGAAATCTTTTTCTGAAAGCATTGTATCAGGATCCCATAAAGGTTTCAGCGGGAAAGAAATTACTGACGTTGTCAACATCGGGATCGGAGGTTCAGATTTAGGCCCGGTGATGGTAGTCTCAGCTTTAAAGCATTTTAAAACCAGATTAAATGTTCATTTCGTTTCCAACGTAGACGGAAATCACATGGCAGAAACCGTAAAGAACCTCAATCCTGAAACGACTTTGTTTATCATCGCTTCCAAAACATTTACCACACAGGAAACGATGACGAATGCCCACTCTGCCAAAGACTGGTTTTTAAAAGCCGGGACACAGGAGGATGTCGCTAAACATTTTGTCGCTTTATCGACTAATGTTCAAGCGGTTAAAGACTTCGGAATTGCAGAAGAAAACATCTTCGAATTCTGGGATTGGGTCGGCGGAAGATACTCATTATGGAGTGCCATCGGCCTGAGTATTGTTCTGGCAGTAGGATATGAAAATTTTGAACAGCTTTTAAGAGGCGCGTATGATACAGACCAGCACTTCCAGACGGCAGACTTCGCTGAGAACATTCCCGTATTAATGGGGGTTATCGGAATATGGTACCGTAATTTTTATGCGGCAACGACCCATGCGATCCTTCCCTATTCACAATACTTAGACCGTTTTCCTGCATATTTTCAGCAGGGAGATATGGAAAGCAACGGAAAATGTGTTGACAGAAACGGAGAATTCGTAGAGTACGAAACAGGGCCGGTGATCTGGGGAGAGCCCGGAACAAACGGACAGCATGCTTTCTACCAACTGATCCACCAGGGAACAGAATTGATTCCGGCTGATTTTATTGCCTATGCGAAAAGCCCGAATAAAGTTTCTGATCACCAGGATAAATTACTGGCTAATTTCTTCGCTCAGACGGAAGCACTTGCCTTCGGGAAAACAGAGGAAGAAGTGGAGGCCGAATTAAAAGCTTCCGGCAAATCTGATGAAGAAATTGAGTTTTTATTAAACTACAAAGTCTTCCAGGGAAACACACCTACCAACTCCATATTATTCAATGAATTAACGCCTTTTTCACTGGGACAGTTAATTGCATTGTATGAGCATAAGATTTTTGTTCAGGGAGTGATCTGGAATATTTTCAGCTTTGATCAGTTCGGAGTAGAATTAGGGAAAGTTTTAGCCAACAAAATCTTACCGGAACTTGATAGTAATGAGACGGTTAGCTCTCATGACAGTTCGACAAACGGTTTGATCAATTATTATAAATCAAACAAATAAGTATTGCAGATTTTCATTAATTTTGATTAAAAATAAAGATATGAGTACCATTACGATACATCTCAAAGATAAAGAAGAGGAAACTTTAATGGAGAATCTTTTAAAAAGAATGAAAATCAGTTTTGAAAAAAATGAGGATGATTTTGAGCTGACGGATGAAATGAAAAGAGTGATTGATGAGGCTTTGAAACAGGATAGATCTACGGCTGTAGATGGTTGGGAATCATTAAAAAGAATTAGAGCCAAATATGAACTTTGATTTTAAATTTTTGCCTATTGCTGAAGAGAATATTGAAGAAGCAACAGACTATTATGCTAAAATTTCACTGAAAGTTCTGAAGAATTTTAACAAACAGCTGGATCTTTCTATAAGCAGGATTAACACCAATCCCTATTTTCAGAAAAGGTTTAAATCTGTACGAGCTTTCCCCGTTAAAAAATTCCCTTATATCATTTTCTACGAAGTAATGAAAACGAAAAAATGATATACATCCTCTCCGTTTTCTACACCCATCAGAATCCGGAAAAATATCCATAAAATCTAATAATAAAAGTAATAAGTAAAAATGGCAGAAATTCTTGACGGATTAAAAATATCCAAAGAAATAAAACAGGAAATCAAGGCTGAAGTTGAAAAAATCGTTGCCGGAAAAAGAAGAGCGCCACATTTGGTTGCTATCCTTGTAGGAAATAACGGAGCAAGCAAAGCTTACGTAAACTCAAAGGTAAAAGACTGCGAAGAAGTGGGCTTTCAATCAAGTTTAATTAAATTTCCAAGTACTGTTTCAGAATCCGAATTATTGGAAAAAATCGATGAATTAAATAAATCCAAAGCCGTAGACGGATTCATTGTACAGCTACCATTACCGGATCAGATTGATCAGGAGAAAATCATCAATGCAATCGATCCTAGAAAAGATGTTGACGGCTTCCACCCGGAAAATTTCGGAAGAATGGCCCTGGAAATGGATACTTTCCTGCCGGCAACTCCATTCGGAATCTTAACGTTACTGGAAAGATATAATATTGAAACAAAAGGTAAAGATTGTGTCATCATCGGAAGAAGTAAAATCGTAGGAAGGCCGATGAGCATCCTGATGGGAAGAAAAGATTTCCCGGGAAATTCAACTGTAACGCTTACGCATTCTTACACTAAAGATATTGAAGAATATACCAAAAAAGCCGATATCGTTATCACCGCATTGGGCGATCCTCATTTCCTGAAAGGAGATATGATCAAAGAAGGAGCGGTAATCGTAGACGTAGGGATTACCCGTGTTGACGACGACTCTCCGAAAGGATATTATCTTGCCGGTGACGTAGATTTCGACAGCTGTGCCGCAAAAGCGAGCTGGATCACGCCTGTTCCGGGAGGTGTAGGCCCTATGACAAGAGCAATGCTGATGAAAAACACCATCATTGCCTACAAGACTTCGGTCTATAATGATTAATTTAAAATGAAAATAGAAGAAGATATTTTATTAAAAGAAGGTAAAATGCTCCCTGTGATGGAGCATTTTTACACTCTTCAGGGAGAAGGGGCACACACCGGAAAAGCAGCTTATTTCATCAGATTGGGCGGATGCGTGGTCGGGTGCCATTGGTGCGACGTGAAGGAAAGCTGGGATCCGAATCTGCACCCTTTAATGAATGCAGAAGAAATAGCTGAAACCGCAGCACAACATTGTAAAACTATCGTCCTGACCGGAGGCGAACCTCTGATGTGGAATCTCGATATCTTAACCTCAAAATTAAAAGAGCTTGGGTGCACCGTTCATATTGAAACTTCCGGAGCCTATCCGATGAGCGGACAGATCGACTGGATCACGCTTTCTCCTAAAAAGACAGGCTTGCCCAAAGAAGAGATTTATCAAAAAGCTCACGAGCTTAAAATGATCATTTTCAATAACAACGACTTTAAATTCGCCCAGGAACAGGCCTCGAAAGTTTCGCCGGACTGTAGCCTGTATTTGCAGAGCGAATGGAGTAAACGTGATGAAATGTATCCTAAAATCACAGACTTTATTTTGGAACATCCGGAATGGAGAGCATCAGTTCAGACGCATAAATATCTCAATATCCCATAAATTTATGTAAATTAGCTTTCGTATCCGTTAATTCCGATAGATGCAGAGAATACGCTATTCCAGATACCTTAAATCGATCATCATTTTGCTTGACCTTTTGGTTATTGCATCTATCTTCATATTCTTTTTTTTAACAAGGAATCAAAATTTAAAATATAATCAGGAAACCTGGTACCAGAATTCATTTTCTCTGATGTTGCTGTTCTTGTTCTGGATGCTTTTGAGCGGCAGAACAAGAATCTACAATATTCCGAGAAATCTTACCTACACGCTTTTTCTGGAAAGAATCCTTATTCATTTTTTATTATTCATTCTTGGTGTTTTACTGATCAGCAAGGTAAGCTACAATGTCTTTTTCAATTCAGATATTTACTGGCTTTCCTTTTATCTTTTCTTTTTTATTTTCCTGGTCAGATCCCTGATATTCTTTGGGATAAAATACCTCCGAAGTCTCGGGATCAATCACCGGAATGTCATGTTCCTGCATGAGAACAGCTCTACTGCTGTTTTAAAGAATATCTTAAAGGACAGAAAAGATTATGGTTACAAAATTTTCGAATATGGCCGGGATGAAATAAAAATAGAAGAACTTATTGAATTCTGGAAAAAAAACGGAATCCACACTTTATTTATTCCGCTTGAAAATTCTTACGCTCCCAATACGGAAAAAGAGATCTTTAAGCTCGCAGAAGCCAACAAGGTGCATATCTCTCTGATTCCCAGCATCACGCAAAGTGATTTCTTTCTGTACGACATGGGATATATTCAAACACAGCCGGTGCTTAATCAGGCTAAGTATCCGCTTGAGTTTTATTCTAATTTTTTACTGAAGAAAACTTTCGACATTGCGTTTTCTTTACTTATTGTCGTGGGAATATGCTCATGGCTGTTTCCCATTATTGCGATTCTGATCAAAATGACCTCGAAAGGTCCCGTCTTCTTTATTCAGGAGCGTTATGGATTTCACGAAGAAGTTTTCAGATGCATCAAATTCCGGACAATGGTCGTAAATAATGAATCTTCAACAAAAACGACTGAAGAGAATGATGCCAGGATTACTCCGTTCGGAAGGTTTCTCAGAAAAACAAGTCTGGATGAAATGCCGCAGTTTATAAACGTTTTAAAAGGAGATATGTCAATCGTTGGGCCAAGGCCGCACATGCTTGCGGTAGATGATTATTATAAACCGAAGATAGGACGATACAGCCTCAGAAGTATGGTGAACCCGGGAATTACGGGACTCGCCCAGGTAAATGGCCTCCGCGGGGATGCCGGAAATGTAGAAGTGGAAATGAACAAAAGAGTACTGGCAGACGCTTTCTATGTAAGGAACTGGAGTTTTATGCTTGATCTGGTTATCGTACTGAAGACTATTCTACTCGTAATCGGCGGAGATAAAAATGCAAAATAAGCTGTTTTGGTCTACATTATGATATACTAGTAAGAATATTGATCAGAGCCTGTATCTGCTTTCAATCTTTAATTAATTAAATAAAAAAAAGTCTAATTTAGCAGAATGTTAAAAAAGTTTTTTACAGCAGTAGGAGAATACATCATCCTTCTCGGTAAATCTATGCAGAAGCCACAGAAAATGAATGTTTTCTGGAAGCTCCTCATGAGAGAGATCAATGATCTCGGGGTGAATTCTTTTGGCCTTGTGATCTTCACTTCTATATTCGTAGGAGCGGTTGTGGCCATTCAGATGTTCAATAATTTTGATGCATCTTCATTCCCTATTCCTCCTTCATTCGTAGGATATGCTACAAAAGCGGTTTTGGTACTGGAATTTTCCCCTACCATCATCAGCCTTATCCTGGCAGGCAAAGTAGGATCTTATATTGCCTCAAGTATAGGAACGATGAGGGTTTCCGAGCAAATTGACGCTTTGGATATTATGGGGGTCAACTCTCCCAATTTTCTTATTTTTCCGAAGATTGTGGCATGCGTAATATTTAACCCTCTTTTGATTGCGATAAGTATTGTTTTTGGGATTGGCGGAGGCTACGTCGCCGGTGTCCTTACCGGAAACTGGACCACCAATGACTATATTGTGGGAATTCAGATGTATATGCCCAATCTCTTTATTTATTATGCCTTTTCAAAGACCATTGTTTTTGCTTTTATCATAGCCACTGTTCCTTCTTATTTCGGATACAATGTTAAAGGCGGCTCATTGGAAGTTGGTCGGGCAAGTACACAGGCGGTGGTTTGGACGATGGTATTCATTATCCTTTCAGAATTACTATTAACCCAATTAATATTAAGCTAAATGATTGAGGTAAAAGATCTTAAAAAAAGTTTTGACCAGGTTGAGGTGCTTAAAGGGATTTCAACATGTTTTGATAAAGGGAAAGTAAATCTGATCATCGGGCAAAGTGGTTCCGGAAAAACGGTATTCCTTAAAAGTCTGCTTAATGTTTATCAGCCTACTTCGGGAGAAATTCTTTTTGACGGCAAAGACATCAATGTGATGTCAAGAGAAGAAAAGCAGCACCTCCGTTCCGAGATTGGAACCGTATTTCAGGGAAGTGCGCTGTTTGATTCTTTAACCGTGGAAGAAAACATCATGTTCCCGCTGGATATGTTTACGAATTTAACATTCAGGGAAAAGAAAAGACGGGTTTTCGAGGTGATCGGAAGAGTACATCTTGATAAAGCCAACAAAAAATTCCCGTCGGAGATCTCAGGTGGTATGCAGAAACGTGTGGCGATTGCCAGAGCGATTGTCAACAACCCGAAATATCTTTTCTGCGATGAACCGAACTCCGGGCTGGATCCTTATACATCCAATGTAATCGATGATCTCCTGCTGGAAATCACCAAAGAATACAACACAACGACGATCATCAATACCCATGATATGAATTCGGTAATGACGATTGGCGAGAAAATTGTATACCTGAGACTGGGAATCAAAGAATGGGAAGGCAACAAAGACATTCTAATTACCGCAGGCAATAAAAATCTTATCGATTTCGTTTATTCATCAGAATTATTTAAAGAACTGAGAGAATATTTGCTTGAAAACAACAAGACCATTGATAATACCATTACAAAAATTGAAGACAATGAAAAAGATTCTTAGTATAGCATTAATCGGTTTTTCTATGCTGGCTACTGCACAAATTTCTCTTGCCGGAAAAGCAAACATCATATTTCCTACCGGATCCCCTTCTTGGCAGAATATCAAAGGAACGGTAAACCAGGCCGTTGAAGGAGAAGGAAAGAACAATGCCGGTTTTAATGTGGGATTGTCTTTAAAGGTGGGATTGCCTACATCATTTTATCTGATGCCGGAATTGTATTATACCAACTTCAAAAATGAATTCACTACAGCCAATACAACTTTTGATATCAAAAGCAGCAGAATAGATCTGCCTGTTCTTTTAGGATACAATATTTTAGGAAACACGCTGGGTGTTTTCGTTGGTCCGGTGGCGAGCTATAATTTAGCGAAAGAAGACACTTTTAATGACTTTAAAGAAAACGCAAGAGATAATTTTACGGTAGGTTACCAATTTGGTGCCCAGGTAGAAATCTCCAAGCTGATCCTGAATGCAAGATATGAAGGCGCATTCAGTAAAGACTCGAGAAACTTCATCAACAGGGTTTCAGGAGAAGAAATCCGTTATGACAACAGGCCTAATCTCTTTATGGTAGGGGTAGGTTATAAGTTTTAAATGAAATCTTAAAAAATAAACAAATCCTCAGTTCTTTTTCAGAGCTGAGGATTTTGGTTTCTTAGATCAAGCTCGGCTTCGCGTCTTGCGATCTCTGCAGCTCTTTTTTCAAGTTCTTCTTTTTCCTGCTGAAGCTTTTGAAATTCTTTTCTTTTCTGTTCGGCCTTGATGGCACTTCCCTTACTGACATACCCTACCATACCTCCGATGATGAGCCCGATGCCGATACCACCTAAGATACCCATAATGTGTGGCATACCTAAATCATTTAAGGTGAAATTGTTGGCCGTAAGATAGAATAACAGGATGGACAAAGCCAGAAGGATAAGACCTGTAATCGTTAAATTTTTCATAGTGTGGTGCTTAATAGTTAACATTAAAATGGCCTTACCAAATTTAATAAAAATTCAATAAGGCCTCACTCAAGATTAAATTTCTTTGATATTATATTTTTCCACCTGCTGCTTTATAATATTCTAAAGCTTTAGGCAGGTCTTTATTAATGTCGGCAATTCTTGTTTCAGGATTCGGGTGTGTAGAAAGGAACTCGGGTTGTTTTGCTCCTTTGGATGCGGCTTCCATTCTTCCCCAGAAAGGGATGGCTTCTCTGGGATCGTATCCTGCCATTCCCATCAGGTAAAGCCCCATCTGGTCTGCTTCAGATTCCTGGTTTCTTCCGTATTTCAATAAGGCAACCTGGGAGCCGATCGGATATACCGCCTCGAATACATTCGCCCACTGCGCATTGGATATTGTTCCACCTAAAATGGCGCCGCCGTACTGTGCGACCATTGCCTGGGAGATTCTTTCGTTGCCGTGTCCTGCCAGTGCGTGAGAAACCTCATGCCCCATTACAACAGCCAGTCCGTTTTCGTTTTTGGTAATCGGAAGAATTCCTGTATAGACGGCCACCTTTCCGCCAGGCATACACCATGCGTTCAGTTCATTGCTCTGGATCAGGTTAAATTCCCATTTGTAATTGGCAAGGTCCGCGGAACGACCGATAGACTGATAATACCTTTCAGCCGCAGATTTTATTCTCGATCCTACATTTACCACTCTTTTTGCATCTGTTGTTCCTGTAATTACTTTTGATTTGTTTAACGTTGATCTGTATTCCTGAGCAGACATCGTCAGGATTTCCGAATTGTTGGCCAGCTGTAGAGAAGATCTCCCCGTAATCGGGTTGGTCGTACAGGCTGCCACCGTAAGAGCCATGGCTCCCATTCCTAATAAATGTGTAAATTTCATAGTTCGAGTGTTATTATTCATCCTTAACAATTTTTATTCCAAATTAAATTCCAGATGATATATTTGCACATAATTTGATGGTTAGTTTATTATATATTTAAAGTTATGAAAAAGTTGATTTCAATCATATTCATGTTCAGTTTTCTGATGTTCTTTGAAAACTGTTCTTCACAGACCGGCATGGACCCTCAGGCAGTTACGGCGATGATCAATTCCAGGGACTTCTCATTCCACGCAGAGCGGGCAAACCCGACCAATTACGATGTCATCAATGTGATGACCTCAATGCCGAATGCACCCGCATCCAGAATCCTTGATCTTACGGGAAGCAATTACAGCATCGATCTGAGACCCGGAAAACTGGAAGTCACATTGCCTTATTTCGGTAGGGTTTTCAATCCATCGTATGGCGGCAACCCTTCAGACAACAGCTACAGGTTTACTTCCAAAGATTTTACGGTGACTGAAAGCCAGAATAAAAAAGGAAAATGGATCGTAAGAATTAAACTTAATGATACCGACAAAGCGGATGAGATTATTATTGAAGTTTCAAAATTCGGCAAGGCATTTGCCTCGATACGAAGCAACAACAGGCAGCCTATTGCCTATGATGGCTATATTACGAAAAACGAAGAGCCACAGGTAAAGCCTGAGTAAAAGCTAATCTTCAGATAAAAACTTTTCAACGAATAATTTTGCTTCGGTGCTTGGATTGGAAACCAGTGCCGAAGCATTTTTTTTGTGCTGAATATAAGCTTCTTCCAAAGCATTATTCTTCTTCATGGCAGAGAGAATATATTCCCGGACCCAGTATTCAAAACGTTTTTCAGCCTGCTGGTTCCTTACTTCGGAAAACCGTTGGGCCTTCTTTTTGAGGGAGATAAATTCATCTATTTTTTCAAACACCTCATCGAGTCCGTCATTGGTGAGGGCCGAACCCAGCAAAACCGGAACCTTCCAGCCTTTTTCTTTAGGAGGAATAAAATCTAAAGCCCTTTTCAGCTCCAGCCTTGTATTCTTGGCTTTCTGAAGATTGTCTTTTTCGACTTTATTAATGAAGATCACATCCACCATTTCCATAATTCCGCGCTTGATTCCCTGGAGTTCGTCGCCGCCCCCGATAATTTTTAAAAACAGAAAAACGTCGGTAATATCGGCGACCAGGACTTCAGACTGCCCTACTCCCACAGTTTCGATCAGAATATAATCATATCCGGCTGCTTCACAGATCATCATCGTTTCAAAAGTCGTATTGGCGACCCCTCCCAGGAATCCGGAACTCGGAGAAGGCCTGATGAAAGCATTTTCTTCTTTAGCCAGCTCTTCCATCCTGGTTTTATCCCCGAGAATACTGCCTTTATTAATGGCAGAACTTGGGTCGATCGCGAGAACGGCTACCTTTTTACCGTTGGCAATCGCCAGCCTTCCGAAATTTTCAATAAAAGTCGATTTCCCCGCACCCGGAACACCCGTCACTCCCACTCTGGTGGAATTTCCCGTAAAAGGCATAATCTTTTTCAGCAGATCTTCAGCCTGCTGGCGATGTTCGGCCTTTTTACTCTCCACCAGGGTAATGGCTTTTGCAATCAGGCGTTTGTTGCCCGACTGTATCCCACCGATCAGCTCTTCTGTAGAAAATTTCATTGATTCAAAAATAAGGATTAAAGCGCGAACGGTCAATAGACAATGTATTTTGTTCACTTATTTTATGAATAATCTTATTTAAAAGAGAATTAAATGAATACTATCTTTCTCATTTAAATCAAATCCTGCGGTCAAAATTCCTGCCGGATAAAATACCTTTTCCTGCCGGCCTGTTTTGTCCCGGAAAAAACGTCCCGAGGTTTTAGATAAAACGTTTCGACGTTTTAGTAAAAAGGTCCCGTCGTTTTAGGAAAAACCTTTCGACGTTTTGGCATATACTGTGAAGCCTTTATCCATAACGGTTTGAGATGAATGAAAAAAGCATTTCCGGGTTATTTCAGACCCCTAATTTTTATTATTTCTAAATTATCCGCGGGATCATTAATAAGAAAGGGAATTTGCTACATTTGTTTTAATCAAATAATGTAAAACATGAAAAAAATAATCGCTGTAGCATCCTTTACTGCTATTCTACTGGCATCTTGTACACCAAAAGCTTCTACGGCAACAGCACCTGCCGCTGCCACTTCCACCGCCGAACAGATCGCCCAGGGAAAAACCATCTTCGAAAACTCCTGCGGAAGATGCCACAAGCTGCCGGACCCCACTTCGCATACAGCCGTTGATTGGGTAGGAATCATGAACAGAATGGCGCCTAAGGCAAAGCTTACCGATGAACAGCATCAGTGGGTGTACGATTATATTGTTTCTGTGAAAAAATAATCACTTCTAAAAATAATAGTATGAAAAAATTGATTTTGGGTATGATCCTGGGTTCTGCATCATTAGTAGTATCATGCGGACCCAAAAGTGTAGCGGTAACAGGACCGAAGTACACCTCATCTGAGCAGCTGGCCCAGGGGAAAACGATTTTTGAAAACTCCTGCAACAAATGCCATAAGCTCCCGGATCCCGCGAAACACGACGATCAGGGATGGCTGAAAACATTAAGCAGAATGGCACCTAAAGCCAAACTGAGTGAAGACCAGCACCAAATGGTCTATGACTATCTGATTTCTGCCAATAAAAAATAATTTTCTCAGAAATATTCTTTAAAACAAAAGAGAGGCTGTCCTGAAAGTTTGGGCAGCCTCTTTTTTACGCCTTAAAATTGAACAAGTAATTTTTATGCTCCGTAGGAGCAACATCTTTGTAGAAGAAAAACAGTAGAATATCGCAAGTACGACGTAGGTGTGCTATGATAAGATAGAACTCCTACGGAGTTCCGGTACAGGATCCTGATATTGATCTACACAGATATTGCTCCGCTGGAGCAAATCCGATGCTGTGCTGTAAAAATCAGATAAAATCGCGGTGATTACAAAAGGACTATCCAGACTTTTAGGACACTTTCTTTTTCATTTTGCTTTTCTTCGGCATTTTTGATTTAATGAATTTCCTGCGTTCTTTTACCTGATTCAGACTGTATTCAGTAAAGCAGTATTTTTCGGCTTCATTCAGAAACCTGATGGCATTGGCGAAACTTCCTCTCTTCTCGGAAAGCAAAGATCTGTGCAGCCATAAGGTCACCTTATCGATTCCTTTGATCTTTAAAGAATAAGCAATCAGCTTATCGGCTTCATGAAGATCTTCATTATCCAAAAGACATTTGATGTAGTATTGCGGTGTATTGAGATTGGTGACATCGCACTGCATGGCTTCTTCAAAATACAGTTTTGCCTTTTCATAGTCATTCAGCATCTCGCTGTAGATCCTTCCCATCAGGCATAGGCTGTCCGCATCTTCGGGATCGTAGGATAAAGCGTAGTTCAGTGCTTCAAGGCAATCCGGCAAACTATACGGGTAATTGTCTAGGGCCTCTAAATAGTATTTATTTTTAGTTAAGGTCATTGTTGTAATTTTTTAATTCATTCTTCAGTTGATTTCTTTGCTTTTTAAAAGATCTTTCCTGATAATTCTTTTTAAAATCCGTCCCGGAAAATGTACGAACCGGGTTTCCCCTCTGCACCTGCAGGTGGTTGTTCCAGGTGTCCTGCATTCTCTTCTGAAGCTGAATGATGTTCTGCTCCAGTACTTTCTCCTTAAGCCGGGCAACGGAAAGCTTTTTATTTTCCAGCTGCGACCGGGAATCCTGCACGAAGACACTTTGCCCGGTCGGAATATGAGTGGCGCGAACAGCCGTGTTTACTTTATTGACGTTCTGTCCGCCGCTTCCCTGACTTCTGGTCGTTTGAAACTGAATATCTTTTTCATGAAAGCTGATTTTCTCCAGACCTTCGAGTTCAAAAACCCCGATAAACCAGTTGCTTCTTTTGTGCAGTTTCCGGAAAGTGCTCTTCCCGGTCCAGCAGATGCTGCCCAGCCAGCTTTCCAGGAAATCTTTCTGTTCTTTTGATTTTAAAAGAAGCGTGACCGATTTCAGCGTAAGGTTTTCATCCCCGCTTTCCCGGTGGATGATCTCATAATCGATGTTGTTATCTTTTGCTTCCTCGAGGAAGACCTTCAGTACTTTTGCGACTACCCACTGGCATTCCAAAGGCCCCCGTCCCGAGGTGATTTGTATGATTGTGTCCATTGTTGTTTGATTTGTTGCCAGTTAAAGGTTTTTAGTTGATGGTGCTAAAAATTCAGACAACCATCAACCAAAACCTAATAACCTTATTTATCCATTCTTACGATTCTCGGCTGAAAAGTTCCCAGGATATCGACCAGATCGCTCTGTGCATGCATCACTTCATTGATGTCTTTGTAGGCCATGGGAGCTTCTTCTGCATTTCCGCCGATCAAGGTGACATTTTTAAGCTTCAGCTCTTTCTTAATGTCATTCTGCGTGAAAAGGCTTCTGCATGCTCCCCGCGAATGTTCTCTTCCTGCGCCGTGTGATGCAGACTGAAGAGAATCCGGGTTTCCTTTCCCGCGTACGATAAAACCTTTGGCGGTCATAGAACCGGGAATCATTCCCAGCTCGTTTTCATGAGCAGGCGTCGCCCCTTTCCTGTGAACGATCACTTCTTTTCCGTTGTGGATTTCTTTCCACGCGAAATTGTGATGGTTTTCAATCCGGGCTTTTACCCTTCCTCCGACCGCTTTCACCAGCCGCCGGTGAATATCATCATGGCAGGCAGAAGCATAATCTCCGGCAAGATTCATGGCTGTCCAGTATTCCAGGCCGAGATGCGTGCTCAGATCCAGCCAGGCGAAGTTCTGCGCTTCTTTCGGCAGCGGACATTGTTCCGTAGCGACTCTCGAATAGTACTGGGCAATCTCCGCCCCTAATCCGCGGGAGCCGCTGTGGGAGAGAATTCCGAGATACTTCCCTTTCGGAAGGCCGATCTGCGGGTCTTCTTCCGTGATCTCCACCTCCCCGAATTCTACAAAGTGATTTCCGCCACCGGAAGTTCCCATCTGTTTGATGGCTTTTCCTTTTAATCTTCGTAAGATCGGGATCATATCGAACGTGTCCCGGTCGAAAATTTCATGATCGACGTGAGATTTGTGCGTTTCGTACATCCCGAATTTTGTATGTTCTACGAGCGCTTTTTCATATTTATCCTTTGCGCCGTCAAGATATGAAACGGGGGTATCCAGAATACTCAGGCACATTCTGCAGCCGATGTCCATGCCTACTCCATAAGGAATCACGGCATTTTCTACGGCGAGAACGCCACCGATCGGAAGCCCGTAACCGCTGTGCGCATCAGGCATTAAAGCTCCTTGCGTGGAAACCGGAAGCTTCAGTGCAGTGTACAGCTGGTTTTTTGCTTCGTCGGAAATATGAGTTCCGAAGATCTGAAAAGAGGCACGGCTGGTATTCAGCATTCTTTTTTCCGTTTTCTTTGAAGAGAGTAACGCTTCTGCGATTTGCCCGAAGGTTAAATCTTTCTCAAACTGTTCCGGATTTTGCAGAATATCTTTTAAAAGAGATTTCACATGATGAATATTCTTCGTTGCAAAGTTTCTTTTCATGACTTCCAAAGCGATGTTAACACTCTGATTATTCGGATATCCGATTTTTAATATATCTTTTCCTTTTAGTTTTAAATTTCCCATTGTTGTATAATTAAAGATGCTGGTTCAAACCTCATAGGTTTTTGAAACCTATGAGGTTTAAGACGGAACCTTATCCTAGCCCAGATTGCAGCGGCTACCCCACAGCGCGCCTGAAGGGCGAGCGAGGAGTAATAGCGGAAAGCTGGAAATAGCTTCAAATAAAAATGATGCTACCTGGAAAGCTCCGGAATTTTATAAAAAGGATTTCGGGAAAACTGTTTTGAGTTTGAAATATTGCGCAATAAAAAACCCGAAATCTTTCGACTTCGGGTTCTGATATTTCAAATACTTTTATTCTAAGAATGTACCAAACCACGAAGCCTTACCACTAAAAGCGGCAATCCAACGGTAGAATTCTGATTAAATCTGAACATTGTACTTCGGGTATTAATTGGGTTAAACTTGATTTTCAGGTGCAAAGATAAAATAATTTTCTTTAGAGACAATCTAAATTAAGATGTGTATAAAGAATTTCAGGATAAACAAACATAGTAAAGCCTGTCGAGAAACTCTGACAGGCTTATGATTATTGAAATTTTTATTAATCTTCTGATCCCAAATCGTCCATCGGATCATCCATTCCTTTGATAACATTTGAATGATAAACCCTTTCCGAACCGAGGAAATAAATGTTGTGTCTCGCTTTGGCGATGATTCCGTTGTATTCTTCTTCGGTCATTCCTTCAGGGATATCGGTTTTATCTTCCGTTGGTTTTCTATACACCTCAAGAGCTCCTTTTTTGTTTAAAATGGAATTGGCAGTCATTGCCTGCTCAATATTGTCGGCATACACAACGACATTATTCCTGCCGATGCTGTGTTTACGGTAAGCATCAAGCATCTCTCCATCATGAGCAAAGGTATATTCGAAAAACCCTTTCGTCTGCTCATCTTCCTGATAATGATCGGTCGACAAACCGCTTTCCACACTTGATTTTGAAACAATAATATTGGCTTCACTGAAACCGTTTTCTGTTAAATCTTTTTTAATTTCCTCTGTATCTACAGTCACCGGAAATACTGAAACTACTGTATAAGCCATAATGAAAATTTTCATTAACCCATACAAAAGCTGTGCAACTTATTGTTTTTTAATTTTAATTTAACTTAAAAATTTTTCAAGAATATCTACCGCGCACTTGGGAAGATTGGTCCCCGGCCCGAAAATAAAGTCGGCTCCGTTGGCATATAAAAACTCGTAGTCCTGCTGCGGAATAACGCCTCCTACCACGATCGTGATATCATCGGAACCGAGTTTTTTCAATTCTTCCACCACTTGCGGAACCAATGTTTTATGCCCTGCGGCTAGAGAAGACACTCCCAGAATATGAATATCATTTTCCACGGCCTGTTTGGCAACCTCTTCCGGAGTCTGAAACAACGGCGCCACATCTACATCGAATCCCATATCGGCAAATGCGGTAGCTACTACTTTTGCGCCTCTGTCGTGTCCGTCCTGTCCCATTTTGGCGACCATTATTCTTGGGCGGCGGCCTTCTTCCTCCTCAAATTTCTGAGTCAGGTGTAAGGCTTTTTCAAAATATTCGTTCTTTCCTGCATTCATGGCGTATACTCCTGAAATGGTTCTGATGTTGGCTTTGTATCTTCCGAAACTTTCTTCCATGGCATCGCTCATTTCACCAAGTGTCACCCTTCTTCGTGCTGCTTCGATACACAATGCGAGAAGATTTCCTTTTCCTATTTTGGCAGATTCGCGGATTTCATTTAGAATTTCCTCAACGGCTTCCGGATTTCTTTCGGATTTTATTTGATTTAATCTTTCAATTTGCTTTCTGCGAACTTCTGTATTGTCGATATCCAGGATTTCTATGGCCTCCTGTTTCAATGCTGATTTAAATGAATTGACTCCGATAATGAATTCTTCTCCACTGTCAATTTTCGCCTGCTTTCTCGCTGCAGCTTCTTCAATTCTCATTTTCGGGATTCCGGCTTCGATGGCTTTCGTCATTCCTCCTTCCTGTTCTACCTCATCGATATATTTCATGGCTTCTTCAATCATCTGCTGGGTAAGGCTTTCTACCAGATTACTGCCTCCCATCGGGTCGACCACGTCACAAATTCCGCTTTCCTGCTGAAGGATAATCTGGGTATTCCTTGCAATTTTCGCAGAATAATCCGTTGGAAGCGCTATAGCCTCGTCTAACGCATTGGTATGGAGAGATTGAGTTCCTCCCAGCGCAGAAGACAGTGCTTCGATGGCCGTTCTTGTGATATTATTGAAAGGTTCCTGTTCAGTTAATGACCAGCCTGAAGTTTGTGAGTGTGTTCTTAAGGCTAAAGATTTAGGATTTTGTGGATTAAACTGTTTTAAAAGGGTTGCCCAAATGTATCTTGCTGCGCGCATTTTAGCAATTTCCATAAAATGATTCATGCCGATCGCCCAGAAAAAGGATAATCTGGGGGCAAAGTCGTCGACATTCATTCCGGCTTTTATTCCGGTCCTAACGTATTCCAATCCGTCGGCGAGCGTATAAGCCATTTCCAGGACAGGTGTTGCGCCGGCTTCCTGCATGTGATATCCTGAGATTGAAATCGAATTGAATTTCGGAATATTCTGCGAAGTATATTCAAAAATATCTGCAATAATTTTCATGGACGGGGCAGGCGGATAGATATAGGTATTCCTCACCATAAATTCCTTCAAAATATCATTCTGAATGGTTCCTGACAACAATTCCTGGGAAACGCCCTGTTCTTCTGCAGCCACAATATAGAAAGAAAGGATCGGCAAAACCGCTCCGTTCATCGTCATGGAAACCGAAATCTGATCCAAGGGAATTTCATTGAATAAGATTTTCATGTCTTCCACCGAATCTATGGCTACCCCGGCTTTTCCGACGTCGCCCACCACTCTTGCATGGTCCGAATCGTATCCTCTGTGTGTCGCGAGGTCGAAAGCTACGGAAAGTCCTTTTTGCCCGGCCGCCAGATTTCTCCTGTAAAAAGCATTGGATTCTTCAGCCGTCGAAAACCCTGCGTACTGACGGATCGTCCAGGGTTTCTGAACATACATCGTGGAATAGGGCCCTCTTAAATAGGGTGCTATTCCGGGAGTGGTATGTGTTAAATCCTTGTCCTTAACGTCTTCTCTCTTATAAGAAGATTTTAATTGTAATCCGTCTTTTTCGAATGGATATATTTCGGTCTGCTTTTCAGCTATGTTAAATTGAGGGGTTTTATTCTGAACTTCCCGTCTCATAATCTCAGATTTATTATAGCGCTAAAATTAAGCATTTTTGAGATAACAAATCGCCCCTGATAACTTTATGATTACTCACGGTTTACATAATTATATTCATCATATGGAATGTTAAATAAATAAAAACAGCCCTAAAGAAAATATGAATATAATTTTCTCTGGGCCTATGGTTTCAGTAAAAAAAATCCGGATGATTTGTTCATCCGGACTTGAAATTTCATGTGAATTTCTATTTCTTGATAAGTTTTGTACTGATTGTACCTGAATCTGTTTTCAGCGTTACAACATATACTCCTTTTATCAATCCTGATACATCAATTCGCTGACCGTCTACATTTCCGGACTGTGCTAATCTTCCGTCTGCCGCATAAATTTTATACTCTCCTTTCCCTTTAAGATTTTTGAATTCTATGAAAATATCTGCCGGGTTCGGATAGATAGAAATTTCGGATTTTGTGTCTTTTATTTCATCTACTGCAAGGTTTGATTCCGAAATTTTCACAGAGAAATCCTTAAAGGATCCCATCGAAAGCACTCCTCCACCGCCGGTCGGAACAGAAGGACTGCCGCAAGGCCCTGAAGCAGTATTAAAGAATGTATTGGCGACTCTCATTCGCAGAAGTTTATCTCCTGAATAAGCTGTGGTAGGAACCGTAAATGTAAACGATCCCGTATATTGTCCGTTAGATGGCGGATCCGTACTTACGGAGCCCACTTTTTCAGAAGTTTCAAAAACACCATTTCTGTTAAAGTCAATCCATACTTCCATTTTATCATTATATGTTGAAGCTGTGGTTCCCACATTAAAATAAGAAAAAGTGTACTGAGTACCTTTCGTTAAGTTGATTAATTTACTGGTGTCCTCAGTAAAATCCCTGTAAGTACTAAAAATTGTACTATAATATAATTCCGAATAGGTAAGATTACTTAAAATAAACTGCGCCAATCCACTATTATAAGCAAAACTTGCAAAACTATTTCCTCCGGTTGTCATTAAACAATAATCGTCTCCTGTTTTTAAGCCTTTTGTTTTAAAAGTATAGTTTGAAGAGAATGTTCCGACAACAGTATTGACGACAGCGGCTACCTGAGCCTCATAATTGGACTCATCCTCAAGTCCTGTCAGCAAAACAGAGTTTACAGCACTCGTTGCAGTAGACCAGTTGGTCTGTCCCACTTTTCTGTACTGTATTGAATAGGTCGCTCCGGGCACACTGTTCCATGACAGCCTGGCGGTTGTCTTCATTATTTCCGTGCTTAATGCAGCTACTCCCGTAGGTGCTGCGGTGGTGGATGTTGGAGCCGTACCAATAGCTACCTGAGGAGAAACTGCATAGAAAATATTTCCGATAGCCGATATTTTAAGTTTCACGTTACCCGTTACGCTGGAAGGCATTTGCAAAGTATAGCTTCCTGTATTTGGGGCCGACGGTACCAGCTCGGTCCATGTCGTTCCGTTTACAAGGTCGGTCGTATATTCAATCTTTACATTGGCAACATTATATGGAGCTGCAGTGGTATTCGCTACATCCCAGGTTATTGTATTGGTTGCATTATTATACAAAACGGTGGAAGGAGTGAGGCCAGAGAATTTAAATGGTCCATCGCCACCCACAGTGACGGTCGTTTCAGATGAAATAAGCAATGGTCTGACAGCATTTTCATCTCTCACCGTAACGGCATAATTGAGGGTTCTAGGAATATACGAAACCGTTTCCCATTTTACTTTATCTGTCAGATTACCTGCCATGACACTGGGAAGGCTTGGGAAATATCTTCTGCCGCTGGTTGTTCCGAAATAGGATCTTGCTATAGCGCCCTGAGCATTGTATCCCCATCCGCTATCACCTGAAATAGAATTAAAGGAATCAACACTGTCGTACTGTTCCCAAGCATACTTAATCGGATCAGCATCCGTAGCAGAAGCTTCCAAATAGTAAGCCGTGCCTTTAGGAATAGTATAAGCCGTAAGAGGAGAAATTACCGGAGGAACATTTGTTGTAATCGTTTCCGATGTTCCACAAGAGGTCTTGCTATCCAAACTGTTTAATATCTGATTTATTGACGCATAATGAAAATAAGCATCAGAATGCTCCTGTACATTATCCCCGGTAATTCCTGCGTACCCCATGATCGTTGTTCCGCCTCCCGGTTCCACATTTACCCCCGATCCTTCAGAGACATGAGAAAAAGTGTGATTGGCTCCCAGCTGATGTCCCATTTCGTGGGCTACATAATCAATGTCAAAAAGATCCCCTGTCGGATCTGTATTTTGAGTAAAGGCAGAACCTTTAGCCAGCGAGGTTGATGTTGTCGGGTTTACGCATGTAGAACCGATAGATCCCGCATTCCCATTACCTCCTGAAGCATTGAACACATGTCCCATGTCATAATTTCCATTCCCAACCTGGGCTGTTAATGTTTGCTGTAATTGCAAATTCAAACTGTTCGTATAAGGATCCGAAGCAGGATCTGTATAAATAATGCCAGGCAAGTCCTGGATAATCAATTTAATAGCAAATTCTTTTTCAAAAACGCCATTTACACGGGTCATTGTTGCATTCATTTGTATTACCGTGTTTGTGATACCTCCTGACGGATCAAATTTCTTCGTGTATTCACCGGTAGTTGATAATGCAAGTCTGTAGGTTCTATATTTTGTCGCAGCGGGTCTGCTGGTAATTCCTACATTAGAAAGATTATTCCTTCCATGGTTTTCCAATACTTTGATGTCTTTGATATTTTTTTCAGTGGTAGTACATTCAAAGCCGTTATCACTTGCCGTTCTCTTGGTTTTATAAAATACGCCATACGTTTTTTTATCTTTCGATATAGGTTCAATGAACTGGAAGACGCCATCTTTAATAATCATGGATTGAATTTCAGTCGGGGCTGTACTGAACCTCACATATTTTGAAGGATCATCAACGCCTACCCCTACGTAAGAGCCCAGCTGATATCTGTCTGCCATAGACTTTTCCACCACAGGATCGCTGTACACTGCAAATTTTTCAATTCTTCCTTCTGCCGTAGGCAGGGAAACAATGACCGGTTTAGCTCCATTTCCTGTTTCCACGGCATTTGCAAGTATATTCCTTAATGCCGATATATCAAATGTGTAAGAGTACCGTACCTCCACTCCTTTTCTTATTTCTGAAAATTTCTGTGATGCAGGCTCCCATTTTTGTGCTAAAACACAAGTACCAAAACTTATGAATGAGCAAATAAGTAAAGCTTTAGATTTCATATTCGTAAATATTAATATTCCAAATTAAATGTTTACAAAAGTTTTAAGCAAAAAAAAACGGGCACTTTTAAAATAAGTACCCGTTTTTATGATTTTAAGCAATTTTTACTTTAAATTTTTAACTCCCATCTCAAATAAAGCGAAAGAAATTAAGTCCGCATTTTCCCCGATCACCTGATCCGTTGATCTTCCGGCTCCGTGACCTGCATTTTTTTCAATCCTTAGAAGAATAGGATGATCGCAGGCCTGTTTTTCCTGAAGCTCCGCCCCGAATTTGAAAGAATGTGCCGGAACTACCCTGTCGTCATGATCACTGGTGATGATCATCGTGGATGGATAGCATGTTCCGGCCTTTACGTTATGAACAGGAGAATAGGATTTTAAATATTCAAACATTTCCTTGCTGTCTTCCGCGGTTCCGTAATCGTAGGACCAGCCTGCTCCGGCAGTAAATTTATTATACCTCAACATATCCAGAACCCCAACTCCCGGGAAAGCCACTCTCGCCAGGTCGGGACGCATGGTCATGGTAGCACCAACCAGCAATCCGCCGTTTGATCTTCCGGAGAGAGCCATAAACTGTTTGGAAGTGTATCCTTTCTGCTGCAAATATTCTCCGGCAGCGATAAAATCGTTGAATACATTTTTCTTATTCATTTTTGTCCCGGCATCGTGCCATTTTTTCCCGTATTCGCCACCTCCGCGAATGTTCGGAACGGCGTAGATCCCGCCATTTTCCATCCAGATGGCATTGACTACAGAGAAAGCGGGCTGCAAGCTGATATTAAAACCTCCGTAAGAATATAGGATCGTCGGATTTTTACCGTCGAGCTTTGTTCCTTTTTTATAATTGATCATCATCGGAATTTTTGTGCCGTCTTTTGAGGTATAAAATACCTGCTCTGAAACATAATCTTCAGGATTAAATTTCACTTTCGGCTTCTGATACACCTCTGACTTTCCGGAATCCGCATTGAATTTATAGGTCGTTCCGGGCGTAATATAATTGGTAAAAGAAAAATACAGTTCTTTCTCATCTTCTTTCCCTCCGAAACCTGAAACATTTCCTTTTCCAGGAAGAGCAATTTCACGGATGAGTTTTCCGGCTCTGTCGTATTGTTTCACCTTATCGATCGCATCCACCATGTAGGTCGCAAAGAAATACCCGCCGCCGGTTGTGATTCCCAGCACGTTATCCGTTTGCGGAATGACATCTTTCCATGTCTCCGGGGTAGGATTTTTAATGCTTGTTTTTACAAGGCGCATATTCGGGGCGTCCTTATCGGTGAAAATGTACAGATCGTCTCCTTGAGTATCCACGATATTGGCATTGATATCAAAGCCTTTATTAATCTGAACAAAGTCGCCTCCGTTTTTCAGGTCTTTGATGTACAGTTCATTTCCGTTGGTGGCATTGGCGGCAGAAATAATCAGGTATCGCTGATCTTCGGACACCCCGGCACCAAGATATCTTCTCGGTGTTTTATCGCCTCCGAAAATCAATTGGTCTTCCGATTGTTTGGTTCCTAACTTATGGAAATAGACTTTATGCTTATCGGTCATTCCGGATAATACAGTTCCCTCTTTCGGTTTGTCGTAGCTTGAATAATAGAAGCCTTCATCGCCCTGCCAGGAAATTCCGCTGAACTTAACGTCTACCAGCGTTTCATCGATCTGTTTTTTGGATAAAGCATCAATGATGATGATCTTGTTCCAGTCGCTTCCTCCTTCTGAAATAGAATAAGCGGCCAGGTTTCCTTTTTTATTGAAAGATAACTGAGAAAGGGAAGTTGTTCCTTTTTCAGAAAATTTGTTAGGGTCTAAAAAGACTTCTGTCGCCTTTGTTTTATTGTTGGTTCTGTAAAGTACAGATTGTGCCTGTAGTCCGTTATTTTTGTAATAATAGGTATAATCGCCTTCCTTGAAAGGCGCCGAAATTTTTTCGTAGTTCCAGATATCGGTCAGCTGTTTTCTGATTTCTTCTCTGAAAGGAATTTTAGAAAGGTAATCCTGGCTGTGGGCAACTTCTTCATCTACCCATCTTTTGGTGGCTTCAGAATCATTTTCAAGATCTCTGAACGGATCTGCCACTGCAGTTCCAAAATAATTATCGGTTTGATTTCCTTTTAAAGCTTTAGGATAAGTCATTTTTTGAGAATACAATGTTGCCGAAAATAAGACTCCGGCGGTTAGTAATATTGGTCTGAATTTCATATTAAGCTATTTTTCCAAAAATAAGGAAACTGTTTAAATAAAAAAAGCCATCAGACCAAACTGACAGCTTTTGCATTTTTTCTCAGGAAAATTAGTTTTTAATAAACTTTAACAATTGCCGATCACCATTTGCTTCAATCTGAATGACATAGCTGCCTTTCTGCAATTCCTGAATATTTCTTTCTGTATTAAAAGCAGAACTTCCATTTTGCACCATTCTTCCTAAAACATCAAAAAGACGGTATTGGAAATTAATATCCATAAATAAAAAAGCCTCTGCTAACAGAGGCTTTACAAAGATTTTATGATAAAGATTTTATAAATTTTCTTCTTCGCCTTTCATTTTTTCGGCATTTTCTGCCATGATTACCGCATCGATCATCTCGGAAATGTCACCGTTCATATAGGCATCCAGGTTGTACATGGATTTGTTGATTCGGTGATCCGTAACCCTTCCCTGAGGATAGTTATAGGTTTTGATCTTTGCCGAACGGTCCCCGGTGGAAACCATCGATTTACGCTGGGCGGCAATATCGCCCTGAACTTTCTGAAGCTCAATATCGTAGAGTTTGGTTCTCAGCATTTCCATCGCCAGTTCACGGTTGGCCAGCTGGGAACGCGCCTGCTGACAAACCACTACCAATCCCGATGGTTTGTGGGTCAGCTGCACTTTCGTTTCAACTTTGTTTACGTTCTGACCTCCCGCTCCTCCTGATCTGGAAGTCTGCATTTCGATATCCGCGGGATTCAGTTCAAAATCCACCTCTTCGGCTTCCGGAAGAACTGCCACTGTAATAGCGGAAGTATGAACCCTGCCCTGTGATTCTGTTTCCGGGACACGCTGCACCCGGTGGACACCGGATTCAAATTTCATGATTCCGTAAACACCTTCTCCTTCCACTTTCATGATGAGTTCTTTGTAGCCTTTCGCCGCTTCATTGGAATCGGTCACCTCATGTCTCCAGCCTTTTGTTTTAAAGTACATGGAATACATTCTATAGATGTCTTCTACGAAAATTGCCGCTTCATCGCCACCTGTACCCGCACGAAGTTCCACAATAACGTTTTTATCATCAGCGGGATCTTTAGGAATCAACAATACTTTTAATTCTTCTTCCAGGCCGGGAATTTTTTCCAAAGCTTCGTTTTTCTCGATTTTTGCCAATTCTACAAAATCTTTGTCGGATCCATCTGCAATGATCTCGTCGGATTCTTCAATCGTATCCAAAGCACCTTTATATTGATCGTAAACTCTTACAATTTTACCCAAATCACTATATTCTTTGTTCAGAGAAGAATATCTTTTCTGGTCTGAAATCACATCAGGCTGGATAATAAGGTCTGCCACCTCATTATATCTCTGTTTTATAGCTTCTAATTTTGGAATTAAACTCTTAGACATAGTAAAAATTTAGTTGGCAAAGATACGGATTGATTTGTAGATGTGCTAATTTCGAATGAAATGAATATTCCATTGCCGCTCTTTAAAAAGAAAAGACCGCAAAGATGCGGTCTTTAGAAATTTTATCTGACAATCATTTTCTGGATAGCGACTCCTGAATCGGATTTCAAATGAACAAGATAAGTTCCCGGAGGATAATTTATTTTTAATTCATAGGTTCCGTCTTCATCTTTAAGTATAAAGCTATCAAGCTTTTTACCGCTCATTTCATAGATGGTGATTTCTCCGTTTTTCGCTTTATGATAGACTAGTTTTGCCATATTGTTTTTTACCGGATTTTCTGCAACCTGTAAAGATAATCTGGATGCTGCATTTTCATCAATTGTTGACAAACTTCCCGTGTAATTTCCAAAAATTCTGAATTCTCCGGGCTGCAAGGTGATGGCGGCGGTTGTGGAAGTAATGTTTGAGACCGTAGTATCCATAAGGTTTTCCCATTGTCCTATATACGGGAAATAAGGAACCACATTTTGTGCAGCGGTGGTATAATTTGCCAGTACTACAATGTTTTTCACTCCGTTTGTAAGGGTATTATCATACACGTAAATCCTTGTAATCAATCCGTCCGGATCATTGGTAAGGTTATTAGATTCTATAGTGTAAGTTTTTGATCCGAAAACCGGATATGTATTTCTGATATTGATAATTTTCGCCCATGTATCGTACACTGCTTTTCTGTTTAGATCTGTATCATATCCAAGAGTAAAAGCGATCGGCTTCTGATCCGTTCTGCACCCGTTGTTGATGGTACCGTCCTGGCATCGGTTGATGCTGAATTCATACCCCAGCTCTCCGAACTGCCAGATCATTTTCGGACCGGGAATCGTAAAGAAGGTTGCCCCGAAGGTTTTCATTCTTTCAAGCGCCGTATTCAGGTTTTTCACATCGTAGCTTCCGTTCACCGCACCGTATGCCAGGTTTTTGAACATCAATCTTTCTTCATCATGGCTTTCTCCATAGCCTACTGCAGACATATTGGTAAAGCCGTGAAGCGAATGATTCATCCTGTCGTAGTTGCTGTTTTCCTTATAGCCCATGGTGTTCTGGTTGTAAGGATCTGTCTGTTTATTCCATAGCAACACTCCTTTTCCTTCAGCGATTCTATAGTTCGCCCACTGTTGCTCTTCCGCATCCGTTCCCAAATGTTCAAAGATCATGTAAGAATTCGGATCAAGCGCCCACTGTCTGTCGGCATAATATTTTAAGATGTCTACCCGGTCCTGCTGATAGGCATTGGTGCACGTTTCATCATTTTCGGAGCAGCTTTGGGTAAAGCCTTTCGTTAAATCCCAACGGAAGCCGTCGATACGGTATTCCGTAAGCCATTGCTGAAGACACCTTTCAACGTAATATTTCGTTGAAGCACTGGTGTGGTTGAAATCGTTAAAGACATTATAGGAATGTTTAGGCACCTGATTGAAGTAAGGATTATTGGCTGCAATATCGCCGTAACCGTCTCCGTCCGGGTCGATGTTCCACAGTCTGGCCAATGGAGAACGCCCTGTAGCATGGTTGAAAGCGACATCCAGAATCACTGCGATCCCGTTTTGGTGGCACAGATCTACAAATTCCTTAAATTTTTCCGGGGTTCCGTATGCTTTATCCAATGCATAATGGAAAGAGGTATTGTAGCCCCACGAAAGGTTTCCTTCAAATTCCATGATCGGCATCAGCTCAATGGCATTGATGTTTAACCCTTTTAAATAGGTGATTTTATTGATGAGTGACTGCCAGTTTTTCTCCTGTGTGAAATCCCTCAGCAATAATTCGTAAACCACAAGATTTTCTTTAGCCGGCCGCTGGAAGTTCGTCACCTGCCAATTGTACGGCGTTTGTCCGGTTTTAAACATGGAAACTTCAAAACCCTGTCCCGCAGGAAATGCCGGCAGGTTCGGATAAGTGGTAGCGGAAATGTACTGATCGTCATACGAAGACAGAATCTGCGGAGAATAAGGATCGGCTACCTTTCTCAGGTCATTCGTCCTGTACTGGAAAGTGTACAGCTGCTGCGGAGTAAGACCGCTCAACTCAATCCAGTATAGATCAGGATTCGCCGTGTCTCTTTTCATTAAATAAGCATCGTTTACCGTCCAGCTGTTGAAACTTCCGATCACATGAACGAAATTTTTAAACGGAGCATACAGAGCCAGCCCCACTTTCGTATTATCGGCAGGATTGTAGTTGATCCCCTGCTTTATCCAGCTTGGAATCGCCTGTGAAACCACGTTTCTCGGAACCTGCAATGTGAATGTCGCATTTTTAACGGTTGAATTGGCATCCGTTGCGATCAGTTCCATATTTGCATCCTGCGTTACGGTATAGCTGTAGGCATAAGAAGTGGAAGGTGTCGATGTAGAATTTACCACCGTTCCATTGGCTTTCAGCTGGAATGTGGCACTTACATTCGTTGTTGCGGTAATGTTGATTGGGTTTCCTGCAGGAACCGATGTTAAGCTGTTTGCCGCCGGGTTGGTCATCGTCAGGTTTAAGATTCCGACATTAACGTAGATATCCGGGGATGTCTGATGGGCTCCCGTTTTATCTTTCAGTAAAAACCCGAATCTTCCGATTCCGGTTCTCCCGTAAAAAGCAGTTGGGGTAAACGACAGCGAATACGTGTCGGTCGTTGCATTGTAAGCAAGCCTGTTCAGCTCGTTGGAATTGTTCCAACTTCCGTTGGTAGGGCAATCCTGGCTGTTCTGGTAATTGGTATCCAGCGACCAGGACCAGATGTAAATGGCATGGTTTGACACACCCCAGGCCGCTTCGTCGATCTGGTTTCCCGGAACGGTAAGGGTAATGGCGGTCGTCTCATTGAACGGGTTTGGGGTAATCGTATAGCTGATCTGGCCGAATACAAAGGCCACCATCAGCAATAAAAGACCTGAATAAAACTTTTTCATATAGTTTCTAATTTTTTAGTACAGTTTAATAAAGATAATTTATTTTTCATCACTTTTTGATTTTCGTCCGGAAAAAATAAAATTAACCCACTGAAATCCTATGCGTTGAATTACTTCTGAAAGTTTATTCAGCTAAACGATCAGCCTGGAAGTAATCAGACACAAGGCAAAATAAAAAGGCAGAAGATCCTTTTACGAATCTCCTGCCCTATCAACTTAATATGGACTAATTTTAATTTCTGATTACTTTTTTAACAATACTTTCCGATTGTCCTTTTAATTTTATTTCCACCATGTACAGCCCTTTGGGAAGGTTCTGCATATTTAATTGGCTGCCTGAAAGATCTGCCGGTATTTTCTGACCGACTGCATTAGTAATAGTTGCAGCCTCAACAGACAAATCGGCTTTTATGTACAGCATTCCATTAGTCGGATTCGGATAGACCTGAACCGGGTTTACGGTAAGGGCTATGTCGGAAGTAGCCAGTGCGGAGAAATCCTTCACACACCTTACGGATTCTCCCTGTCCTCTTGGCCCTCCGGAAGTTGGTGTGACAATCGTTGATCCGACGTATAAATACCTGCCGCCTGTACTGGCTGTTTCGGAACTCCAGAAATATCCGCGTTGCCCGACAAATGTGAAAGTTCCGGAAGTATTGCTCCGGTATCCTCCGGCCGGCAGTTTTAATCGGCTTGCATAAGCGGTTGCCGGATTATTAATTCCTTCTGCACTTACCAGGGTTACCCATTCCGCCGAAGTCGGAAGTCTCCAGCCCTGACTTATTGCCTTGCAGGGATCTGCTCCGGTTGCTGCGTTTACCGAAGATGGAGAATCAGCATTCCATTGGTTACTGGTTGCATTGGTTGCCCACCAGGAAGAAGCGCCTGAACCTATTACAAAAGCATTGGTCCCGGCTAATCCGTCCGGCGAATTTACTGTAAGGGTCGTTGCCGTTGCAGAATTTCTCAGCTGATGGCCGTCATCCCATCTTCCCCACTGGAAAAGATCCCCGTAAGAATTAGCATCATCGAAAGAAGCCGCCACCTGGGCACTTCCCAGATTCTGCTGAAGCCATACTTTTCCATCTGCTGCCCTCACGGTAGTATAGCTGCCCTCTGTAGTTA
The DNA here is from genome assembly GCF_056333165.1 of Chryseobacterium endophyticum. Lineage (NCBI taxonomy): Bacteria > Pseudomonadati > Bacteroidota > Flavobacteriia > Flavobacteriales > Weeksellaceae > Chryseobacterium > Chryseobacterium endophyticum. The sequence goes on from NZ_JBWGXE010000001.1 coordinate 175,928, forward strand.
AATCTTACACAGCCTAAATCTCCAGGATTGCTTCCCGGATCGGTATCATTACAAGCCGGAGTAAGCGAAATCCTTTTCACTTTTGTTCCGTTTTGCGAATACGCCAAAACGAGATAATTATTCGCCTTGTCATAGGCTAGATCATTGTAAACCGCCTGCCCGTCGGAAATAAAACTTCCGCCGAATGCTCCCCAGGTCTGGGTAGCAGCGTCTAGCTTATAGACGGTATTTCTTGAAAAGTCATCATTCTCCCAACGGCTGGCCACAACATACGGATCTCCCGTATTGGTAACAGCTATCGCCAAATGCTGCACCCTGCCACTGGAAAAGTTAGCATTTCCCAACTGTGACCAGGCTGTTCCGTTGAATTTTTTTACATTTAACTTCTGTCCGTTGGCGGAATTGGAAACATAAGCCACATACAGATTATTATTCGCATCGATCGCTAAATCCGAATTGTACTGTTCGCTGGAAGATGCGGCATCCACAATACTGCCTCCTGCTAAAGTCCAGTTATCTGAAGCGGTGGCCGTCGTTGTGTTTTCATATACTTTCACACCGCCAGAGACATTGCAGGTATACACTTTATTATTACTGCCGATTACCATTTCCGCAAAAGATGCTCCGCCTGAAAAGCCGGCATTTCCTACCTGCTCCCAGGCTCCGTTCACAAAACGCTGCACCGTTCCCGAATTGTGGGTGGAATAGGTAAAAAGAATATTGGCAGAAGAAACAGCCGATGCCTGATAATTTACCATAGAGGTAGTGGGACTTGGCAGTTGCGACCAACTCGTTCCGTTGAATTCCCGGACTTCCAGACCTGTTCCCTGGTTGGTGTAGTAAATATTTCCGTTGGGAGCCAGCGACAAGGAGTTGTAGGTTGCATAAGTGTTGGTAATGCCCGGACTTCCGCCGACGTATGACCATAAGCTTCCATCAAACCTTTGCACCGAACCTTTAGCCGCGGCTACATCATAATAAGAAAGAAAATATTTTCCTGACGGACTTATCGCCAGATTGTTAAAGCTTGTTCCACCCGTAGAAACCGTTGGTACTCCCCCGACATTCTCCCATTGCTGTGCGTGGGAATAATTTGCAGCTATAGTAAGCAACACTACACTTACCCCGATTGTTTGTACTGCATTATATAAATTTTTGAACATAAGCAATTCTTTTTATTTCTAAATTATATTTAATCCTTTATGGAAATTATTTTACCAAAAAGAGATCATCATTTCCTAACATTCAATGATCATCTGCAATTGGGTATTACTTTTTCAGAATTTTTCGGGAAAGTGTTTTTCCGTCTTTCAAATGAATTTCCAGAAAATATGTTCCTTTTGGAAAGTGTTGTAAATCAATTTTATTTTCAGAAAATTCGACATTCAATTTTTGTCCTGCCGCGTTGAAAATCATTACATTTTCAGCAGGAGTATCTGTTTTGATGTTTAAAATACCGTTGGTCGGATTAGGATAGACGCCTGCATAAGACTTTCCTAAGTCAGAAGTTCCCAACATAACTGAAGTATCTTTAATGCATCTTACGGACATTCCGCCATCTCTTCCTCCATTATTGGTAAGTGCAGAGTACTGGCTGATATACAGATGCTGGCCGGAACCGGCATAAGGCGATGATGAAGAAGACCAGAGATAAAGCCTGGTTCCCGGTGAAAAGATTCCGTTGTAGTCTTTCATACCTGCAGGCACCAGCTTCAGGTTGCTGGCAAGCGCGGAACTTGTGTCCGAAATATTTTCCACTGTAAGAACAGTCTCTATTTCATTGACTGTAGGAAGCCTCCATCCGGCTCCGATGGCTTTGCATGGATCTGCTCCGTTTATCGCAGTGACAGAAGAAGGGCTTGATGCCGTCCACTGATTATCCGGGGCACCTCCCGACCACCAGTTGGCCGATGAATTATAACCTGCCGAATAAAAACCTGTACTGTTTCCGCTGAGTCCGGAAGGATTATTCGGTGTGGGAGCGTTCGCCTGCAGGGCGGAATTCCTCAGCTGATGGCCATCATCCCATCTTCCCCACTGGAACAGGTCTCCGTAGGCTCCGGTATCGGTTAATGATGAAGCCACCGCGCTACTTCCCAGGTTTTGCCGGAGCCAGATCTTTCCATCCGCGCTTCTTACCGTAGAGTAAGTCACTCCCTGTCCCCGATAGACGAAAGACACACATCCTGTATTTCCAGAAGTGTTTCCCGGATCTGTATTGTTGCAGGACTGTGCATCTGCATACCCTGATATTATTAATAACAAGACCGCCAGCCCTGTTGTGCAAAAAGAAGTAAATACCGTATTCATCATAAATATTATTTTTATTTATTCTAAATTATAATTAATTTTGCGCAAAAGTATTGGACTTATTTAAGACCAGGTTATCATTAACAAACTTTTTGTTATCGTATTTGTACTTATTTGTAAAATCATCCGTATGAAGAATCAGGAATTATTATTCAGTTCTGAAAACATCAACATTTTTATGAAGGAAAGGTTGTATGCCGGTATGTTTTCCAAATCTAATATGACAGAAGGCAGGGCAAGCTTCAATCTTCTTTTTTTTCTAAGCGAAAATATTCACCTCAGTGCCGAAGACTGCGGAACGGAATTCCTGTTTAAAAAAAACCAATATATCCTGCATTATTCCCGTGAAGAAAACACAGCCCAATTGTGGACGGAAGATGAAGGAATGCTCAAATACTTACAGATCCAGATCAATTACGACTATATTTTAAACCTCATCAATCCGGAATCCAATAAGGAAAATGCCGAGATTCTGGAAGGCATGATCCGGAACCGTTATATTTTCCTGCATAGGCAAACGCCTCCTTCTATGACAGTGGAAATGCACTTCATTTTACAGGAAATTATTAGCTATTCCAAAAAAGGAGTGCTGCAAAAATTGTTTGTCGAAGCTAAAATGATCAAACTGCTGCTCCTTATTTTTGAACAGTTTCATGAAAAAAATACGTTGGAAGAAGTTCCCCGGACTCCGTCCGTGATTAAAAAATTTATCGATGAGAATTACCACAGAAATATAAAAGTTGAGGAGATCGGGAAACTGATCGGGATCAACCAGAACAAGATCCGGAAAGAATTTAAAGCACAGTACCATCTTACGGTAAGCGATTATATGGCAGAACTAAGAATGCTGAAAGCCAAAAAGCTGATCATTGATAAGAAAATGATGATCAAAGAGATCGCCATTGAATGCGGATATGAGTATGTTCAGAATTTCACCCGCGCCTTTAAAAAGAAATTCGGCGTTGCGCCGGAAAAGCTTAGGGCAGAATCGTTAAACTAAAAAACCACTTACCGAGATAAGTGGTTTTAATATATGTTGTTTTGCTTTGATATTGCTTTCCCGGAATTCATGTGGGAAAACAATGACAATCAATTAATGATGTCCTTTTTCGTGGATATCGTGCCCATGACCGTGATCGTGGATGAACGGACCGTGTCCTTTAGGCTCGTTGTAAATCACCTCTACACCTTCCTGCTCATACACCATTTTGCTTCTGATGTCTTCAGGATTGAAGGGCTTCACTTTTCCGAAGTACTCTTTTAAACCTTCCGTTAACCATAACGGGATAACAAATCCGAAGAACATGAAAATACACCAGAACCCTACAAGGAACATCATGATGAAAAATACTGTCCAAAGGAACTGATAAAACGGCCAAAATGCTGATAAAATCGTTATCATTTTTCTTAAAGATTTTAGGCAAAAATAGGACTTTTTATTTTTTTACACAAAAGATATATCTCCTATTTTATTATTTATTTTGATTTTAAACTAATCAGAAGCGAATACTGTTCCATTATTGCGGGTTCTTCGCTACAAGCCCTGCCATATCTTTTATGATCTGGGTCGGGGAATGGCAGTCACAATTGCTGAATCCTACAACATAGATATCTCTTTCCGGGATATAGACCGCCATGGATTTGAATCCGAAAACACTTCCTCCGTGTTCTCTGTCGGGTACTCCGTTAATATCTTTCAGATGCCATCCGTAGCCGTAGGAAAATTCCTCACCGCTGTTGAGCTTATATTTTGTAAATGCTTTTCGGGTGTGGGCCGCATCCAGAATAAGATTGCCGTTAATAGCTTCTTGCCACCTCAGCATATCTTCTACCGTAGACATCAGCGAACCGGATGCAAACGGAACACTGAAGCTAATGACTGTTTTATTCACAAAGCCATCGCTTTTTTCATGATAGCCATAGGCCCTGTTCTTAATAATTTTCCGGTCGCTCGCATAAAAAGAATGGTTCATTCCCGCTTTTTCAAAGATGTTTTTCTTAACGAAATCTTCATATTTTTCACCGGAAACCAGTTCGATCAGGTATCCCAGCAATACATAGCCGGAATTGTTATAGTCGAACTTTTCCCCGGGTTGAAAATCTACCGGCTCACTTTTAAAAAAGTCTACCATCATTTTTGGAGACATTTCTTTCTGGGCAATCTCCGAAAGGGCTTTCATTTTGGTGAAATCTTTAATACCCGACGTATGCGTTAAAAGATGATGAATGGTAATTGTATTTCCCGAAGGATAATCAGGAATATATTTAGAAACGGGATCATTTACCTTCAGTTTTCCCTGTTGCTCGAGAATAAGAATTGAAACTGCCGTAAACTGCTTGGTCATGGAACCGATCTGAAAAACATTATCGGTAGTCATGTCGACATCTAATTCAAGATTGGCTTTTCCAAAAGCTTTTTCATAAATAATGTTACCTTTTTTTGAAACCAGAAAGGCTCCGCCCGGAGCATTCCGATCCTTAAATCCGGTTTGTATGATGCTGTCAATCTTTTGAGTAAGCTGAGCAAATGATAAATTAATAAGAGCAATGCTTAACAGTAATGCGAGAAATGTTTTTTTCATGATACTAATTTGTATTGCAAAAGTAGCTTTTAAAAAAGTACCATGCAATACAAAGTAGTGTTTATTTTATAGATTGTTTTAGTGAGCGAGATCTGCAAAAAAATCATTCCCTTTATCATCGGTAATGATGAACGCCGGGAAATCTTTCACTTCGATCTTCCGTACCGCTTCCATCCCTAATTCCGGGAAATCCACGACCTCAACGGAAAGAATATTGTCTTTCGCCAGGATTGCTGCCGGACCACCGATTGAGCCCAAATAGAACCCGCCATATTTTCCGCAGGCATTGGTAACGTCCTTGCTTCTGTTTCCTTTGGCCAGCATGATCATGCTTCCGCCGTGGCTCTGGAATTCATCCACATACACATCCATTCTTCCCGCTGTTGTCGGTCCGAAACTTCCTGAAGCCATTCCTTCCGGCGTCTTGGCAGGTCCCGCGTAATAGATCGGGTGGTTTTTGAAATATTCAGGCATCGGCTGGCCGCTGTCGAGGATCTCCTTGATCTTCGCGTGGGCAATATCTCTTGCTACGATCAGCGTTCCATTTAATTTTAATCTTGTTTTGATCGGGTATTTTGAAAGTTCGGCTAAAATTTCCGGCATCGGTTTGTTCAGATCGATTTCCACCGCTTCTTCCAGGTGTGGCGGCGTTGCCGGTAAAAATCTTTTCGGATCTACTTCCAGCTGCTCCAGAAAAATACCGTCTCTGGTAATTTTTCCTTTGATGTTCCGGTCTGCTGAACAGGAAACACCCATTCCAACCGGACATGAAGCGGCGTGACGCGGAAGCCTGATAACCCTCACGTCGTGCGTCAGGTATTTCCCTCCAAACTGTGCCCCGATGGCACTTTCCTGGCAGATCTTCTGTACTTTCGCCTCCCATTCCAGGTCTCTGAAAGCCTGTCCTGCTTCGTTTCCTTCGGTCGGAAGGTTATCGTAGTATTTTGCAGATGCTTTTTTCACCGCAGCCAGGTTGGCTTCAGCAGAAGTCCCTCCGATCACCAAAGCCAAATGGTAAGGTGGGCAAGCCGCAGTTCCAAGATCCGAAATTTTTTCTTTGATGAATTCTTCCAGGGATTTTTCGTTTAATAAGGATTTCGTCTTCTGATACAGGAACGTCTTGTTGGCCGAGCCTCCTCCTTTGGTTAAGAATAAAAATTCATAATAGTCCCCTTTTTTAGCATAGATGTCGATCTGTGCCGGAAGATTGGAACCGGAATTCTTTTCATCGAACATCGTTAAAGGAACGACTTGGGAATAGCGTAAGTTTCTTTTCTGATAGGTATTGTAGATTCCTTTACTCAAATATTCTCCGTCATCCACTCCTGTGTACACATTCTCCCCCTTTTTTCCCATCACGATGGCTGTTCCGGTATCCTGGCAGGAAGGTAAAGCTCCTTCTGCCGCCACCGCAGCATTCTGTAACAGGTTGTAGGCGACAAAACGGTCGTTATCCGTTGCTTCAGGATCATCGATGATTCTTCTCAGACTTTCCAGGTGTGAGGAGCGAAGCATAAAAGAAACGTCCGCCATGGCTTCTTCCGCCAACAATTCCAACCCTTTCGGATCAACGGTTAAAATTTCGCGGTCTCCCAGTTGCTCCACTTTTACATAGTCTGAGGTAAGCTTCTTATACACCGTATCATCTTTCTGAATCGGATACGGATCCTGATATTTAAATTCCATTCTCTTTTCTTTGGCTGCAAAAATAAAACATCGTGAAAAAAGCATGAGCAAAATCAGTGACTTGGATTGATATTTATAATGATTATAAATTGCGAATGTTTCGGGCAATGATTAACTTTAGGAAAACTTTTTAAACCACAAAAGGCACAAAAGTTTTTGTGGCACATTAGTCACGTAAGTTTTAAGTTGAGAACAAGAGAACACTTAAGTAAAAATCAAAGATTTCATTTTTTACTATCAATCTTAAAATTTAAACTGAATTTTTATGTCTTTTATGGTTGAATTAAATCTATCCATCACAATGAATTACAGAATAGAAAAAGACACCATGGGTGAAGTGCAGGTTCCTGCCGACAAATTCTGGGGTGCCCAGACCGAACGTTCCAGAAACAATTTCAAGATCGGACCGGAAGGCTCCATGCCGCATGAAATTATCGAAGCTTTTGCTTATCTAAAAAAAGCCGCCGCTTTTACCAACACGGATCTGGGCGTTCTGCCAGCGGAAAAAAGAGATATGATCGCTAAAGTATGCGATGAAATCTTAGACGGAAAGCTAAATGATCAGTTCCCTCTCGTAATCTGGCAGACCGGCTCTGGAACACAATCGAATATGAACGTGAATGAGGTGATCTCCAACAGATCGCATGTAAACAACGGCGGTACCCTGGGAGAGAAGGCGGAAGTTCACCCGAACGACGATGTCAACAAATCCCAATCTTCCAACGATACGTATCCTACCGCTATGCACATCGCCGCTTATAAAAAAGTGGTGGAAGCGACAATTCCTGCGGTTGAAAAATTGCGGGATACTTTAGCTGAAAAATCAGAAGCTTTCAAAGACATCGTTAAAATCGGAAGAACCCACCTGATGGATGCCACCCCGCTGACTCTGGGACAGGAATTCTCCGGGTACGTAGCCCAGTTGAATTACGGGATCAAAGCATTGAAAAACACCTTACCTCATCTTTCCGAGCTGGCTTTAGGCGGAACGGCAGTAGGCACAGGTCTAAATACACCGAAGGGTTATGATGTAAAAGTAGCGGAATACATTTCCCAATTTACCGGACTTCCTTTTTTAACGGCAGAAAATAAATTCGAGGCACTGGCGGCCCATGACGCTATCGTGGAATCCCACGGTGCATTGAAACAGCTGGCCGTTTCCCTGTTTAAGATTGCCCAGGACATCCGGCTGTTGGCCTCGGGACCACGTTCGGGAATCGGGGAAATCCACATTCCGGAAAATGAGCCGGGATCTTCCATTATGCCGGGAAAAGTAAACCCTACGCAGAATGAAGCGATGACGATGGTTTGCGCACAGGTGTTAGGAAACGACACCACGATTTCATTCGCCGGAACCCAGGGGAATTATGAGCTGAATGTTTTCAAACCGGTAATGGCGTACAATTTCCTGCAGTCGGCCCAGCTGATCGCGGATGCCTGTATTTCTTTCAATGACCATTGTGCCGAAGGGATCGAGCCGAATCATGAAAGGATTAAAGAACTGGTGGATAAATCATTGATGCTGGTGACCGCCCTGAATACGCACATCGGTTATGAAAATGCAGCCAAAATCGCGAAGACGGCCCATAAGAACGGCACCACTTTAAAAGAAGAAGCCGTGAATCTCGGCCTTTTAACTGCCGAACAGTTTGATGAATGGGTAAAGCCTGAGGATATGGTGGGAAGCCTGAAGTAGATTTACGGCAAAAAAGCTCATCATTAATAACTCACAATCTTATTAAACTCCGGTATTTCAGCCGGAGTTTGGTTTTATTTTTACCACTTAATTTGTTGACCTTTAAAATTCACCTTGATGATTTCCGGAAATCATCAAGATAAATCGTTCAATTTACCTTGATAAATTTTAGGGTTCATGCGGATAAATATTTCTGGCTATACCAATCTCTGAAAACCCGGCATCACCAACAAGCACGTAAAAGAGGGCTCATCCATCAAAAATGTTTCTGCCTGAGTTTATTTTTACACATGAGTCACAGAAGATATTTGGCATATTTTGAAAATATTTTAGATCACATAAGAGAAAAAGAAATTCATGTTATTATATTTTATAATTACGTCAAGCTTTAGCCCGACATGAAATTGTAATTCCAAATTGGCTTTAGCCAAGATTATCGTAGGTTTCGGCTAAAGCCGCTGATTATCCGACATAAGGTAAATGGGCTAAAGCCCATTTCTATTGATATTTGAATAGTATCGTTAAACCGAACTCACTTTAATTAAGAAATTAAACCTTAATTCTAAATGTTAAAAATAAAGTTAGAATTTAAAAACGATTTAATAAATTTATAATAAAGAGGATTTCCGAAAAGGATGTCACTGAAAACTAACTTTTAGTCAAATTTATTTTAAAACGGAATGCTTTCGAAAGATAATTTCTATGAAATTTTTTAATTAATAATATTTATTTAAAAATATAAAAAATTCGTTCATTCTCAGGCAGTTATTTGCTAATACATAAACGAAAAGTATAAAGAATACAGAGATGATGAATGAAAGTGTTTTCGGGGAATTTTTATAAGCACTCATCAGCCATCCGATAAGTAAAGGGTATACGAAAACAAAGTGCCCTCCATAGATGAAAGCGGTATGCAATCCGAATCTCATCACGCAATGGATGATGATGTCAAAAATGAATGATACCATAAGAATCTGCACCAGTTTATTTCTGAAATTTTTAAAATAGCTCCACAAAATCAATGCGAGTAAAACGGCGATAAAGATGTAAGGAACCCACGAAGAATAAACATCCATCAAGAGTCCTTTGTACTCATATCCCTGCATATTGTTTCTGTCGGTAACAATGAAGTTTGAAAATAATACGTTCCCGCCGAAGAAATAGGAAAGAATCATATCCCATAAAGGTCTTGAATTTACGTTTGAGAATTTTTCGTATTGTTCATTCGTTTTGCTGAAAATGTTTTCGTACTTAAAATCGATTCTGTTAAGATAAAGCAGGATAAAACAGGTGCAGGTCAATACTACCCTTAAAGCAGCATTTCCGAATTTTCTCCAGTTTTTAAAAACCCCTTTTTCAAAGGTTACAGGAATGAAAACCTTAAAAATATTGGTAATTGTAAGACCGCCAATGGCTACTCCCGAAAAGGCCAAAGCCAGCGCAGGTATCTTCTCCTCATTGTTAAGTTTTACCGCTGAATAATAATTGAATAGGGCGAGCAATAAAAGCGTATAGGTGAAGTTTTCCGGGGTAAATGATAAGAGAATTGTTGTAGAAAATGACCCTAAAAAAAGGATGAGTAAAATACTGATGTACACGGGCAAATGAATGATATTCTTCAGATATTTATACACCTGAACAATACTGAGACTTACTGCGATATTACTAAACCAGGCCAGGGCAAATCGGAAATTCCCGTCCATTTTACCGTCTGAAAAAAACAAAGCAGTCTTTCTGATACCCTTAAAGAAATAATAGGAAAGCGGATGTCTTTCGAAGCTTCCTCCGGTCATAACAATAGACTTGTTGTCGAAACTGAAATAAGCATCCCACGGAATTCTGCTGTCAAAAATAATCTTGTAGTGGATGGCTATATAAGAGCCCAGATAGCCGTAAACAACCAGGAAGAAGAGGAAAATGACAAGTTCAATTCCGGTTGATGGGAAGATGATCTTCAAAAGATCTATAAATTTTTTCTTGAATGTTGGCACTTCTAATGTTTTTGCAAAAATAAAATAAAAAAACTCACCATGAAGGTGAGTTTAAGAATTTAAATACGATGTAATTATTCTTTAATAATTTTTTCAGAACTTGAAGATCCGTCTGTAAATTCTATCTTCAATACATAAGCTCCTTTTGCAAGTGAAGAAAGATCTGCTTTTTCTGATGAGAAACTTAAGATTGATCTTCCGGCAATATCTAAAACCTCAGAAGACTTAATTTTCTTGTCAGACTTGATGCTGATTTCCCCTTTGGTTGGATTAGGGTAAACAGATAAATTGCTCATTGCTTTATTTAAATCTTTTGTTCCCAGAGACTGTGATGATTTAAACATTCCACCAACTGTAGCCGAAGTATTAAACCCTCCGGAATAGCATGTATTAGCGTCTGAGCATCTTACGCTTAAATGTTGCACATTATCTATTGCAGTCCAAGTCGATCCATTGTCTAAACTTTTCCAAGACCCGCCTGCAGAACTTGTTGCCAACAAAATATTTGTGCCCGGTACATATGTGATATCATTAATTCTATTAGAAGCAGTAATTCCTGTAAATGTTACACTTGACCATGTCGATCCGCCATCTGTAGTTCTGTAAAGTGCGATAGCTGAAGGTGTTGGATTGCTCGATGATCCGATAAAATTCTTTTTAAGCACGATCCCTCTATTCGCATCACTCCACGCCATATCTCCGTTTACCGTTGCTGATCCAAAATCTGTAAGGCTATACGTTGAACCCTCAAATGCAATGCTCCATGTTGCCCCTTTATCTGTTGATTTAAAGATACGCCCTTTATTCGTATAGAAAAATATATTGTTGCCTACAGCATAATATCCTGCATTATAACCATACTCATTAGCAAGAGGAAAAGGAATATTTATTTCAGAAACTCTCGTCCACGAAGTTCCTCCATTAGAACTTGTATACACTTCGAATACTCCTGTTTCTGGATCCCCACCTGCAACGACGTTGTTTGCATCAAATGCATGTACAAAATTTAAATAAGACTCTCCAACCGAAGAAAACTCCTGTTGAGCTGTCCAGGTTAAACCTCCATTAACGGTTTTATATACGGCACCCAAACCATCAGTATTAGTAGATGCCAAGGCACCTACCCATGCAGTTGTACTACTAACTCCTGAAATATTCGTTATTGTTAATGTAGGGTCTCCAACATTAATTGTTCCTGAAGTCCAAGTGGTACCTCCATTAGACGTTTTAGTAAACTCTTGTATGTTTGGTGGTGTACCAGATTGAGCACTTCCATCATAAGCAAAAGCCCAAACGGTAGAGGCATCATAAACCTCCAGTCCTGCAATACCTCTAGATGCAGTAGCGAAAGCAGTATTTTGTGTTGTCCAATACTGAGAAAAAGCCGATGAGCTAATAGCCAGCGCAAGAGCAGATAGTAAAATTCTTTTCATAAAAATTCTTTTTTTGTAAAACTAATAAAAAAAGCAGATATGTTGACCTATTTCTATGTTAATATTTTTTTATTTGTGACTTTAACTTAAGAACTACACGAAAGCATTGAGCATCCTGAAATATCATCATACCCTGACGGCCTCTTGGCAGAGAATTCCGGATAAATGGTATGGTACGGATTTTCAAGGGCATGGGTTAATTTTTGCAGCATTTCCGTTTTTCCTTCATTAATTTCTTGAATGCATTGGTACAAGAGGTAATTTCTTAAGATAAATTTGGGATTGGTTTTGTGCATGATGTCCAAAGATCTTTCTTTTGAAATAATATTTTTCTCCAATCTTGACTGATATTCTGTCATGAAATCTTTCAGTCTCAGAATTTTCTCATCATTCAGAAAAGCATAGGAAACATTCTCAAACTGAAGTCTCAGATCTTTCTGATCATCATACTTTTCAAGTTCATTAAAGAACAGAGTGTAGTCAAGCTTAAGATCCTGCATCAGGCTTTGCCAGTTTGTGAAAAATTTCTCATCATTTGTCAGCAACTGATCAAAACCGAATTTTCTGCAGAGCATTCTGTCGTGAGACTCCCAAAAATAACTTCCATAATCATTCAGGACGTCTTCCAGGAACTTTTCATCCTTGATTATTGGGTGAAGTGAATTCGCCAGCTGCCAAAGATTCCATTGGGAAACCTGGGCCTGTCTTCCGAAAGCATATCTTCTTCCTGGCAAGTCGGTCGTATTGGGTGTGAAATTCAGATCGTATTCATCCATCATTGAATATGGGCCAAAATCAATAGTAAGGCCTAAAACCGACATATTATCCGTGTTCATTACGCCATGTACAAACCCTACACGGTACCATTCGACCATAAGATCAGCGGTTCTTCTGCAGACAGCTTCAAAAAAATCCCTGTATTTCTGATGGCCTTCTGATTGGATTTCTTTAAAATAATGCTCAATAGTAAAGTCTACGAGTTCCTGCAGGGTGGTATATTCTTTTTGGGCGGACATCAGTTCGAAATGACCGAAACGTAAAAAGCTTTCTGCTGTTCTGATGATTACAGCCCCTTTTTCGTATTGTGGGTTTCCGTTATACATCATATCCCGAATCACTTCTTCTCCTGTAAAAGTAAGGCTTAAGGCTCTGGTTGTAGGAATTCCGAGGTGGTACATGGCTTCACTCATCAGATATTCCCGAACCGATGATCTCAGGACGGCCCTTCCGTCTGCATGTCTTGAGTAGGGCGTTGCTCCGGCACCTTTCCACTGTATTTCGTTTTTCTGTCCCAAGCTGTTCGTGATTTCTCCCGCAAGGATTGCCCTGCCATCTCCCAGCTGCCCTGCCCAATTGCCAAACTGATGCCCTGCATAGGCGGTTGAATAGGTTTTTATGTTTTGAGGCAGGTGGTTTCCAACGAGGAAATCAAGATCTTTTTTTTCATATGTCCCCAAACCGATTTCTTCCGAAAGTTTTTCATTAAAAACGATAAGTTCATGACGCTCAAAATCCGCCGGGCTTACCGTTGAAAATAAAACTTTGGGAGTATTTCTCTGCATCATATTCCCCGAAAAATCTCCCGGAAATTTTTTTATAAATGGTTGCTCTATATTTTCAATATTCATATCCCAAAGGTATTAATTAAAAAAGAAAAGACCTTCCAAATCATTGAAAGGTCTTGTGTATTTCTAAAAGAGAATTTATTTATTGTTGAAGTCTATATCTTCGCTGGAATTAAGATTCTCATTTACATTTTCTTCTTTTTTGCCTTGGCTTTTCGGTCCGGATGGCTCTGCAGGTCTTGGATTTTTGATCTCATCGATGGTCTGTAATCCGCCTTCGTCGCCGTATCCTGCGCCGAGTCCTTTCAGATTCGAGCAGCCGTCTTTCCATTCGGAAGGTTTCACGAATTTATCATCCGGAGAAATTTTCAGGCTCTTATCTGCCCAGACCTTCTTCATATAAATCGCCCAGATCGGAAGTGCCATTTTAGCTCCCTGACCTTCACCGGTTCCGTAGAAGTGGGTGGCCCGGTCTTCCCAGCCAACCCATGCGCCGGTGGCAAGCTTCGGAACAATACCCATAAACCAACCGTCTGAGTTATTCTGTGTCGTACCGGTTTTACCAGCAATTTCGATATCTTTAGAAATCCCTTTTCTTCCAAGCTCTCCTGAAGCAGTTCCATATTGTGCTACCCCTTTCATGAGTTCAATCATGGTGTAGGCATACATCGGGTTCATAACTTCTTTTGGTTCTACATTTACTTCTTTAATTACTCTTCCGTTTGCATCTTCAATTCTCCAGATCATTTCCGGTTTGTTGTAATTTCCATAGTTGGCAAAGGTACTGTATGCGCCTACCATTTCATAGATGGTAATATCTGATGAACCTAAAGCCATTGGGAGACTTGTCGAGATTTCCTCTGTTACCCCAAGATCTCTGGCGGTCTGAATAACACTCTGGGTTGTCGTCATTTCAGCAAGACGTAACGCAACAGGGTTTTGGGAATGGGCGAGCGCGTCTTTTAAAGTAAGCATTCCACCTCTTCCAGGAACATGATAAGTTCCTTTGTTAAAGCTCGCATTGGAGACTACTGAACAAGGTGTCATTCCCAGTTTCATAATCGCCGTTGCATACACGAAAGGTTTGAATGTGGATCCCACCTGTCTTTTTCCCTGTTTGATGTGGTCGTACTGGAAATGCTGCCAGTCGATTCCGCCTACCCAGGCTTTGATTTCCCCGGTTCCCGGAACCATAGACATCAGACCGGCCTGCGCCACTTTCTTGTGCCATCTGATAGAGTCCCAAGGTGACATTTCAACCTCTTCTTCACCTGCCCACGTGAAACGTGATGTTTTGATCGGTTTTTTAAATTCCATCATAATGGAATCTTCAGACACCCCTGCGGCTTTCAGCTGCTTGTAACGCCCTGTTCTTTTCATGGCCTGAACCATCAGGCTATTGATCTGCTTGCTGTTCAGGTAATAGAACGGCCAGTCTTTTCGCCCTCTCTGTTCTGCATCGAATCTTTTCTGAAGATCGGTCAAGTGTTCTCGGATTGCCTCTTCAGCATATTTCTGCATTTTAGAGTCAAGCGTAACGAATATTTTTAAACCATCTTTGTACAGATTCAGTTTTTTGCCATTTTCTTTTTCGTAATCTTTAAGATAAGCATCAATTTCCTTCTTCAGATAAAACTTATAATAAGCAGAATAATCATCATTGATATTTTTGATAGGATGATAATCTAAAGTAATCGGTGTTGCTGCCGCTTTATCATAAGTAGCCTGGTCGATATATCCTGTTTTGAGCATCTGTTCCAAAACCACATCTCTTCTGGCCTTAGCTCTTTCAGGATTTCTCATCGGATTATTCTTTACCGGATTTTCAAGCATTGCCACAAACATAGCAGCTTGCGGCAGAGTAAGTTCGGATGTTTTTTTATTAAAATAAATCTTTGAGGCCATTTCAATACCGTTGGCATTGTAAAGGAAATCGAATTTATTAAAATACAAAGTAACGATTTCTTCTTTCGTATATCTTTTTTCAAGACTTACGGCCACAACCCATTCTTTCAGTTTTTGAAAGGCTCTTTCAATTTTGTTCTGAGAAGCACCATTCGTAAAAAGCAATTTTGCCAGCTGTTGTGTAATGGTGGAACCACCACCACGGCTACCACCGTAAACCACTGCTCTTGCCACTGATTGCAGATCAATCCCTGAGTGTTCTTTAAAACGCTCATCTTCTTTAGCCTGTAGGGCATACACAAGAAAAGGCGGTAGATCCTTGTAGGTAATAGGCTGGGTTTTTTCTTTTTCGAATTTACCCAGCAAAACGCCGTCCGAAGAATAGATTTCGGAGGCTACATAAATATCCGGATTTTCCAGTTCTTTTACATCAGGCATTTCTCCGAGAAAGCCCTGCGAAACAGCAAAGAAAAGTCCTGAAATTCCCAATACTACGGCGATAAGTCCGACCCAGATAAATTTCACCCACTTTTTCCAGCCGGTATTTTTCTTCTTAGGAGGAAGAGGGAATGTTTTCCCCTTGTTTCCTGTATTTTGTTTGTTCACTTCCATTTATGATTACGGTTTAGCCGTTTCTATTTTTACTCCAATGTCTTCAATTCCCGGAAGGTTATCATTTCTCATAGCCTGTGAGAGGCCGATTTCATATTTTCCTTTTGCCGGAAATCGATAATTCAGTTTATACTGAAAGAAAGTTTCCTTGGTATCGCCAAAACCTGTTCCCAGCCATTCTCCATTAGGCTTTGCCAAAATATAATTCAGCGTATCCGTCTGTTTCTGTTTGGTTTGCAGGTCGGTAAAGTTCACAATAAACCTGAT
The DNA here is from genome assembly GCF_056333165.1 of Chryseobacterium endophyticum. Taxonomy (NCBI): domain Bacteria; kingdom Pseudomonadati; phylum Bacteroidota; class Flavobacteriia; order Flavobacteriales; family Weeksellaceae; genus Chryseobacterium; species Chryseobacterium endophyticum. The sequence goes on from NZ_JBWGXE010000001.1 coordinate 191,975, forward strand.
ATTGCTGTAAGGATATTCATTGTTATTTCTTACAACAAATATAATATTTTTAGGATTTTGCGGATCTGAAACTTCAAGATTAAATTTCTGTTCACTTTTCTTATTCCATTTGTTATTAACGGAATTCATCATCACTTCTCCTTCTGAAGAAGAGTTGCAGCTCAAGAAAAGGATAAATGAGAATAATCCTAAAATTTTACGCATTGTTGTCTTTTTTTGGAGGAAACTTCTTTTTAAATTTTTTCTTGTTCGGATTCGGTTTTTTATCGGCCGAGGAATCTGTAGAAGCAGCTTCAGCTTTTTCCAACTGAGGTTTTTGCGGTTGGTTTTTTTGTTGCTTCTGCTGGTTATTCGGACTCTGCGGTCTTTCCTGTCTTTGAGGCCTGTCGGATCTTTCAGGACGGTCCTGTCTCTCGGATCTGCTGTTTTTTTTCTGGCCCTGATTCTGGCTGTTCTGGTTGTTCTGACTATTATTAGGTCTGTTTTGATTTCTGTTCCTGTTATTGCTTCTGCCTTTTTTCTCAAAACGGTCTACATTATTCTCCTGAATCAGGTCAATGCTTGCAAATGGCGTTTCAGGCTGTTTCAGATCTTCAAGAGGAAGCGTTTTTTCGCCACGCTTGTTTTTGGCAATTAATTTTTTGACAAGATCAATATCAAAGTCATACCAGGCTATTGAGTGATCTACATAGGCAAACCACATTTTCTTTTTGAAAACGTCGATTTTTATACAGAATGCTCTTCCTTTTTCAGTGTCCAATGTTGTAGAAGAAGAAGGGAAATTGCTCAATGCATCCAGGTAACTGTCCAATTCGTAATTTAAACAACATTTAAGCTTACCGCACTGTCCTGCCAGTTTCTGGGGATTAATGCTCAGCTGCTGGTATCGGGCTACATTTGTATTTACAGACCTGAAATCCGTAAGCCATGTCGAGCAGCAAAGCTCTCTTCCGCAAGAGCCGATTCCTCCCACTTTTGCAGCTTCCTGCCGGAAACCGATCTGTTTCATATCGATCTTGGTGCGGAATGCGCCTGCGAAATCTTTAATCAACTGCCTGAAATCTACGCGGTTATCGGCGGTATAATAGAAGGTGACTTTTGAAGCATCACCCTGATATTCCACATCGGTGATTTTCATTTCCAGACCAATCCTGTGAGCGATCTTTCGTGCTTCTATCTTTACATTTTCTTCTTTTTTCCGTGCTTCCTGCCATACCTCCAGATCTTTCTGGTTGGCCAGCCTGTATATTTTCTGTACCGATTCTTCAGAAAATTTTTTCTTTTTCATCTGAATTTTTACCAGTTCGCCGGTGAGACTTACCACACCTACATCATGTCCGGGACTCGATTCTACTGTTACGACACTACCTATGTGTAATGGAATATTATTTACATTTTTATAAAACGATTTTCTGTCATTTTTAAACCTAACTTCAACAAAATCACACCTGTTCGGTGCGGGATTGTTGATGTTGGAAAGCCAGTCGAAAACACTTAATTTATAACTATTACCACAGGTATTTACATTTTCACAGCCATTCGCGGTCTTCTTGGGTCCGCAAGAATGTGCAGAATCGCCGGATGTTTTACATCCACAACTCATATATTATATATTTAATTTGCAAATTTATGATTTTTATCTTTATAAGGTCTAAAATAATGAAATAATCAGAAAGACTGCTGTTTAGTTTTAAACAAACCGACAATTTCTTTCATTTGGGTTTTACTAATTTCCTATAAATGTTTTATTTAACTCACTTTTTAATGAAAATATTATTTTAAACATAGTTTTCTTTGGTTTTATTGTTTAAAATTTTATGATTTATTAACAGGCGTAAGCAAATTAATTTTATATTTGGGTTATATAATAATAGTCTATGAAAAAAATATTAGTATCAACTGCATTATTGGCAGGGGTTTTATCTTACGCAGGCGGCTTCAGGGTTTCTTTGCAAGGGGTAAAACAATTGGCAATGGCACATACGAGTGCTCATGCTGAAGATGCGAGTGTGGCATTCTTTAACCCTGCCGGGATGTCATTCATTCCCTCGAAGTTAAGTATTGTAGCCGGTGGATTCGGGGCAAGCAATAAAGTGACTTTCCAAAATCTAAATACATTACAGAGTACACAAACCGACAACCCGATGGGAACGCCTATTTACGCAGCAATAGCGTACAAGCCAATTGAAAAACTATCCGTAGGTTTCAGCTTTTCCACACCTTTCGGAAGTACGATCGAGTGGCCAAACGATTGGGAAGGAAGAGAAATGGTTCAGAGGCTTGAGCTGAAGAGCTATTATTTCCAGCCTATGGTTTCCTATAAATTTAATGATTGGTTGGCATTCGGAGCCAGCTATATTTATGCAAGAGGAACCGTAAACTGGGATAAAGCGATCACTCAATTCGGCGGTCAGCTTAATCTTGACAGCAAAGCGAGCGGCCATGGCTACGGATTCGGTTTTTATTTCAGACCGGACCCAAAACTGGATGTGAGCATCGCCTACCGTTCTCCTGTTGATATGAAAGCAAAGGATGGTACCGCAACCTTTAAATTTCCTTCACAGTCTGTTTATCCGTTGTTAGGCTTAGATTCATCCGGAAAAGACGGCTTTACGGCAACTTTACCTTTGGTGGAAGAATATACCATCGGCTTAACGTATAAAGTAACCCCGAAATGGTTGCTTTCTGCAGATTTCAACTATCACGGATGGTCAAGGTATACACAGCTGACACTGGATTTTGCACACGCGCCTGTAGGAAATCAGGCAGATCCTACGATTTCTGTTTCGCCTAAAAACTTCAGAAATTCAAAAACCGTAAGATTAGGGACTCAGTATGCCTTTACCAATATGATCTACGGAAGACTTGGAGCTTACTACGATGAATCTCCTTACTCTGATGAAAACTTTATCCCGGAAACACCTTCTTTCAACACTTTTGTTGTAACGGGAGGGGTAGGATTTAAGCTGAAACAGTTCGGTGTTGATGTGGCTGGTGGATATGCAATGCCACAGGCAAGAGATGTAAATAATAAAACCCTTGCTTTTTATGGACAGGCTAAAGCTACAGCATTCTATTTAGGTTTAGGTTTATCTTACAATCCTTTTTAATTGAAAACTATGAAAAAAATTATAATTTCTACTTTCGCGATTTCCGCACTTCTGTTTACAACGAGCTGCGAGGATGATTTTGATACCGATGTGAATGACGTGGTGGTAACCAGCGGTGATGCGAACTTTTCAAAATATATTGCCTTAGGAAATTCCCTGACATCAGGGTATAGAGACGGAGCGCTTTATCTGGATGGGCAGAACGAATCTTACCCTTCAATGATTGCAAAGCAAATGAAGCTTGCCGGAGGTGGTGAGTTTAAGCAACCTTTGATGCCGAACAATATCGGAGGCTTCAGTGGATTGCCGGGATTCGGCGGTAAACTTACGCTTCAGGTAGTCAACGGATCTTTAACTCCTGTACCAAGTACTCCCGGAGGAACATTGGATAACGTGGCTTCAGGAAGACCTTATCAGAATATGGGAGTACCCGGGGCAAAATCTTATCATCTTGTAATACCGGGCTATGGAAATCAGGCAGGTCTTGCCACAAGTACGGCAAACCCTTATTTCGTAAGATTCGCTTCATCTCCTTCGACTTCTGTTTTGGCTGATGCGATGGCTCAGGCTCCTACATTCTTTTCCCTTTGGATAGGAAGTAATGATGTTCTATTATATGCAACAAGCGGAGGAACCAATTCCCAGACAGCAGGAGGGGTTACCACTTATACAGCAGCGACAGTACAGCCCGCAACTGCAAGCCCTGCAGATTACAAATCCAATGATATTTCGAATCCTAATGTTGTTGCAGCTTCTATTAAAGGAGTTCTAGACGGTCTTAAAAGTGTAGGCGCTACAAAAGGGGTCATTGCAAATGTTCCTTATGTAACTTCAATTCCTTATTTTACTACAGTTCCTTATAATCCTTTGACGCCGGCTGCTTTGGGAGCAAATCTTACAACACTTAATACCAGCCTATATGGGCCGTTGAAGCAGGCTCTTACTGCTTTTGGAGCAGGAGACAGGATCAATTTGCTTTCAGCAACTTCCAACAACCCTGTTTTAATTAAAGATGAATCGCTACCTAATCTTTCTCTTCAGCTTACGGCAGCATTAACGCCTTCATTGGGATTGCCTACAGCGACAGCCTTCGGACAGATTTTCGGACAGGCAAGACAGGCGACATCAGAAGATTATATCTTACTTACATCAAGCTCTTTAATCGCAACCGTAGCACCTGGAGCACCTTCTCCGGTAAATATTTACGGGATTTCTTATCCTCTGCAAAATCAGCATGTGCTGACAAAAACAGAAGCAGGATATGTAAAGACAGCGATAGACGCATACAATACTTCAATAAAATCTATGGCAGATTCTTACGGACTTGCTTTTGTAGATGCCAATGCTAAAATGGTTGAACTCAACGGACAGTCCGGGATTACATTCGAGGGAGTGAAGTATACGGCTAAATTCGTAAGCGGTGGTGCTTTCTCTCTGGATGGTGTACATCTTACCGGAAGAGGATATGCTATTGTAGCGAATGAATTTATCAAATCAATCAATGCAAAATACAGTTCTACCTTACCACAGGTAAATCCAAATAATTATTCGGGGGTGAAATTCCCTTAATAAAGGCATTCAGTAAAAACTTAGAAACCACAAGACAGATTCTTGTGGTTTTTTTTTAAATTTGCAAAATCTTTTAAAAAGTAAAAATGGCCCACCAGTTAAGTTATCTATTTTGTACAAGGACCAGCAAGGACCTGGCAGAGAAAATTGCCCAGTATTATGGGAAAGAATTAGGGAAAATCAACTTTCAGACCTTCAGTGACGGAGAATTCGAACCGGTATTGGATGAGTCTGTAAGAGGAGGAAGAGTTTTCTTAATCGGATCTACCTTTCCGCCGGCAGACAATTTATTGGAACTTCTTTTAATGATTGACGCTGCGAAAAGAGCCTCTGCAAAGAGTATTACCGTAGTTCTTCCTTATTTCGGACTTGCCAGACAAGACAGAAAAGACAAACCGAGAGCGCCGATCGGTGCCAAGCTTGTTGCCAATCTTTTAACGGCAGCAGGAGCAACACGAGTAATGACCATGGATCTCCATGCAGACCAGATCCAGGGATTCTTTGAAATTCCCGTAGATCATTTGTATGCATCTACAATTTTCGTAGACTACATCAGAGACCTGAACCTGGAAAATCTTACCATTGCTTCTCCGGACATGGGTGGAGCCAAAAGAGCAAAAAACTATGCAGGTCACTTGGGTGCTGATGTGGTAATTGCTTACAAGGAAAGAAAAAAGGCAAATGTAGTGGAAGAAATGTTCCTGATCGGGGACGTAGTCGGAAAAAATGTAATCCTGATCGATGATATGATCGATACGGCAGGAACGCTTTGCAAAGCTGCGGATATCCTGATGGAAAAAGGAGCGAAATCGGTAAGAGCCATGGCGACACACGGCGTCCTTTCAGGAAAGGCTTACGACAATATCGAGAACTCAAAATTGCTGGAAGTGATTGTAACTGACTCAATTCCTGTGAAAAATAATTTGTCATCTAAAATAAAAGTGCTATCTTGCGCCCCATTATTTGCGGACGTTATGAAGATGGTTCATGAGCATCAGTCAATTAGCAGTAAATTTGTTATTTAATTGATATTTAGAAGTTTGCAAATTTAATTTGAAACAATTTTTTAAATTTTTATAAATGAAATCTATTACAATTCAAGGTACAAAAAGAGAAAGCGTGGGCAAAAAGTCTACAAAAGCTTTACGTGATGCTGAATTAGTTCCTTGTGTTGTTTACGGAGGTGGTGAGCCATTGAACTTCTCTGCTACAGAGAAATCGTTCAAAGGTTTGGTATATACTCCTGAAGCACACACGGTATCTATTGAGGTTGATGGTCAAACAATTCCGGCTGTTCTTCAGGATATTCAGTTTCACCCGATTACAGACAAAATCCTTCACGCGGATTTCTACCAGTTAGCGGAAGACAAGCCGGTAATTATGGAAGTTCCTGTAAGAATTACAGGTCGTTCCAAAGGTGTTGTTGCGGGTGGTGTTCTTCGTCAGTCTTTCAGAAAGCTTAAAGTAAAAGCGATTCCTGCTAACTTACCAGACGAAATCGTTGTGGACGTTACGCCGTTAAGAATCGGTAACAAACTTTATGTAGGAGGAATCAAAACGGAAGGATATTCTTTCATGCACCCTGACAACGCAGTAGTAGTTGCTGTGAAGATGTCTAGAAATGCAATGAAAGGAGGAGCAGCAGCAATGGACGATGAGGATGAAGAAGAAGTTGCAGCAGAAGAAGGAGCGGCTCCGGCAGCTGAAGAAACTGCAGCAGAATAAGAATTTCTTATCTGAAAAATATAAAACCTGTCATTTTTTGGCAGGTTTTTCTTTTTAGATTACATCTATAATCATATTTATTCGCAAGCCTTTCAGAAAAAAAACCGTAAATTTGAAGAGTTCTAAATAAGAACAATTTAATTTAAATTTTTAATAAATGTTTGACATTCAGAATATCAGAAGTCAGTTTTCTATATTAGATCAGAAGGTGAATGATAAGCCATTGGTTTATCTCGATAATGCGGCAACATCACAGAAACCAAACTCCGTTTTAGAAGTTTGGAATACATATTATACGGAGCTCAATGCCAACGTTCACAGAGGAATCCACACGCTCAGCCAATTGGCAACCGAAGAAATGGAACTTTCCAGGAGAAAAATTCAGACATTCATCAATGCAAAGCATGATTTTGAAGTCATCTTTACCAAAGGAACCACCGAAGGATTAAATCTTATCGCTTATGTTTTAACCCAGAAATTAAAAAAAGACGACGAGATCATCATTTCTTACCTCGAACACCATTCTAATATTGTTCCGTGGCAGATGCTTTGTGAAAGAACCGGTGCAAAGCTAAAGGTAATTCCTATCGATGAAGACGGAATCCTTCAGTTGGATCAGTTTGATGAGTTTTTAAGCGAAAAAACAAAGGTGGTTTCTGTAAATCATGTTTCCAACGCATTGGGAATTGTAAATCCTATTGAAGAAATCATTGCCAAAACCAGAAAAAATACAGGAGCTTATATCGTCATCGACGGAGCGCAGTCTGCCCCGCACTTTACCATCGATATTCAGAAAATGGACTGCGATTTCTATGTCTTTTCAGGACATAAAATGTACGCACCGATGGGGACGGGAATTTTATACGGAAAGCAGGAAGTCCTCGAAAATCTGCCGCCTTTTCACGGCGGAGGCGAGATGATCGCTACGTGTTCTTTTGAAGGAACTACGTATGCGCCGCTGCCATTTAAATTTGAGGCCGGAACTCCTAATGTGGGCGGTAATATTGCTTTGGGGGCAGCTGTAGACTTTATCCTTAAAGTCGGACAGGAAAATATTCAGAAGCACGAAAATGCCTTGCTGGAGTATGCACAAAAAAAACTCCTGGAGCTTGACGGGATTAAAATTTATGGAGAAAAAGCCAACAGAACCGGAGTGGTTTCCTTTAACCTTGAAGGGGTAGGAATTGCTTCTGACGTAGGAATGATCCTGGATAAACTGGGAATTGCCGTGAGAACCGGGCATCACTGCACACAGCCTATCATGGATTTTTTCAATATTGCCGGAACGGTAAGGGCAAGTTTTGCCGTTTATAATGATTTTAATGAAATCGATCTTTTAGTAGAAGGGGTAAAAAAAGCACAGAGAATGCTCAGTTGATTTAAAAGGATGCTAAAATATAAAACAATGGCCGGAAATGACTCCGGCCATTTTTCATTAGCTGACTTCCGAATCACACATTTCAACAGGAACCAGGCATGAGGTAGACGTACATGGATTTCCCGTCGGAATTTGCAGGCAACAGGCATGATAGCCGTTGTACGTGATGTGGTACGTGTTCGGAGGGCACGTGTGGCCGCCCATTACCTGCTTTAGGCTTTCCCGCTGAAGTTTTTTTAGATTTTTCATAATGTTTTGTTTTGTAATGGTTTGTATTAATCACTAAATTATGAAAAAAATATTAATCATGACTTTTTTAATCTGATTTAAATTTTTACACTGCTAAATATTTTGTCTGTTTTTAAATGATTTCTTTTATTAGCTAAATTTTTTTTAAAAATAAATTTGTGCTTTGTAACCTTTTCTGTTTTTTATTGTCTTACTAGTAGAAACAAATAATTATGAAACTTTTGTTCGGAAATAAAAAAGATGATTTGCTCAGCCGCCTCAAAAAACAGGACCCGGCTGCACAGAAAATTTTTTATGATCAGAATGTCAAAAAATACCTGAGCGTAAGCAGAAGCTATATAAACGATCTTTATCAGGCAGAAGACTGTGTGATTAAGGCATTTTGCAAAATTTTCAAGAATATTGAAAGTTTCCGGGGAGAAGGTAGTTTTGAGGGATGGGGCCGGAGAATAGTAGTAAACGAATGTCTTAATTTTATTAAAAGCAATAAAACCGTTTTTTATCTCGAAGACATCAATCCCAATTACTCTGAGGAAATTCCGGAAGAATATGTTGACTTCAATTTCAATGCACAGGAACTGCTGGATCAGCTGCCGGATGCCTACAGAATGGTCTTTAATCTTTATGTACTCGAAGATTATTCCCATCAGGAAATTGCTGAAGCCCTGCAGATTTCTACGGCGGTAAGCAAAACCCAGCTTTTCAGAGCAAAAGAAAAGATGAGAAAAATTTATCATCAGCAACAAAGAAAATTACAAAATGAAAATTACTGAAAACACCATAGAATACCAGATCAAAAAGCAGATCGGTGAACGGGAAGTGACTCCCGCCCGTGATCTGTGGGCTGAGATCGAAAGCCAGACGGAGAATAAAAAGGTAAAATCGGGAGTGAATTGGTTTCTGGTAGCCGCATGTCTGGTTTTAACATTCAGCCTGGTAGCCGTACTCTTCTTTAACCATGAGAACCCAAAAGTTGAGAAATCCGCAAATCTCGCTAAAGCAGTAAATCCGGAAGTTCAGATTTCTGTACCGAATGAAACTCAGAAGAAACCTTCGGAATTAATCATTAAAAACAATCAGCAAAAAATTGCGGTAGAAAAGGTTTCTCCAAATATAAAGGAAGATTTCAAGCAATCGCCGGCTATAATTCAGGAAGAACTTCCTGCGATACGGCAAACTTTATCTGACATATCGGAAGCCTCAACTAATGAACCGTCTAAAGCTATGGCACAATCGGATTCAACCAAAATCCAGGTGAAAAAGAAACGGTATGTAGATCCTTCCACGCTGCTTTTTTCAGTAGAGCATAAAGATGTCATTGAAAAAACCAAAGGAAAAAGCAATATGGCGAGCATTGATCTGAACGGAAACTAAAATCATTTTTAAACAATTAAAAACTATTATAATATGATCAAGAAATTTATCATGATGGGCGGACTATGCCTATTGTCTGCATCAATATATGCTCAAAAAAAGCCTGTATTCAATCTCCAGCCTAAAGACGACACCGAAGTAAGCCCGATCGTAAAGGAAAAAGTGGATGAGTATGCCAAGAAAATCGATGCCATAATCAAAGAGGAAAAAAAGCTGATGGAAGTAGAGCTCACTGAGCTTCAGTCGAAGAATCTCTCTAAAGCGGAATTCGATGAACAGAAATCCCTGATTGCCAGCAGGTACTCTGAGAAAATAGATCAGCGGATTGAAGAGCTGGGCTTTGATATGGACGCCGTTATTCAAAAACAGGTGCGATATTCTCTGCTTAATTCGGACGTCACTTCGAATGAAGAACTGAAAGAAAAACTGTTGAAGAAGTTCAGGCCAACAAAAGACCTTTCTCCTTACATTTCTTACGGGATCATGAACCTTACCAACGATAAGCCGGACAATGCGCTGGACACGAATTTACGCTACGCCGGAAATTTTGAATTCGGCCTTAAATTCAATTACCAGTTTGGACGTACAAGCCCCTGGGGATTGATTTCCGGAATCGGGTTTTCCTGGAGAACACTCATTATTGATAACGATATGTTTGTGACGAAAGATGCCAATTCCAATGTATATCTTGCAAATTATGACAAAGGATTGAGCAAAAGCAAACTCAGAACAGGATATATTATTGTTCCATTGGGATTGCAGTACAATTTCTCAAAGGTGAAAAATGCCGGTCTCGATGTGCAGTACCTGGATTATTCCAAAGGATTCAGGGTAGGAGCTAATATCTACGGAGGCGTAAAAATGTCGACCAACAACATCATCAAAGGCGAAGGAATCAGCGACAGGGATAGAAGTGATTATAAAGTAAGTCCCTTCATTTACGGAGCGCAGTTTACGGTTTCTTATGACGACTTCAGCATCTTTGTGAAAAAAGACTTTGGAAACTTCTTCAAAAGCGGAACCTTCGAAAATGATAAAGCATTGGTTTTCGGACTGGCACTTTGGTGGTAAAAATATACCTTATTTATTCATATTAAGTGAATTGGCTGCCCAAAAAGTTTGGACAGCCAATTCGCTTTCTAATTCTTTAAAAATACTTTTTATTTCGCTTCTGCGCAGAAAATTCTGTATTGAACCGCTATAGCAGATTTGAAATATTCTCTTACCCTCGCCAGATCGGAAGCAGCACTTTGTTTTGTGAAATAACTTCCTGCAAGAATTTTATAATTAGGTCGTAACGAAGCATCCGTCTCCACTTTTAAGTTGGGAAATCTCTTCCTGAAGTAAGACTTTACTTCATTGGCTTCATCATTACTTTTCACCGTAGTGATTTGGATTTTATACCCCAAGATCCTTGGATTTTTTCGGCAGATCTCAGCATTGGTAAGCTCACGGCTCGGTACATAGATCTTTGCCGGCTTAGACGGTCCGAAATCTTCATCATCATCTCTGGACACCACCGTATTTGTGGTTCTGGAACATTTATCCTCAATGCCTTCCAAGGCCGCATTTACCTTAGAATCCATCGTCATTACCAATTCCGTACCTGCTAAGGTATCTTTTTTTACAATCTGTTGGGCATCAATCGTATAAAATCCTCCAAACAACAATATCGAAAATATTTTAATCAAATTTTTCATTTAAACTTGTTTCCGCAAATTTAGACAAATTAAAAAATTATACCAAATAGAGTTATTTAGAATGAGTACAAATTAAACGTAAATGATATTTTCCCCTTTCTATATACCGTTAAATTCCTGTTAAATATATTATTTTTGCGGAATTGATTGAATGTTCAATATTTACTAACATAAGATAATTTAAATGATTAGTTGGAGAAAGCATTATAGACAAACGTTGATCGCAATAGGCTTATTGTTATCAACCAGTGCTTCAATTTACGGGCAGGACGGTGATCCTAAGAATGGTGAGAAGCTTTTCAAAGCAAATTGTACTGCATGTCACGCACTAGACAAACAAGTTGTAGGACCACCCCTCAAAGGTGTTGTAGAACGGGTAAAGACAGAAGGCGGTGTAGACAAAGATTGGCTTCACAAGTGGATCAAAAACAACAAGGAGCTCAGAGCTTCCGGAGACAAGTACGCCAATGAAATTTTTGAAAAGTACAACAAGACTGAGATGCAGGTCTTTCCGAATCTTTCAGATAAGGATATCGATGACATCTTAGCATATACAACTAATCCTCCGGCTCCGGAACCTGCCAAAACAGATACTTCCAAAGATACAGCCAGTGCCGGAACAAACGCAGCACCACAAAGTTCTGCAACGACAAACGTAGTTATCATTTCTCTTTTAGCCATAGCCGGTTTATTAGTTTGGATCTTACTGAAACTAAGACAATTGGTAAAACTGGGCCAGTCTGAAGACTTGGCGGGGCTTAACGAAACAAGGGTTAAATCTTTCCGTGAAATATATGAGAAATACCATTATGTAGGTAAGGGATTGATCGCAATCCTGGCAATTCTAGCAGCTTATGGAGTATGGAACTGGATCATGTGGATCGGGGTTTACAAAGGATATAAGCCTGAACAGCCTATCTACTTCTCTCACAAAATCCACGCAGGGGAACAGAAAATCGACTGTCAGCTTTGTCACTCCAGTGCCAAATACGGTAAAGTATCTGAAATTCCTTCGATGAACGTTTGTATGAACTGTCACAGAACAATTTCCGAGTACAACGCAGAGCACTATATGGAGCCAGGAAAAGACAAGGCTTTCTATGACGGAGAAATCCAGAAAATCTATGCGGCTACAGGTTGGGATCCTGCAAAACAGCAGTACACCGGAAAAACCCAGCCGGTTGAATGGACAAGAATCCACAACATGCCGGACTTCGTTTACTTTAATCACTCTCAGCACGTTGTAGCTGGTGAACAGGCCATCATAAATTCTTTCAACAAAAAGAATCCAAACAACAAAATCGATGTTGTATGTAAAGCATGTCACGGTAAAATTGATACCATGAATGTTGTTCAGATGGCTAATGACTTCACCATGGGATGGTGTATCGAATGTCACAGAACTACTGAAGTTGATATGAACAACGGTTATAATAAAGAATACTTCAAGAATCTACATGACAAGTTGAAAAAACAATACCCTAAAGATGGTGGTAAGATTACTGTAGATGCAATTGGAGGTCTTGAGTGTGGTAAATGTCATTATTAATAACTAAAAATTAGAAGTATAAATGGCTTCAAACAAAATACAATTTAGAAGTATTCACGAACTTAAAGATCCGGCTTTAAACAACAAGCTGGCTCAGAAAGAGTTCCAGGAAGAAATTCCGGTAGAAGATTTCCTTGGAGATGCTGAAAAGAACGGATCCAGTACTTCAAGAAGAGATTTCTTAAAACTGTTAGGATTCTCTACAGCAGCGGTAACATTGGCTGCCTGTGAAGCTCCGGTAATCAAAACGATTCCTTATGTGGTAAAACCGCATGATATCATTCCGGGGATTCCAAACTATTACGCTTCAACATATTTCGATGGTTTTGACTTTGCGAGTGTTTTAGTAAAAACCAGAGAAGGAAGACCTATCAAAATCGAACCGAACCCTACAGCAGGGGATTTAGGAAAAACAAGTGCGAGAGCTCAGGCAAGTGTACTTTCTCTTTATGACAACGATAAAGTAAAGCAGCCTAAATTTGAAGGTAAAGATGAAACTTTCGATAAAGTAGACAGCTACGTTATCAAAGGACTAGAAGAAGCTAATGCGGCCGGAAAAAGAATTGTTTTATTATCACATTCTTTCGCTTCCCCTACTTTCAAAAAATTATTCACTGAATTCAAAGCAAAATATCCTACAGCTGAATTAGTAACGTATGACGCTTACCCTTATGCTGCCGCACTAGACGCAGCTCAGGAGGTTTTCGGAACAAGAGCTTTACCGGTTTATGACCTTAGAGGAACTGAACTGGTTGTTGCTTTCCATGCTGATTTCTTAGGAGACTATAACGGAGGAGGTCTGGAATCTTCTTACGCTGCTGCAAGAAAGCCGGGGCCAAACATGTTGAGACATATTCAGGTAGAATCAAACATGTCATTGACCGGTGCGAATGCAGATTCAAGATATAGATTAAAGCCTAGCCAGGTAAATAAAACTTTGGTTGAAGTGTACAATGCTATTGTTGGCGGAGGAACTTCAGACAAAACAGCTTCCGAAATTGCTAAAGAACTACAGGCAAAAGGAAGTAAGGCCGTAGTTTTCGCTGACGGTTCCAAAGGTGCTCAGGTTTTAGCTCACCTGATCAATCAGAAACTTGGTTCTACAGCTTTTACAGGAAAGGCGAACTTATTAAAAGAGTTTGACAAAGCAAGATTCGAGGAATTCCTTGGATGGGTAAATGCAGGTCAGGTTGGCGTATTGATTGCCAATAATGTAGACCCTATTTATTCTTACCATAAAGGAGAAGACTTCAAAAAATCTTTGGCAAAAGTTCCTTACGTGATTGCTGTTGCCGATAAGAAAAATGAAATGTACAAAGCTGCGAAAGCGGTAATTCCTGTTGCCAACTGGCTTGAATCTTGGGGTGACATCGAACCTCAGACAGGTGTATATTCATTAATGCAGCCTACCATCCAGAAAATCTATAAATCAAGACAGATCGAAGAATCTTTATTGGTTTGGAAAAATGGTAAAAACAATGCTGCCAATAATTACTACGATTATTTAAAAGCAAACGCTTCCTCTATTTTAGGAGGAACTTCTTTCAATAAAGCTTTATATAACGGATTCAATACCTCTACCAATGCTACTACATTGTCGTATGCAGGAGGTAATGGCGCTCAGGCTGCCGCTGAATTAGGAAACTTCAAAGCTTCCGATCTGGAATTGGTGTTATATACCAAGACCGCAATGGGAGATGGTACACAAGCTAATAATCCTTGGCTGCAGGAGTTACCGGATCCGATTACCAGAATGTCCTGGGATAATTACCTGACGATGTCCCCTAAGGATGCAGAAAAATTAGGAATCGACAACGATCTTAATGCAAGGATGCAGCTGGATGGTTCTATCGTAAACCTTACGGTAAACGGAGTAACCATAAAAGACGTTCCTGTATTCGTTCAGCCTGGACAAGCAGAAGGATCTCTTGGTCTTGCGTTGGGTTACGGTAAGAAAAACTCAGGAGCTACGGCTGATACAGGAGTAAATGCTTATCCTTTGTTCGACGGTTCTAATTTAGCCGTATCTAATGTTAAAATCGAAAAAACCGGAGAAGATCACGAATTCGCAGGTATTCAGCTTCAGAATACATTAATGGGACGTTACGAAATCGCAAAGGAAGTTCCTTTGGCAGAATTCTTAAACGTAGCATTTGATGATGAGCACAAAGGATGGAATAAGCCTTTGGAATATCACACCATCAGCGGAGCACTTCCTGCAAGAAAGATTGACCTTTGGGATGCATTTGATGATACGGACGGTCCTCACTTCAACATGTCCATCGACTTGAACTCTTGTACAGGTTGCGGATCTTGTATCATTGCCTGCCAGGCGGAGAACAACGTTCCTGTTGTAGGTAAAGAAGAGATCAGAATGTCCAGAGATATGTACTGGTTAAGAATCGACCGTTACTATTCTGCAAGACAGAAGGTAGAAGTATACGAAGGATTAAAAGAAGGAATGGCCGTTCCTGAATTATATGGAACAGCATTCAACAAAGAAGGCGGTGCATTGAATCACCCTGCTGACAATCCTGATGTAATCTTCCAGCCGGTAATGTGTCAGCACTGTAACCACGCACCTTGTGAAACAGTTTGTCCGGTAGCGGCAACTTCGCACGGTAAGCAGGGACAAAACCACATGGCATACAACAGATGTATCGGTACAAGATATTGTGCAAACAACTGTCCTTATAAAGTAAGACGTTTCAATTGGTTTACATATAACCTTAATGACAAGTTCGACTTCAATATGAATAACGATCTTGGAAGAATGGTTCTTAACCCGGATGTTGTCGTAAGAACTAGAGGGGTAATGGAGAAATGTTCAATGTGTATCCAAATGACTCAGACGACTATTCTTGAAGCTAAAAAAGAGGGTAGAATCGTGAAAGACGGAGAATTCCAGACGGCATGTTCAAAAGCTTGTACAACGGGATCTATCCAATTCGGAGACATGAATGACAAGGCATCTGAAGTTAGAAAGTTATATGCTGGCGACAGAAGATATTATTTACTGGAAGAGATCGGAACCAAGCCAAACGTGTTCTATCACACCAAAGTAAGAAACAGAGTAGAAAAATAAAGTTTAAATAATAAATAGGTAAAAAATGTCAGGACATTACGAAGCTCCGATAAGGGAACCTCTAATTATTGGTCACAAAACTTATCACGATATTACGGAAGATATCGCACGACCTATCGAAGAAAGAGCAGGCAAATTATGGTGGATTTCATTATATGCAGCCTTGGTTCTATTCATCTACGGATTCGGGTGTATCGCTTATACTATCGGAACAGGTATTGGAGCATGGGGACTTAACAGAACTATTAACTGGGGTTGGGATATCACTAACTTTGTATGGTGGGTAGGTATCGGTCACGCCGGAACACTAATCTCAGCGGTATTATTATTATTTAGACAGCGTTGGAGAATGTCTGTAAACAGATCTGCAGAGGCGATGACGATCTTTGCGGTAGTACAGGCAGCGATCTTCCCGGTAATTCACATGGGTAGAGTCTGGGTAGGATATTGGGTATTCCCTTTACCGAACCAGTTCGGCTCTCTTTGGGGGAACTTCAACTCTCCTCTACTTTGGGACGTATTTGCGATCTCCACTTATTTCTCAGTATCTACGGTATTCTGGTTCATGGGATTGATTCCTGACTTTGCAATGATCAGAGACAGAGCAAAAACACCCTGGACCAAAAAGATTTATACATTCCTTGCCTTCGGTTGGGGTGGTAAAGCAAAACACTGGCAGAGATTCGAAGAGCTTTCTTTGGTTCTTGCAGGGTTGGCAACACCACTTGTATTCTCGGTACACACCACGGTATCCTTTGACTTCGCCACATCGGTAATTAAAGGATGGCACTCTACGATCTATCCTCCTTACTTCGTTGCCGGTGCGATCTTCTCAGGTTTCGCGATGGTACAGACCCTTTTGTTGATCGCAAGAAAAGTTTGTCACCTTGAAGACTACATCACAATGTATCATATAGAGATTATGAATATCGTAATCATCTTAACAGGAGGTATGGTAACGGTAGCTTATGCTACGGAATATTTCATCGGATGGTATTCAGGATCAAGATTCGAAGACTTTACGTATCTGTCTCCGGGTGCTGCCGTTGGTCCTTACTGGTGGGCATTCTGGGCATTGATTACCTGTAACCTTATTGTTCCTGCATTATTCTGGTTCAAGAGAGTAAGAACAAATATCATTGCTACGTTTATCATTGCACTGATCATCAACATCGGTATGTGGTTTGAGCGTTTTGATATCATCGTTATCAACCTTTCAAGAGACTACTTGCCAGGTTCATGGACAATGTTTAAGCCGACGATCATTGATGTGGGTGTATATTTAGGAACAATCGGATTCTTCTCTGTATTATTCTTATTGTACGCAAGAACATTCCCTGTAATTGCACAGGCCGAATTAAAATCGATTTTGAAAATCTCAGGTGAAACTTATAAAGCAAAAGAAGGAGATGAGCACCACTAAAATTGTATACGGACTTTATGCTGATGACGACGATTTAATGAACGGCGTTAAAGCATTCAACGATAAAGGAATCGCAATTAACGAAGTTTATACTCCGTTTCCGGTTCACGGACTAGACAAAGCTTTAGGTTTAAAGAAAACAAGAATTTCTGATGCAGCCTTTCTTTACGCTCTTTATGGAGTGACGATCGGGGCTACTTTAACCTGGTATGTGATGAATCACGACTGGCCTCAGAATATCGGTGGTAAACCGGCTTTCGACTGGGCTCACAACATGCCTGCATTCGTAGTTCCGATGTTTGAGCTTATGGTATTCTGTGCCGCTCACATGATGTCATTAACATTTCTGGTAAGAAACAAAATGTATCCCGGAGCACCGGCACAAAACCCGGATCCGAGAACAACGGATGATAAATTCATGATGGAATTCGTAACGGAAGATGTAGAATCTGTGAAGCAGTTGCTTATTGAAACCGGAGTTGAAGAAATAACTGTTAAAGATGCTTAAAATGAAAAAGAATGTATTAAAAATTACAGCAGTTTTAGGTTTAACAGCAGTTTTACTTAACTCTTGCGGACCGAAAGAAAATACGCCTCTGGTATACTTTCCGGACATGTATTTCCCGGTAGCTTATGATCCTTTGATGAAAGCCCAGGATGCATATTCAGATCATGAAAATGAAATCCCTGCTTTCGTAAAAAATAACGGGGCAACAGGCCTTACTCCAGTAGAAGGATCTGTTCCGCAAAATAAAGACGGCGTTTTTGAAGAAGGTTTGCTTCCGAAAAATGTGGATGAATATAATGCAGGCTATGATGCTTCTAAGAGCATGACAGCCTCTCCACTAAATCCAGCCAACGCAGCAAAAGACCTTGAAAGAGGAAAGATATTGTTTGAACATACTTGTGCTGCCTGCCATGGTGTAGGAGGAGACGGACAGGGACCAATCGTTCAGTCAGGAGCATTCTCCGGTGTACCGAACTATGCCGACAGAGAAATTACGGTAGGATCTGTTCATTATGTGATAACAAACGGTAGAAACGCCATGGGATCTTATGCGGGCCAGCTGAATGCAGGAGACCGTTGGAGAGTAGCCATGTATGTGATGAATGCCTTCAAAAAAGGAGCAGCGGCACCAGCAGCAGCTACGGCAACACCTGCCGGAACGACAGCTACAGCGGCAGCACCGGCAACAACTGAAACAAAGACTACCGAAACTAAAAAATAAGAAAAGAAATGTATAGTTTTTCACCAAAATTAAAATCAACTTCTATAATCCTTCTTGTTGTAGGTTTAGTTCTGTTTGGTATCGGTTTCTTTTTAAATAAAGGAATTTCCACTGAGAAAATAGAACAGATGATGGAGGCGGTTCACGCTTCCGGTCATAATGCACCTACACACTCCAGTGAAATGGTAGGTCCTCAGGATCATGCGGCTCACCTTGAGCATGCTACTCTTCAGGTACACAACCAGCCTTTAGCGGCAATACATTTTGTAGCTGTATTTTTCTTCGGAGTGAGCTGCTGCGTATTGTTTTTCTACTCTATTCAGCACGCTGCACACGCAGGATGGCCGATTATCATTACCAGAGTAATGGAAGCCATTGCTTCTTATATTCCTTATGGTGGTGCTATTCTGATCATCTTAATGCTTTTAAACATTACCCACCAAGGTCACCTTTTCCACTGGATGGATCCTGAATTGACAAACCCGAATTCTGCTCACTTTGATGTGATCTTATTTGAAAAGAGAATTTTCTTAAACATACCTTTCTATGCCGTAAGAACATTTATCTATGTATTAGGTGCTTCTTTCTTTGCATGGAAACTGAAAGCGCAGTCTAAAAAAGTAGATGAAACAAAATCTAGAACAGAATATCAGATGCTTTACAGATGGGCTGTGGGATATATCGCCTTCTTCGGATTTGCGTCTGCAGCGTGGGCCTGGGACTGGTTGATGTCTATTGACCCTCACTGGTACTCTACCATGTATATCTGGTATTCTATGGTGAGTTGCCTTTCAAGTGGTATTGCGGTAATCATTCTTTTAAGTGTTTATTTAAAGAAAAACGGATTCCTTCCTCAGTTCAATGACAACCATTTGCATGACCTTGGAGTATTCCTTTTTGCTACAAGTATGCTTTGGACGTATACCTGGTTTGCACAGTTTATGCTGTACTGGTATGCGAACATTCCGGAAGAGGTAAACTACTTCTTCGGAAGATTCCAGCACTACTCTCCTACTTTCTTACCGATGCTGATCGTAAACTTCTTATTACCACTATTGGTATTAGTGAGCAGCAGCATCAAGAGAAACTACAAAGTAGTAACAACAATGGCAGTCGTGGTGATCTGTGGTCACATTTTAGATTACTTCAACATGGTAATGCCAGGAACAGTAGGACCATACTGGAAAACTCCTGAAGTATTCATCCTGATCTTGGGAGCTCTTCTTTTCGTAGTTGGATTATTTATGTTTACCGTGCTTTCCGCATTATCTAAACTTAAACTTATCCCTACAGGTAACCCTTACCTACACGAATCTGAAATTTATGAATATCCTTTCTAAGGATTTTATACAAGATAAAACGAAAAAGACTGATTGTAATGATCAGTCTTTTTTTGTAAAATAATTTGAAGAAATTTTCAAATTAGGGCAACCTTTTTAAATTTCTGTTGTCTTATGATTAAAGAAGATTCATTTAATCATTTAACAGAAAAATTATGAAAAAAAGTCTCCTATTATTATTTTTGACATTCGCACTAGGCCTATTCAATGCACAAACCATTACTTTCATTTCTGAAAAAACCACTAAGCCTTTGCCAAGAGTTTCAGTTTTTGCCAAGGACGGAAGTATCGTTGCGTATTCAGACATTGATGGCAAGATTGATAAAAATTTAATAAAACAGGATCAGGAAAAATTCCAACTGGTGTACGACAATGTTGTTTTGGCACAGCTTACTTTTTCAGAAATTAATAAAGATGTGGTGAAACTTGATGATAAAATCAAGGATATTGAACCTGTAGTAATCAAGAACAACAAGCCGGCAAAGTATATTCTTATCAAAGGAAATTTCAATACCTACGTAACCGTCAACAATCAACTCAAGTCTTATGCTGACGGAATCGTAACTTATATATTCGACAATAAAACCAAAAAACTGAAAAGTACGAATGTGGAACAATACAGAATCTTCGCATTGCAGACTGAAGTAAATGGTTCTTTCTTATCTTACACAGCAGGATTAGAGATCCCAAGACTTAAATACGTAGGAAACCCGGAGGAATATAAAACCGAAAAAAAGAATTTTAAAGAACTAAAGGGCGACAAAAGTGATCAAGTAGAAATCATAGATAGAATGGGTTCGGAAAAAGGATCTACGTCTTTCGGAATAACCCTTTACGATTTTAAAAAAATTATAAACCTATCCTTTGAAAAAGAATCAGGAAAAACGCTTAGAGACTTTCTGGAATATAGTGATGTACGCTACTCAAAAATTAAATATAAAGAAAAACCAGATCCTAATCAATTAGCGTTATACAATAATTTTTATACGA
This sequence comes from Chryseobacterium endophyticum, assembly GCF_056333165.1. Taxonomy (NCBI): domain Bacteria; kingdom Pseudomonadati; phylum Bacteroidota; class Flavobacteriia; order Flavobacteriales; family Weeksellaceae; genus Chryseobacterium; species Chryseobacterium endophyticum. The sequence continues at coordinate 212,696 of NZ_JBWGXE010000001.1, forward strand.
CAGAATATAGTTTTAGTGATGATAAAGACATTAAAAGAGTAAAATTCAACAAAAACAACAGCAATTACCAGACCGCATACTGGCAGGATCTTTCTTTTCCAAATATGCAGACGGTCTTCAGCAGTTTCTTCAGAGACGATTTAAAAGAAAAACCAAATGAAAACTAAAAGAAATTTTTCACATTTTATTTTTTATAATCCGACAAGCATCCCGAAATAACCGAAAATCAAAGACATTTTCATAGAATATTTTGTACAGTGAAAGACTGATGGTAGAGGTCAGTCTTTTATTCACTTTAAAAATTCATTTTAAGAAACTATTTTGCCTTTTAAAAAGCGCTATAAATACAACAATTTCAATTAATAAAACTATGAAGAGAATTATCCTATTATTATTTTTGATGTTTGCGTTTGATTCTTTCAATGCACAAACCATTACGTTCATTTCAGAAAAAACCAATAAGCCTCTGCCAAAAGTTTCAGTTTTCGCAAAAGACGGAAGCATTGTTGCCTTCTCGGATATTGACGGTAAAATCGATAAGCAATTGATAAAACCCGAACAGGAAAAATTCAGGCTTGTTTACGAAAATATTGTTCTGGCAGAACTTCCTTATTCTGAGATTGATAGAGATATTGTAAAACTTGATGAAAAAATCAAGGACATTGAGCCCGTCGTGGTAAAAAATAATAAACCAGCAAAGTACCTTTTGATAAAAGGCAACTTTAATGCTTATGTCACCGTAAACAATATGCTTAACTGTTATGTGGATGGAATCGTAACGTATGTTTTTGATAATAAAAACAAAAAAGTAAAAGATATTAAGGTACAGCAATATCGTATCTTCAGTCTTGAAAGCGCCACATTTGAAAAAAAGCAGGCCTGGGCCTGGGATTACAGAATGTTTTTAGACTTACCAAAATTGAAATACGCCGGAAATCTTGAAAAATACAATAACGGAGAACTTAGGGTAAAGGAACTGAAAACGCCAACCAAAGACGAAATAGAAATACGTGGGGAAGACCTCCAGGAAAAAGAACTTTCCATTTTAGGATACCGGCTTTTCGATATTCGGGGGATTGCCAATTTTTCATTCGAAAAGGATTCTAAAAAATCGTTGCGTGATTTTACTGAATACAATTCAATCAAATACCTGAAACTGAAGCATAAAACGGAACCCGAATATAACCAGATCATTTCCTACAAAAACTTTTATCCGACCGAGCTCGATTTCAGTAATGACAAAGATATTGCGGACGTAAAGTATAATATAAATCAAGGCCATTACACCTCAAAATATTGGGAAGACTCTTCGTTTCCAAACATGCAGACTGTTTTCAGTTCGTTCTTTAAGGATGACTTAAAAGAAAAATAAAAAATAAAATCCCCTATTAATAAACGTTTTAGTAAATTTGTGGCAAACGAGAAAAAATGAAAAAACTGTCTTTTCTACTAATTTTCAGTTTGTTGCTGTTTACAGCATGCAAAAAGGATCACGTAGATGCCACCAATACCAAAACGTTACAGTCGAGTATCAATGATATGACGGCAAGTCTTCCTACCATTAAACAGATCAAATTTAATGAAGCGCTCTACATTTTAAAGACTTTTGGGGTAGAGGCAGATGGAGATGTTGCGGAACTGAAAGCACTGGGCCAGCTGATCAACGGAAAAAAAGTTCCGGAAATTATGGCGATGGCAGACGAGGTAGCTCAGAAAAACGGCATTGAGTGGGCCAGCACAGCACCTCCTTCTCTTGGAGAAATGAATATCTTCGGAGATGATAAGGCAAAAGAAAGTGATCCCAACGATGTAAAAGCAAATTCATTAAGCATCATTACAAGACCTTCCGGTGACGATGGAACCGGCGCCCCTACGGCGATCCAGGTGGTTCCGAGACTTGTTGACAACGCAGGAAATCCCGTGTCATTCACAGGAGCAGGACTGGAAGCCACCCTTGAGGTTTTCAGTAATGGGGTGAAGCTTTCTACCGCAAAAAACCTGATGCAGGATAATAATTTTAAAGGATTTAATTTAAAATTCTCTTCCATTCCGGCAGCTAAGGTCGTAGACAATAAAATCGATATTACCGTATCGGTGAAAACCACGGCAAAAACATTTAAAATGACAAAAATCGGGTTAGATGTAAATCCTCTGTTACTGAAAATGCCTGCACAGCCGGTTGTTGATTCTACAGCTGTAAATCAGGATCCGGCAGTAATCGACCCGAATAATCCTGAGGGAAATATACCTTCTGCAGATCCAAACGTTCCGGCTACTCCAAAGCAACCGGCAGCAGAACCTAAAAATGTTGTGTCAGGCTTCCTGAACAATGTAAGTTCTCAAAACCTTAAAGCAGCTTATAATGCGGCAAGCAATCCAAACTGGGGGAGCTACGAATCATTTGCCAATCCTACCTCCGGCTTCGGATCTGTAAAAAATGTGAGCGTTAAAAACATTTCCACCAATCTTTCGAATGCCAATGTAGCCAGCGTAAACGCGACGTATGATGTGACCGACAAAAGCGGAAGAACCACTTCGTTAAAAGCTACTTTCGGTTTAAAAAATGTAAATGGGGAATGGAAAATTTCCAGCTATAAAATCAATCCTTAAGCAATGCCTTCACAAGAATTAATCAACAGACTAGAAGAAACCATAGAGAATATTCCTGATTTTCCGATTCCGGGAATTCAGTTTAAGGATATATCTCCTATTTTCTTGGATCCGAAATTATATGAAGATGTCATTTCAGATCTTGTGGAATTCAGCAGAGGAAAAGTTGATGCCGTCTGTGGAATCGAAAGCCGGGGCTACCTTTTCGGAATTGCCATCGCTGTTGCGTTGGAGGTCCCCTTCGTTTTAATAAGAAAATCAGGAAAACTGCCACCGCCGGTCATTTCTGAAAAATACGATCTCGAATATGGCAGCGCTATTATCGAGACCCGTGAAGGCCAGATAAAACCGGGGCAAAGGGTTTTGATCCACGACGATCTCCTGGCCACAGGAGGAACGACGGAAGCCGCGGCAAAATTAGTTGAAAAACAAGGGGCAACTGTCGCACAGTTCAGTTTCCTGATCGGCTTAAAAGAATTAAACGGCGAGGAAAAATTGAAGAAATTTAATGCTGAAGTCTATCATATTTTAGAATATTAAGCTTTTAGAATAAAATAAATGCTTTGTGAATGATTTCATAAAGCATTTTTTATGACATTATATCGCTATTTAGTCAATGAAGATTTACAATTCATAACATTTCATCAATAATACGCAGAAAGTATTTTGTAAATCATTCAGAAACAATTAAATTTGCAATTCAATTTTTAACAATTTATGGCAAAACTTACAAAGAATGCTCAGCACGAGCAAGAAGGTAAAGAAACAGTGGAGTTTTTTAAAGATCTTGACAGAGAAGCTTTAAACACCGAAAGATTTATTGAAAGATATTCAAAACCGTTAGGTATTGTTTTCGGGGTGCTTGTTTTAGGCGTTCTGGGGTTCTTCGCTTACAAACAGTTTGTGGTAACGCCTAAAAATGCTGAAGCTGTAAAAAGTTTCCTAGCTGCCCAGAAAAATCTTACAGAAGGTAAAGATAAAGAGGCTTTAGGAGGAAAATCTGCTGCAAATCCTGGTTTCTTAGGAACTTATAATGAATATTCTGCCACAAACATCGGTAAACTTTCTGCTTATAATGCAGGAATTCTGAAGTTTAAAGAAGGAAAATTCCAGGAGGCGTACGATCTGTTAGACAAGTTTTCATCAGACAATAAAACATTGATGGCCATGAAGTACGGTGCAATGGCAGATGCGCAGTCCGGTCTTAATAAAAATGACGATGCTTTGCAATTGCTTGATAAAGCATCTTCTGCTTCAGATGATCCGTACACCACCTATTATTTCACAAGAAAAGCAGGTATCTTGGCATTAGGGCTTAACAAAAAAGCAGATGCTAAAAAATATTTTGCAACCATTGATGAAAAATATCAGGACTATGACAACGGAATGTCTGATTCTTATATTGAAATGACTAAATATTACTAAATAATGGCAACAGTTAATCTTTCCGATTACAAGCCACTTCATATAACCAATGCCGATGAATTTTCTATCGGCATTGTTTTTTCTGAGTGGAATGATTTTGTAACCTACAATCTACGTGACGCAGCACTGGAAATTCTTCAGAAAGAAGGGGTAAAACCTGAAAACATAAAGCTTTTCCCTGTTCCGGGTGCTTTTGAGCTCAATTATGCAAGCATGCAGCTTTGCAAAGAACGAAAATATGACGCGGTAATTTCTATCGGATGTGTCATTCGTGGAGAAACACCTCATTTTGACTACGTTTGTTCGGCGGTAGCCCAGGGAATTAAGGACTGCAATATTTTAACGGATACTCCCACTATTTTCTGTGTTCTTACAGACGACACCAAAGAGCAATCCATAGCCCGAAGCGGCGGAGATTTAGGAAACAAAGGAGTTGAAGCTGCAGTGACGGCTTTACGAATGATTGATTTCAGGAAAAATTTATCCGGCAAAAAAGGGAATATCGGGTTCGGACATTCGTAAATCCGCATATTGCTTATAAAATTTCAGACTGCTTTTGCAGTCTTTTTTTTATTGAAAACACTTCAAACTCTTTCTGCAAAAGGGTTTAGCATACTATTAAATTTTTAATATTATTTTAAATAATTATAAATATTCCAATTATTTCCAAATTTTATGATTTTATAATGAGAGATTCTTGTCAATTGCTAAATTTGCAGGAATTAATATTCAGTTAATATGTTCCTTCAAAAAATAAAGCCGTTCTTTTATTTAGGCATTTTTTATCTCACCATTTCTTTGGCTTTAAGGCTTATTTTTATCTTTCATCCTATTACCACCGCGGATTTCAGCTTTTTTGAAGTGGTAAAGATTCTGATGATCGGAATTTTAAATGATGGTCTTGTATTTGTCCTAACGTGTCCTTTTCTGGCTTTGTATTTTTTGTTTTTATCCGATTCAAAATACCAGAAGCCGTATGGACATATCATCCTGGGATTACTAGTCATTTTATTTTTATATATCCTCCTCATTCCGAACAACATATTCAAACAGTACGGAGGATCGGTTGCCGAGATAGCCCTGGCTTTCATTGGGCTGAAGATCATCTTTTTCAGTCTAATGCTTTTCTTGCCGGAAAGACGGGTAAAAATCAGAAATACCCTCTATTTCGTTACGGTTTTCCTCTACGTGCTGCTTATCGTTTTTAATGCCGTAAGCGAATATTTCTTTTATAATGAATTCGGGTTACGATATAATTTTATCGCGGTAGACTACCTGATCTACACCAATGAGGTCATCGGGAATATCATGGAAAGCTATCCTGTGGTGCCTTTGTTTCTGGCTATTTTCGGGGTTGCTGCAGCCATTAGCATTTTCATTTACAGAAAAACAAAAAATGAACTTCTGGCACTCCCGAATCTGAAGCAAAAAACCATTTTACTGGGTTCTTTTATCATCTTAGTCGCTCTAAGCCTTATCGGATTAAATTTTACAACAAAAATCAGATCTGCCAATGTTTTCGAAGGAGAAATCCAGGCCAATGGACTTCCTAAATTTTACTGGGCATTCACCCATAATGAGCTGGATTATTTTCAATTTTATCCGGTTATCAATCAGCAGGAAGCCGAGAAATCTTTTTTAAGCCAGTATTTACCGCCTGTTTTGAAGAGAACCATCAAACCCGAAAAACCTGAATTAAAGAAAAATGTGGTTTTAATCTCTATTGAAAGCCTCTCGGCAGATTTTATGGAGCATTATGGAAATACCCAGAAAATAACGCCTTTCTTAGACAGCCTGGCAGACCGGTCGCTACTCTTTACAAACCTTTATGCTACCGGAAACAGAACCGTTCGCGGACTGGAAGCGCTTACCCTGTGTATTCCTCCCACTGCCGGCGAAAGCATCATTAAAAGAGAAAACAATAAAAATAAATTCACGACCGGAAGTATTTTCAAATCAAAAGGATACGACGTAAAGTTCCTGTATGGCGGCTACAGCTATTTCGACAATATGAAAGACTTTTATGAAGGAAATGGCTACGGGATCGTTGACCGAAACAATTTTAAGCCTGAAGAAATCACCTTTGCCAATGTCTGGGGCGTTGCGGATGAAGATATGGCTATAAAGGCCATCCAGACCATGAATGCCGAAGCAAAATCGGGCAAACCGTTTTTCAATCACTGGATGACCGTTTCCAATCACCGTCCGTTTACCTATCCTAATGGAAAAATAGATATTCCCGGAGATGCCAAATCCAGAGAAGGCGGCGTGAAGTACACCGATTATTCCCTAAGAAAGTTTTTTGAAATGGCTAAAAAACAACCTTGGTACGCCAACACCGTTTTTGTGATTATCGCCGACCATTGTGCCTCCAGTGCAGGTGACACCGAACTGCCTATGGATAAATACAGAATTCCGGCTATGATTTTTTCCGAAGGATTTATTCAGCCTCAAAAATTTACCCAGACCATGTCACAAATCGACGTAATGCCCACTCTTTTTGGTATTCTTAATTTCAATTATCAGTCGAAATTCTTAGGGCAGGATGTTTTCACCAAAGAGTTTCAGCCTAAAGCTTATGTGGCAACTTATGAGGACCTGGGATTGATTAAAGATGGATATTTAACGGTAATTTCTCCGGTCAAAAAAGTAAAACAATATGTCTTAACGCCGCAAAAAAACAATCTTTCCCCTGAATTCAACATTTACTACGAAGAGAAAGACCTGAAACCCGATGCACAGGATAAGAAACTTATAAATCAGACCATTGCGGCCTATCAGTCAACTTCATACTGGCTTAAAAGAAACCAACTTAACCGGTAATTTCTAAAAATATTTTTTCATCCATAGAAAATACATTTTAAATAGTTAAATTTATATATCACAAAATAATAAAACTATGAGATGGACTGACGACAGAGGCGGCAACGTTGAAGACCGGCGTGGACTAGGCGGTGGTGCCGTGGTAGGTGGCGGGCTGGGAACGCTGATTATTGCTGCCATTATTTTTTTCCTCGGAGGAGATCCCTCTTCCATATTATCTTCCGGAAGCGGATCCGGGTCGGCAAGGACCGAGCAACGCGAGCTAACCCCCGAAGAAGTAAAAATTGGGGACATGGTAGATATGATGGGAAAATGGAATACCACTACCTGGGAGCAGGTTTTTAAAGAAAACGGAATGACCTACGAACCTCCGAAGATTGTGCTTTTTGAAGAAACAACACAGTCCGGCTGCGGAACGGCACAGGCTGCAATGGGACCTTTCTACTGTCCTGCAGATCAGTCCGTTTACATGGACATGACCTTTTTTAATGAGCTTCAGCAACGATTCGGAGCCAAAGTCACCGAATTTACGGTTGCGTATGTTCTTGCCCATGAAGTGGGGCACCACGTACAGACGCTTTTAGGAACCACCCGGAAAGTAGATGAAATGAGAAGAAGCGGCCGGTACAGTGAAGCAGAGATGAACAGGGTTTCTGTAGCAACAGAATTGCAGGCTGATTTTTATGCCGGACTTTGGGCAAAGAAAACAGATGACCAAAAGCACATCTTAGAGCCTGGAGACATTCAGTCGGCTATAGATGCCGCAGAGGCAGTAGGAGATGACAACATACAGAGAAGATCTCAGGGCTATGTGAACCAGGAAAGCTTTACCCACGGATCTTCCGCACAGCGTAAAGAATGGTTTATGAAAGGCTACAACACCGGAGACATCAGGCAGGGCGATACCTTCGACCAGCTGCTGAAATAATAACAAAATAAAACCTGAGAACAATTTATTCTCAGGTTTTATTTTTACTGCAGTTCTATAGGATTGCTGTTTCTTTTGGCTTCATCTTTCACCCTTTCCTCCATTCTTTTTCTGAAATCAGCCGGAGGGTTACCTCCTCCGCCACCACCGATTCTGATCTGGCCGCCTCCCTGCGTCATAAAAGACATCGGATCTTCCATATATTTTTTCTGCTGCTTTAGATAATCCGCTCTTTTTACTTTAATGATGTTTCCGAATTGGCTTAATGCCGGAAAATCGGCAATTTTATAATTCTTCATCAAGTCAAAAGAATATTCGCCTTTATCATCTTCCACTTTTACGATAAGTCCGGGCAGTCCGCCGAACTTGTACGGACCGTCCTGATAAGGTAAATCGGTGGTAAACCAGGCCGTCCATTTTCTGCCGCCGAAATCCGTTTCCGCTTTCTGAACTTTGTATTCACCGATTTTGGTGGTTTCCGGAAGGATTTTCCAGTTTAAAGAACGGTCTTCCTCATAAGTATAGAGATCACGGCCAATTCTGTCCTTGAAAGTAATTTTCTGGGTTTTCTTATCTTTCTCCACAGAATAGTTGATTATTGACCGCAGCCCTTCCATCTGTTCCCTGTTGAAGCCTCTTGCACCGCCACTCTGCATGGTCGCCTGAATGATTGAATCCCTTTTAATCCTGTTCTCGGAATAAAACACCGATTTTTCAGGAGAAATATCGAGATAGGCATTTTCTGTTTTTACATCGCTTTTATTGGAAGCGTCCGGTTTCATAGTAACCTGATAAACAAATCTGTTCACTTGCGCAAAAGCGGTCTGCATAACCAACATTAAAGCAATGATTCCTAATTTTTTCATTTATAATAATTTTTTCTATTTTAATTCTATCGGATTCTGACTCCCAACATTAAAGGGAACATTTACACTTCCGGCACTTTGAACAGGAAAGCTATTACCGCCACCTTCCATTCCCATACCGCCGCCGCGCATTCCTCTTCCTCCTCCGTGGCCTCCTCCATTCATTCCACCGGCACGATCTTGCATTCCGCCTCCGTTATTTGCCGCAATGGGTTTTCTGCTCTTCATCACTTCCAATTGAAGTGCCGCTTTATCACCGTGGAAATCAATTCTTGTACTTTGTTTTGCGGCAGGACTAATCGGTTCTTCAAAAGAATTTTTAAGGATCATTTTTTTAACCAAATCAAACTTATAATCCCCTTTATCATCTTCCAGTCTGACAATCAATCCCGGCAAGCCTGAAAATTTGTAAGGACCGTCGGAAACAGCAATATCTTTTGTAAACCAGGCAGTCCAGGTTCTTCCTGCAAAATCAAATATTGCTTTCTGAGCCGGATAACCGTTTTGCTTTTCTACGTCATTGGTGATCTCCCATTTTATCGGTCGGTCTTCCTGATAATAAATTTGCTGGTCTCCTACCCTGTCATAGTAGTAAACTTTTTGCTCAGGAATGACCTTCGTTATAAAATATTCAAAAAAAGTAGGCTCGGAATGCCTGTTCAGCTTGGGAAAATCTTTTCCTTCTTTTTTATGAGTTTCTTTGTCTTCCAGCTTAATGGAAGCAAACAGAGAATCTTTAATCAATTTATTTTCACTGATGAACAGTGACTTTTCTCCCTTAACATCCAAAAAAGTACGCTCCGTTCTCATACTGACGAGATTAATGGAATCAGGATTTACCGCCGTTTCGTAAATATATCTCGTTGTCTGTGCCTGAGAAAATACCATTGCAAATAATACAAAAAAACCTAGTAGTTTCTGTTTCACTGTCAATTTATTTTTATAGATCATAATTACATTTCAAAGTTAAATTAAAAACAGCCCGAATGGTTTACGACTAAACATTTTATCTAATTTTAACATTAATTTAATTCATATTAATCATGTTATGAGAAGAGAATCATTAAAATAGATATCTTCGATTTGAGATTGCGGAAATTAGTTTGTACTTTTGCATTATTAAATCATTCTAAATAAATACAATGATAAAAGTATCAGATCAAGCGAAGGCAAAAGCGATTCAGCTGATGACAGAAGAAGGCTTTAACCCTGCCGAAGACTTTGTAAGAGTAGGGGTAAAAAGCGGAGGATGTTCTGGTTTAGAATATGTTTTAAAGTTTGACAACCAAAAAACAGACACTGATCAAATATTTGAAGACAATAACATTAAAATTATTGTAGATAAAAAGTCCATCCTCTATTTAGCAGGAACCACTCTTGAATATTCGGGAGGATTAAACGGAAAAGGATTTGTTTTTAACAATCCCAATGCGTCCAGAACTTGCGGATGCGGTGAAAGTTTTTCTTTATAATTAGAAATTAGAATCTAGAGGTTAGAAATTAGCGGATTGCAAAACTAACATCTAAAATCTAATATCTAAAATCTAATAAAATGAATAAATATACTGAAGACGACCTAAGAGTCGATCTGGAAAATAAAAAATACGAATTCGGCTGGGAAACCAAAATCGATTACGAAGAATTCCCTATCGGATTGAATGAAGACATCATCCGCGCTATCTCTGCCAAAAAAGAAGAACCGGAATGGATGACGGAATGGCGCCTGGAATCTTTCAGGATCTGGTTGAAGATGACCGAACCGGACTGGGCCAACATCAAATACGAAAAGCCTGATTTCCAGGCTATCCGATATTATGCTGCACCCAAAGTAAAACCGGAGCTCGAAAGCCTGGATGAAGTAGATCCTGAATTATTGGCTACTTTCGCCAAATTGGGAATCAATATTGAAGAACAGAAGAGACTTTCCGGAGTGGCTGTGGATATTGTGATGGACTCGGTTTCCGTAAAGACGACTTTCCAGGATACTCTGATGGAAAAAGGCATCATCTTCTGCTCTATCTCCGAAGCAATCAAAAATCACCCGGACTTAGTAAGAAAACACCTGGGGAAAGTGGTTCCTAGAGGCGATAATTTTTATGCTGCCCTGAATTCTGCGGTATTTTCTGACGGAAGTTTCTGTTATATCCCGAAAGGCGTAAAATGCCCGATGGAACTTTCTACCTATTTCCGTATTAACCAGGCGGGTACAGGCCAGTTTGAAAGAACGCTGGTGATTGCCGATGAAGGAAGTTACGTTTCTTATCTCGAAGGCTGCACTGCACCATCGAGAGACGAAAACCAGCTTCACGCCGCGGTAGTGGAACTGATCGCTATGGATAATGCCGAAATTAAATATTCCACCGTTCAGAACTGGTATCCGGGGAATGAAGAAGGAAAAGGCGGGGTTTTCAATTTTGTAACGAAAAGAGGCCTTTGCGAGAGAAACGCCAAGATTTCATGGACGCAGGTAGAAACCGGTTCTGCCGTAACCTGGAAATATCCTTCGTGTATCTTAAAAGGTGACGGATCAATCGGAGAGTTCTACTCGATTGCCGTAACCAACAATCACCAGTATGCCGATACGGGAACCAAGATGATCCACATCGGAAAGAATACGAAATCAACGATTATTTCCAAAGGAATTTCTGCCGGAAAATCACAGAACTCCTACAGAGGGCTGGTAAAAGTAATGCCTTCCGCAAAAGGGGCACGAAACTTCTCCCAGTGTGATTCCCTGCTGATGGGTAATGAGTGCGGCGCGCATACCTTCCCTTACATCGAAATTAAAGATCCGACGGCACAGCTGGAACACGAAGCGACCACTTCAAAAATCGGAGAAGACCAGATTTTCTACTGTAACCAGAGGGGAATCGATACGGAAAGAGCAATTGCTCTGATCGTGAACGGTTTCAGCAAAGAAGTTTTAAACAAACTGCCGATGGAGTTTGCCATTGAAGCGCAGAAGTTGCTGGAGATTTCTTTGGAGGGATCTGTAGGGTAAAAGTTATTCTCGCAAAGGTAAACTAAGATTTTTAATGCTGTTGTGTAATACTAAGATAAACAAAGGCGCTGAAGCTTAATAAAGTAATACAAAGGTTATATTGAATTCCTACAATTAACTTATGTATCTTTGCGAAAATTATACAAATGACTGAGAATGAAATTTCAAAAATTGTTTTTGAAAGCGGTTTAAAAATCCACAGAAAGTTAGGAATCGGCTTGTTTGAAAGCATTTATGAAGAATGTTTATTTTACGAGTTAAAGAAAGAGGGGATTCAAGTAGAAAGACAAAAATCTCTTACCCTGCAATATGAGGAATTGCTTTTGGAAAATGCTTTTAAAATGGATCTGTTAGTTGAAAATAAGGTTGTTTTGGAACTCAAATCCGTTGAGACCTTAAACAATTTCCATGCGGCACAATTAAAAAATTATTTAAGGCTAGGAAATTATAAGTTAGGGATGCTTATAAATTTCAATTCTCAACTGTTTAAAAATGGTGTTATGAGAATCGCAAACGGTCTTGACCAATTTTAAGATAATAAAAATAGTATTTCATTGATAAGCGTTAGCGCCTTTGTTTATCTTAAAAAGCAAAGGAGATTAAAAAATCTTTGTCTAACCTTGCGATAAACTAAAATATATGTTAGAGATAAAAAACTTGCACGCCAAAATTGAAGATGGCGACAAAGAAATTTTAAAAGGAATTAATCTTGAAATAAAGCCGGGTGAAGTTCATGCCATTATGGGACCGAACGGAGCCGGTAAGTCTACCCTTTCTTCCGTTATCGCCGGAAAAGAAGATTATGAAGTGACAGGAGGGGAAATTATTTTCGGGGGAGAAAACATTATTGAAGATGCTCCTGAAGAAAGAGCACACAAAGGGATTTTTCTTTCTTTCCAGTATCCGGTAGAAATTCCGGGGGTTTCTGTAACCAACTTCATCAAAGCGGCGATGAATGAAAACAGAAAAGCCAACGGATTGGGAGAAATGCCTGCCAAAGAAATGCTGGCAATGATCCGTGAAAAATCCGAGAAATTGGGCATTAAAAAAGATTTCCTTTCAAGATCCCTGAACGAAGGGTTTTCAGGAGGAGAAAAGAAGAGAAATGAGATCTTCCAGATGATGATGCTGGATCCGAAACTGGCTATTCTTGACGAAACCGATTCCGGACTGGACATCGATGCCTTGAGAATTGTTGCAGACGGAGTGAATGCGTTCAAAAACGAAGGAAATGCAGTATTGCTGATTACCCACTATCAGCGATTGCTTAATTATATTCAGCCTGATTTCGTTCATGTTCTTGCTAACGGGAAAATCATCAAAACCGGTGATAAATCTCTTGCTTTAGAGCTTGAAGAAAAAGGGTACGACTGGCTTTTAAATTAATTAAAAGGAGAAAAATTCGGGGATTGACGAATTGATCTTCCGGTTTAACAATTCAGCCAAAACAAACAAGAAAAAATGGTGCAAACCACAGATATACCAGTAATGGCATTAAAAGAACAGATTACAGAAAACCATCAGGAATTCCTGGAAAGTCTTCGTCACCGATTTTTGGATGAAGACCGGAAAGCAGCTCTGGAAAGATTTGAAAGCATTGGTTTTCCTACAAAAAGAGACGAAGAATATAAATACACCAACTTAAAGGAGATTACGGAAAAAGCCTATAATTTTTTCCCGAAAGAAAATCATAACATTACCAAAGAGCAACTGGACCAGCTGCACCTGGGTGAAGAAAATTTCGATTGGATCACTTTCGTCAACGGCAAACTTCATAAAGAACTGTCTAAAGTTTCGATTGAAAACGTTGAGTTCCTTTCCTTCAATTATGCTTTAAATGATGAGAAGCACCGGGATATTTTCGACCGGTATTTCAATACGATCGCTTCCGATAAATCCGCATTTACCAATCTGAATCAGGCTTACTGTAAATACGGTTTTTTCCTGAAGGTTCCTAAAAATGTAGTGATTGAAAAGCCGATCCATATTTTCTATATTTCTCAGAATCAGGAAGAAAACACCTTCTATAATACCAGAAATTTATTAATTGTTGACGAAGGTGCCAAAGTGGAAATCATTGAAAGCCACCATAATTTTGACAGCACGTATGTTCTGACCAATTCGGTAACGGAAATTTTTACTTACCCGAATGCAAAAGCAGACTGGCATAAATTGCAGAACGATAACGATACGTCTTACCTGATCGACAATACGTTCGCAAGGCAGGAAAAAGACAGTTTAACGACGGTAAATACATTCTCTTTCGGTGGTAAGCTGGTAAGAAATAACCTGGATTTCATTCAGAACGGATCGAACATCAATTCGTTCATGAACGGGATCACGATTATCGGTAAAGACCAGTTGGTAGACCACCACACGGCGGTTCACCACAACTTCCCGAACTGCGAAAGCTACCAGAACTACAAAGGGATCTTCGACGGAAAATCCCGCGGCGTTTTCAACGGAAAAGTTTTTGTTGATAAAATTGCACAGAAAACAAATGCCTATCAGCAAAACAACAATGTATTGCTGAGCGAAGGTGCAGCCATCGATACCAAACCACAGCTGGAAATTTTCGCAGATGATGTAAAATGTTCTCACGGCTGTACAGTAGGCCAGTTGAACGAAGATGCTTTGTTTTACCTGAGAGCAAGGGGAATTTCCAAAAAGGAAGCACAGGCTTTATTGTTGTACGCTTTCGCCAACGATGCGATGCAAAATATCGATATCGAGCCTTTGAAAGAAAAAATCTCTAAGCTGCTGGCGGAGAAACTTAACGTTGATATAGAGTTTTAACAATATATAATTGATAATAATAAAGCACTCCAAATGGGGTGCTTTTATTTTTATTGTTTTTAAAATATTGAGAATATCTTCGTTCGCAAAGGCATTTCATTCAGCAAATTACAAATACTTTTTCACTGTTGAGAAGAAATGATTTAGACTTTGAACACAAAGCGTTACATTTATGAATATGGATGTAATTTTGTGAACATATTTGCGGTAGTTGCTTAACTCCTTTTTAAATTTCGGCTAAAGCCTTTATGGTACTTAATAAAAAGTGGGCTAAAGCCCACTCCTACTGTTATTTATAATATTTTTATTCAATTTACTTTTGATTATTTTTTGATCCACCACTGACTGTCTTTTCTTCCGGAACGCTTCACGCCATTATCAAGAGTATAGGCAAAACCTACGCCCAGCGTTTGTTTCAGCTGTGTTTTCTGGATCTGGTTGTGATCATACATCAGATCGACGGTGATATTAGAAGAAATGAATTTATTAACCTTTAAATTTAAAATCATCCCATAAGCAAGAACCAGTCTTTCAGGGTGATCCAGGTAATTGGAAAAGACGGATGCGGTATTGGTAACATTCACGTTTTCCATCAATTTAAATTTATAATAGGCCGTTCCCAGGAAACCATATTGTAAGAGGGAATTATCACCATCGGCTTTCAATCCGTAGGTTCCCGCAGTCTGAAGATCTTTGTCAAAAACAAAAACCCATCTTGCGTTGGAAGGCCTCAGCGTTACATTAATATTATCATTAGGCCTGTAGGTGATCCCCATCCCGACATTCAGATAGCCTGGTGCCATAAAATTTGAGATTTTCTTCGCTTCGGGATTATTGCCGTCTTCGTATCCTGCCATAAACTGAGATAATACGCCGGCTCCCGCAGAAAGATACCAGCTTTTAGACACTTTTCTTCCGTAATTGGTAGATACATTGATGACATCCTGAGTTTTTCTTACACCGATACCCTGCGTGTCATTTTGCCCGTAATTTAGAAGAATGATATTCTCCCAAAGATCTTTGTCTTTTTCGTAAGTAATATTGTAATCTGCCCCTAGTAGCCAGCCGACATTATTGGCGCCTCCACCAACCCAATTGGAGAATGCCGCCTGATTGATCATTAACGATTGCTTGCCGAGAACCGACCAGTGTTTTACGGTATCTACTTTAATGGACGCCGTATCCAGAATAACCTGTGCATGGCTGAAAATCCCTAAATAAAAAGAGAGAATTAATAAAAACTTCTTCATGAGTTCGCGATTTCATTTTACAAAATTCTACACAAAAATATTAAATATAAATTTGAAAGGAGAACATCCGCGTGTAAATCTATGCCTTAATGGTTTTTATTCTTTAAATTTTAATGACAATAAATAATTGCAGCTGAATAAAATAATATTACTTTTTGGCTGAAATAAAATGAATGCCTGTGTGATTCATCGACAAATTTTCCGAAATTTAGCATTGGCTTTTCATTTGACGTAGACAGTACATGCTAAAAAACAATGTAATTTCCAAAAAAGCGCTCATCAACCCTTTGCTCATGCTTGCGGCAATGTGGCTGGGCTATTTTCTACAGCAGCACGGCTTTTTTGAAAGTTGTTTTGGTGCTATTATTCCGCTTTTGCCAGAAGGGCTTTTGGGAATCGTTACTTCTCCCCTGCTTCACGGAAATTTGGATCATATTGTAGGAAATTCTATTCCCATTGCTATTCTGATGTTTCTCCTGTATCAGTTTTATCCTTTGGTAGCCAATAAGGTTTTTGTGTTGGGATGGCTCGCTACAGGACTTCTAGTGTGGCTTTTGCCTCCCATCGACATAATGACCGGCGAGTATCTTTATACCTGTACCATTGGCGCCAGCGGTGTGGTGTATGTCCTGGCTTTCTTTCTTTTTTTCAGTGGTATTTTTAAATGGAATATGAAGCTGCTCACCATTTCTCTCCTGGTTGTGCTTTACTACGGAAGCCTTGTCTGGGGAATGCTGCCGGAAGAATTGTTTTATAACCTCCAGGAGCCTAGCAAAATCGCGTGGCAGGCACATATTGCCGGTGCCGTAGTGGGTATTATCCTGGCATTTATGTTTAAAAAAGTAGGTGACAAAAAGAAAAGATTTATCTGGGAATTTCCCAATTACTATAATGAGAAAGATGATAAACTCTGGCAGGAATACAAGGAAAACCATCCGGAAGATTTCATGGAACTGCCTTATAAAAAGAGAGATGATATCTGGGAACACCTGGAAGAACTGAGAAGAAAATAAGTTTAAGTCTTCACACCCATAAAAAATTAACAATAATTTTTTTACATTTGCGAAAACAACACAAATGTATTCTGAAGAACAATTATACGCGATCGCACTCCGCGAATGTAATTTAATCGGTGACATCAACTTCTACAAACTCGTCAGGGCCTTTGGCAGCGCAGAAAATGCCTGGCAGCACGCCAAAAGGGACTACCGGAAACTTGACGGCTTCGGGTATAAAATAGTCTCCGACATTGGCAATTCCAGTCATCTGAAATTTGCCGAAAAGGAGCTGGCCTTCTGTGAAAAGAATAACATCCTGATTAACCTTCGGCATCTCGGCCAGCTTCCCAGATTACTTCATGAGTGTTATGATGCACCGGCCATTCTTTATCAAAAAGGAAAATTCAACGATCACCAGCAAAAGATAAGCATTGTAGGCACCAGAAATATGACTTCTTATGGCAGCCATTTCCTGAATTCTTTTTTTGAAGAAACAAAATCTTGTCGTTTTACATCGGTCAGCGGCCTCGCTCTAGGCATTGATAAAGAAGTACATGAGCTGTCTCTGCATAATGGGATTCCAACCGCAGCAGTTTTAGCCCACGGATTTCACATGGTTTACCCTTCAAAAAACCGGAAGCTTGCCGAAAAAATCGTCGAGGAAGGCGGAACATTATTTACGGAATTCAATTCTTCCCGGAAACCTGACCGGGAAAATTTTATCCAGAGAAACCGAATTGTAGCGGGAATTTCCCCCTCCACCATTGTCGTGGAAACCGCTTTCGGAGGCGGTTCGGTAAGTACGGCTACTTTTGCCAATCAATACAATCGTGAGGTATTTGCGCTGCCTGGAAAAATTACGGATAAACAAAGCCAGGGCTGCAACCATTTAATCTTTCAGAACAAAGCTGCGGCGATCTCCACGGTAAAAGATCTTATCGACAATTTAGGAATCAAAAAGCCCAAAACAAGAATGGAAGAGTTATTCTGCCATAGCGAAATCAATATTCAACTTACTGACAGCCAACTGCTCATCCTGAACACCATTTCAGACGCTCCGCAAATTTCTCTGGATGATATGATAGAGAAAATAAACCTGCCTTCTCACAAAATTTTACCGATAATTCTGGAACTGGAACTTTTAGGGAAGGTAAAATCACTTTCGGGGAGACAATTTATTGCAATATGAGATTTAACCTTTTCTTAATATTGCATTATTTTAAAGATAACATTTAATTTTTAATAATATTAGAGCTAAAATTATCAATTTAATAATATTAAGTATTTATATTATTAAACTTTCAACAATCATTCATTAAGGTGTTGTGAATCTTGAAAAAAAAATTAAATTTGTTGACAATAATATTCAACCCTAATATATGGAACAATATAATATTGACCAGAAAATCCAAGAGTTTATCGCAAAAATTGAGGCCAAAAACCCTAACGAGCCAGAATTTTTACAAGCCGTAAAAGAAGTTGCTGTGACAGTAATTCCGTTTATTATGACTAAGAAGGAATATACGGGCATGAAACTTCTTGAAAGAATGGCGGAGGCTGAAAGAATCATCATCTTCAGAGTTCCGTGGGTTGACGATAAAGGAGAGATCCAGGTAAACAGAGGTTTCAGAATTCAGATGAACTCTGCTATCGGACCATATAAAGGAGGAATCCGGTTCCATCCTACGGTAAACCTTTCGGTTCTTAAATTCTTAGCATTCGAGCAGGTATTTAAAAACTCCCTTACCACATTGCCAATGGGTGGTGGAAAAGGAGGTTCAGACTTTGATCCGCAAGGAAAATCTGACATGGAAGTAATGCGTTTCTGCCAGGCATTCATGACTGAACTTTGCAAGCACGTTGGTCCTGAAACCGATGTCCCTGCAGGAGATATCGGTGTGGGAGCCAGAGAAATCGGTTACTTATTCGGTCAGTATAAAAAAATCAGAAATGAATTTACAGGAGTGCTTACCGGTAAAGGCCTGGCCTACGGTGGTTCACTGATCCGTCCTGAAGCAACAGGTTACGGGGTGGTTTATTTCGCTGAACAGATGCTTAAGACGATCGGGCAGACCTTTAAAGATAAGACCGTAACGGTTTCAGGTTTCGGAAACGTAGCCTGGGGAGTAATCAAGAAAGTATCGGAACTTGGCGGTAAAGTGGTGACCATCTCCGGACCGGACGGATACGTATACGATAAAGACGGAATTGATGGCGAAAAAATCGATTATCTGTTGGAATTAAGATCTTCAGGAAATAACAGAGCCGAAGACTACGCAAAAAAATATCCTTCTGCGCAGTTTTTTGCAGGAAAGCGTCCTTGGGAAGTAAAATGTGATGTTGCCATCCCTTCTGCAACCCAGAATGAGCTTGACCTGGAAGATGCTAAACTTCTTGTAGAAAATGGATGCGTTTGCGTAACGGAAGCAGCCAATATGCCTTCAACTTTGGATGCCATCAATTATTTCCTTGATAATAAAGTGCTTTTCTCTCCGGGGAAAGCTTCAAACGCAGGTGGTGTTGCCACTTCCGGATTAGAAATGACCCAAAACTCTATCCGTCTGAACTGGACTTCAGAAGAAGTAGATGCAAGACTGAAAGAGATCATGATCGGAATCCATAAAGCCTGTAGAGACTACGGTAAAGAGGAAGACGGCTATGTAAACTACGTAAAAGGCGCCAACATCGCCGGTTTCGTGAAAGTTGCTGAAGCAATGCTCGCTCAGGGAGTCGTATAAACACAAGGTTGGGAAATTTTCCTGACCTTTTTTGATACAACCTGTTCCCGGGATTATAAATGGGATAAAAGTAAAAAGTGAAAGGAGAAAGCGTTGATTATTCAGCGCTTTTTTTGTGAAGTGCTTTTAGGCTATTAAAAATGATCCAAAAAAAAATCCTGAAAAAAATTCAGGATTTCAAATATGATGCATTATCTATTATTTTTCTTTTTCATTTTTCTGTCGCCTGTTGTTGCATCTTTATTTTTTAAGGCGGCTGTATCAGTCTTGGCCTTATCCCAATCTTTAGTACTATTCATAGTCCCCTCGTTGTTTCCGTTATTCATGGTACCGTTGTTTCCGGTATTCATGTTGTCGGTTCTCATGTCTTTGTTCTTAGTCGTATCGGGTCTTGCCGTATCAACTGTTGTCGTCTGTGCAGATACTGCGATCGTTCCAAACATTGCGAATGCTGTCGCTAAAATTAACTTTTTCATAATATAAATGATTTGTGGTTGGTTGTGTTACAATAAGTACAATAATCGTACAAAGTGGTAGGCAGTAGAAATGTTTTAACTTGATTTATAATAAATTAAGACAATTTACATTATCAGGAGGTTGAATAAAAATCCCGGAATATAAAATTCCAGGATCTCATTTCTACTTTCACTTAAATACTTACTTAGACTTTTTCTTTTTAGACTTCTTATCTTCTTTAGTAGCCTCGTCATTAGGTTTGGTGGCCTCTGCATTCGGATCTGCACTTACACTTGCTGACGCATCAGTAGCGGTGGTTGCAGCAGATGCATCTACCGTGGCAGTAGCCGTTGTGTTTTGGTCCTGACCAGCGGCGGCACTTGTTCCTGCGCTTGAAGCTGCCTGTGGATCCTGTTGTGTTTGAGTTGTCGATGGGTTATTAGAATTTTGATTTTGAGACGGGTTTTGTTGTTCCGTCTGAGCCGATACTGCGATTACTCCGACTAATGTAAACGCTGCTGTTAAAACTAACTTCTTCATAATAATTAATATTTTTAATATGGTTTGTTTAGCTAAAACGCCGTCGATTTACTGAATATTGTCTGTGAACCCTTTATTTAACGTACTTTATAATTATTTAAGAATGATTTTGAATAATAAATCATTTTGCTAAATTTTTCATAATTCTCTCCACAAACTCGTATGCAGCGGGACATATGAGCGTATTTTTCATGGTCAGATTATTGATCTGATAGATTTTTTTCCGGTCGGTATGCGGATATTCCCGGCAGGCTTTGGGACGCACATCGTAGATAGAGCAGGTGTTATCGCTGTTGAGAAATAAACAGGGAAGACTCTGTAAAACTTTGTCGTTGTCTTCGTCTGTACGCAAATATTTAGCCTCAAAATCAGCAGGCTTCATGCGGAGGTGCTTAGCTATTCTTTCGATATCTTTCTCTGTGTACAGAGGTCCCGTGGTTTTGCAGCAATTGGCACATTCCAGGCAGTTGATTGTTTCAAAAACTTCATCATGGGTTTCCTGAACAACATAATCAAGATTTTTCGGCGGCTTCTTTTTAATGCCATCCAAAAACTTTTTATGCTCTTTCTGCTTCTGTAGAGCCTGTTTTTTATAAAATTCTAAATTCATTATCTGTTTTCTTCCTGAATTGCAGGAAGCTCTGCCCGTTGATATTGGTTTATTTTGTCCAGATCAAGCACCGTTGAAAGATTTTGCCTATCCGGGTAATACATCGGGATAAACTTTGCTCCGTACACAATTTCTTCCGATATATAAGATGTTCTCTGCACAACAGTATTGGAAAACACTTCATCGAACGCCCGTACATGAACGATAATTTCAATGTATGTATTTTTAAAATCTTCTTCCGAAAACCCGAAGAAAGGTGAATTTTCATCAATCTGATGCACTATCGTCCAGTTAAGAGCCAGCGTGTTGATCTTATTCAACTATGTTTTCAGGGTATAAAAATTACTTCTGGGCACGCTGTTTTCGATAACCTCAATGGCTGCAGAGACAATGACATC
This sequence comes from Chryseobacterium endophyticum, assembly GCF_056333165.1. Lineage (NCBI taxonomy): Bacteria > Pseudomonadati > Bacteroidota > Flavobacteriia > Flavobacteriales > Weeksellaceae > Chryseobacterium > Chryseobacterium endophyticum. The sequence continues at coordinate 234,135 of NZ_JBWGXE010000001.1, forward strand.
TGCATCGGTCAGCGAATTATTTTTATAGGGAGCCAGCCTGAACATTAACGCCGTCTTATCTTTAAAAGGGGCAATTAATGCTATATCCGAAAATTTCAGGTAAGCCCTCGGCCTTGAAAATCTTCCGTAAAAAAGTCCCGTTGCAATGGCAAAGGTAAGCAATCCCAGGAAAGCTTCAAAAGTAGCCACCAGACTTGCCAGAAATCCTACCGGCGCGATCCTGCCGTAACCTACTGTGGTAAAGGTCTGCGAGCTGAAGAAGAAAACATCGATAAATTCATTGATCGGATCACTCTTGTCGATTCCCGTGAGATGCTCTACCCCAATGAGATAATAAATCAGAGCAAAGAAAAGATTGACCAGGATATAGGCAATCACCAGATATGAAAGAAACTGAAAGGTGGAAAGATCCAGCATGGTATGATACCAGCTGAAGCGATTGAAAAGATTTACCCCTTTCCTATTGACATTCGGAAGTCCGTCTTTATTGATGAAACGCCCTGAAGCATTATCTCCGAAGCCACTGTTATCGGTATTTTTCTGGCGAATTTTCTGCCGGAATCCTTTTGCCATGGTACTGTTTAGTTTTAAAATTTACATTTAAAATGACATGCAAAGATAAAATATTGTTTCCATGAAATTTATCTTATGTTTTTGATAAAGTAGAGAAAATCATCTCATGATAGAAGACAATGAAAATAACATCCAATCAATTTAAGAATATTCAGGTCGAACAATTAACATATTTAGCCTAAGCAATTAACAATCAGTCCAATATACTTTCTGGAAAATAAAATTAATACGACGTGTTCTGACGCTTCATGCTTTGATATTTGTAAAACAGAAATAATGACATAGGATTTTAAAACTAAAAAAAGAAAATGATGACCTACGAAGAATATTTAAAAGAGATAGAAGATTTTGACGAAATCACGAAACAGGAGCTCCTTGCAGATTTTCCGAATTATATTCCCCTACATAATCCTGCGATGATGGAAGAAATGGGCTATGTCATGCCATCAGGAAAAGACCCTTTTGAAGGAATAAGAACAGATAAAACATTTTACGAAATTTCAAATGAGATCGGACTTAGTACACCTTTTGGAAAAGACAGCGTCTTTTACAGAGAACTGCGAGAAATAATAACCGGGAAAATACCAAAATTATAAAATTATGGGCTATTGGAAATATGAAATAATACACGATTATGACGCTACAAAACTCATCAATGAATTCCGGGAAGAAAATTTAAAAATTAAAAATTCCAAAGGAGCAGAAGATAACGAGACAGACTTTATCATGTATGCAGAAAAAGACGACCATACCATTAGCTTAGGCAGAGTGTTACTCATAAAGATGAGCGATGTAATGGTGAAATATTATTACGGATACACAGGAACTGAAGATCTGCCAAAATATTGGGCAACATACATTTATGAGGAAAATAAAAACAACAAAACGTTTCAATTCAAGGAAGATGAAATAGCAGAGGCTTTTATAGAATCGATTAAGTTGCAGACAAGACTGATCTCCAATATATCGGCTTTAGATGCACAGAATTTTATCAAGAAAATCACGGAAAATATGTCAGCATCTTTCCGAAGAGATGAGCGCTTTTCACAGGAACAATGGGATCCTACCCTAAAATCTCCCGAATATCTTTTTGCAGAACCGGAAAAAGCCATTAATTTCTTCATTAAAAAATGTGATGGCTTGCGAAATGTTCTTCATCGAACTAAAGTCCAGCTGGAAATTCTGAAATCGTTTAAAATATTTGGTCATGAATTTAAAATTCAACCGATCGAAGACATCATCGAAGGAATTGATGAGCAGATAAAAAGCGTTGAAGAACTTAAGAATTGGCTCATTGAGAACCGGGATGACATTGCATTAGAAATTCCGTTTCTTTGCGGGGTATGGAATGGTTTGGTTGAATTTATAGGCGGATTTTTAGATCTTGGTTTATTAGCTATAAATATTACCGTAAGCGATTTGACAGGTGGCGAAACCAATCTTGAACTGTTGTCGGTGAAGGAAGGCATAGAGGAAGCCCTGGCTGCTGTTTTAAAAGATCCGGCAAAAGTGTTTAAGGACGCAATAGAAGGCATTAAAAACTATAAATACTCCCGGTATAACGATCCGAAACTAAATCAATACCAGATACAGCACAATGAAGGAGAAGACCTTAATTTCGCGGTAGATATAGTCATTACCATTGTTACCATTATAAAAGGTATTGTCAAACTTGCTCAACAATTATCTAAATTTGTAAATTGGATAAATGAAGTTTTGCTAAGAAGAGGGAAAGGAGCCTTAAAAGCAGAAGAAGCTTTGCAAGAAGCCAAGCGGATAGAATTATTTTCTAAAATTGTAGGAAAACCTATAAGCAAAGAATTACTTAGAAAATTACAAGATGAATTTAAAAAACTCGGCGGAGATTTAGTATATGACAAAAATTCTTTTGAGTATATAGCATCACGAGAAAAAGTTTATAATGAAGAAATTGAAGCACTTACGTTTAATGAAGAACTTATTTATCTTAATAAAAATGCAACAACTTCAGCTGTATATGAGGAATTAATTCATGCTGAACAATTTAGAAGTGGAAAGTATAATGATTGGGTAAATAAATATAATAATATTATTGCTGAAAACTTAATGGAAAAAGAAGCAGCAGAAGAACTGTTGGAAAATGCAACAAAATGGAATTTACCAAAAGATGAAGTACAATTAATAAAAGAAAGATTAGAATATTTTAAAAACGAATTAAAAAGATTAGAATATGACAAATAAAATAGAAGTACTTGAAGTATTTAATTTATCTAACAAAATAATTTTTGTAGTAAAAGTTGAGGGAGATAAATATTTGATAAATGATAAATATCAAAACTCTGAAAATAATTTAGCATTTATTTTAAAAGGAGTAGGAATGGAGAATAATCCTAATAGCGAAAGTAAGTCTATTTTAGTAGAGATATTAAACGAAAATTATTCATTAGAAGATTTTAAAGATAAAATATTTATCAAGAAAGATTAATTCCGCAAAACTCCGAAGCTTTTGGCTTCGGAGTTTTGTTTTGAAAAATTGCCAAACTTTTATCTAATTTTACGAAGTGGGTAGATGATGTTTTGGTAAGAGGTGGGAAAGGGGCGAAGAAAATTATCAATAAGATTAAAAAAACTACTTTGCAAGATGTACTCAATTGGAGCAAAAATGATTGGTTAGCAGCTAAGATATTAAAATTTAGCGATGATGGTGCTACCTTTCATAATTCAATAAAGCTGCTTCAAAGAGAGGAAGAAGACATATTTAATATTGTGGCCCATGGCAGTGATAATGGGAACTTTGTTGATTACTCTGGAAAATGGACTAAAGCCGAAGAATATGCAGACATTATAAAATCTGAAGGCTGGATAGAAGGCACTCCAATAAGATTAGTTTCTTGTTATTCAGGCTCTATAAAAAATGGTTTTGCAGCAAAATTAGCTAAAATACTAAAAGTGGAAGTTGTAGCTCCTACTCTTAAGATTCGAGTTGATGACCTCGGTAACTTTGTTCATGACAAAAATGGAAAATTTATGACATTCAAACCTTAAACAAAAAATATGGAATTTATAGGATTTATAAAAAAGCATGATGATTACTTCTTCGCAAGAGATTTGCAAAAATATTATTTAGCAGGTACTGAGGAAAATATACATAGAAATGAAGTTATTGAGTATCTGAAAAAAGGAATATTATGTGGTGCAATAATGTGTATTGCCGAAGACACAGATGATGAGAGAATGGGTTCAGTCTCTGCATATACTGACGGTGAGTGGTATTGGCCAGAGTATTTGGTAAATTATTTAAAGAAATATCAAAATTTTAAAATTGATGAAGATTTTGTAAAACATGTGCTGAAAAATAAAGATAAAAAAATAGAGTTAAACGAAGAAGAAGTTTCTGAATTGGAAAATGAATTTTTTAAGATTGCTTGGGATAAGTAATATTTGAAAAAATATTTTTGACAAGTTTCGTATGAACCAGAGCTTTTGCTCAGCAGATAAAAAAATTAATAGCCTATGAAATTTATCAATTGAACCATTGAATTTTACAAAGAATTTTGACTTAATTTTGAGCTATGAAAAAGCTGGAAACAAGAGAAGATATTGAGCATTTGGTCAATTCGTTTTATGCAAAAGTCATTAAGGACGAAACGATAGGAATTTTCTTTACCGACATTGCTAAAGTAGACTGGAACAAACATTTACCAAAGATGTATTCCTTTTGGGAATCGATATTGTTTGGGCAGATGACCTATAAAGGAAATCCAATGGGTGCCCACTTCCCCATTAACGAAATCCAGGCTATGGAACAGAAACATTTTGACCGCTGGCTCCACCTATGGAAAAACACGATAGAAGAAAATTTTGCCGGCGAAAATGCAGATATGGCAATCTATAAATCCGAGAACATCGCCAAACTCATGGCCTTCAAGATGGATCTTGCAAGAAGATTATAGTTTAATTAAGTATACCATTACGGAACAATTACCGTGAAGATGTAAGCTGCCAGGTTGACGAGGAGAACCGTTCCATACAGAATATTGGTTTTACCGCGGCTTAAAGACAGCATGACGATAAAAACAGACAGAGATAGAAGAATAATATCCTTTTTATCTAAACCCAAAACCAGTGGAATATCGTACATGATGCACACGATAGAAACCGCGGGAATCGTAAGTCCTATACTCGCCAAGGCAGAACCCAGAGCCAGATTAAGACTTGACTGGATCTGATTGCTCCGCGCCGCCCTGATCGCTGCCAGCCCTTCGGGCAACAATACCACTGCCGCAATGATCACTCCAACAAGTGATTTCGGCGCGCCGAGGCTTTGCACCATGTTTTCTATAGTTCCCGAAAGTCCTTTAGCCATGAGCACAACAATCGCAAGACAGATGACCAGGAAAACAAAACTGATCATTGTTTTCTGAAATGAGGGAATATAATTTTCTTCAGGATGCTCATCCGGAACGATAAAGTAATTACGGTGACGCACGGTCTGCACCATCAGAAAAACACCATAAATCACCAGACAAGCAATCGAAACAAATATCAGCTGGGCCTGATTATAGAAAGGGCCATTGACACTTGACGTGAAATTAGGAAGAACAAGGGTAAGAATGAGAATTGAAACAATACTGACCAGATAGGTCGTAGCCGATGTTCTTGCAAAAAACTGTTCGTAATATTTTACACCTCCTACCAGTATTCCGATTCCCAAAATACCGTTGAGAATAAGCATGACGGCCGCAAATACCGTATCTCTGGCCAGCGTGATCGCCTGATCGCCGCCGGCTACCATCAGCGAGATAATCAGCGCTACCTCAAGAATGGTGATGCAAAGTGCCAGGATGATGGTTCCAAAAGGTTCCCCAACTTTATGAGCGACCACTTCCGCATGGTGAACCGCAGAAATTACGCTTCCTGTCAATAAAATTCCCGCAATAATATCAAAAATAATTCCGGTTCCCATTAGTCCGGAGAAGTAATATCCTACTGCCAGAACAGGAAAAATATAGGTATAATGTAAAAGTTCTTTTAATTTCATAAGCGTCTACAAAATACAAAAAATCTATGGTTTTTGAAATATTAAAAGAAAATATTAATCTTATTTTAATGGTTCCAGAAGTAAAAATCCTGGAAATCCGTCAGCATGTGGAAGAGAAGACCAATGCCGATGATTCTGATATTTCCTTTAAAAAAGAGCATCAAAAAATACACCGCAATAGCAAAATACGAGTGCAAAAAGTGAAATCCGATGCTTGCCCTGTCCGGATCGAAAACAGGATCCGCGAAAAGATGATCCAGATCCACAAGCATGGTCGCCAATAAAATAAGGTACACCTTTTTCCAGTCTTTACGGTAAAAGATCAATGCAATGAAAACCGGAAAAACAAAATGCAGAAAATAATGTACAAATGTCCTGGCGTTAATAAAGTCTGATAAATCCATCTTTTTGGGCTTGCTACCACCTCAGAAGTAAAGGCAGATTGTTTTCTCTAAATTTAAATTTAACATAATAATCCTGGTCTTTCTGACCATAAAAAATATAGTCAATATCAGAAATCATCTTCTTTTCCTTTGGGGTAACCGATTTTAAATCAGCATATAATAACTCATTATTTCTGATAAAAATATAATTTTCATTCAGCCTCAATGAAGGTTGAATATTTTTTCCTTTAGACCGAATTTCAAAACCACCTTGCTTTTTTTCGATCACATTCGGCTGAAAAGGAATCGCCACAAACTGTCGTTGGGCATTCATCCACTTTTTGTTTTGAAAATATTGCTCAGTCTTTTCAGGATCGGAACTATGAAGAGATATAATGTAAGCAGGCTGCACAATTTTCCGGACGGTCTTTTTTTCAATTTCATTAAAATCATCATCATATTCGTACGTGATGATGGTGTCATTGACCTGTTGCAGGTCTGCATGGACTTTTAAATAATCAATTTTGGTATCTCTCAAATTCAAAGGAAAAACAGGACTCAACAAACGTATATTCTCAGCATCCAATTCCGTCTCAAGAAATGACCTGGTTCTTAATAACTTTCCGGTAACAGATTCAGGATCGTAGAAATTTGAATTGGTTTTAATCTCTATCTCGTTTGAATTCAGCTCAATAGTAAGATTAAAGCTGCTTTTACCGTTATTAAAAATGATACTGCCGATGCCTTTATCAATAAGAGAATTCGCATCAAAAATATTTTTTTGTGAAAGCTTAAAAACCTGTTTATAAATATTTTCCAGTCCCGCGACTGAAGTTCCTGCAATACATCCGTTATCGTAAACCCAAATGAAAATATGATCTTTCTTGAATACATTTCCGTTCAGCGCCTTAAATTTCTGTGACTTCAAAAACTTTAAAAACTGTTCTTTGTCCTTCAGGTCAAAAATACCGTACCAGTCTGCGGGTGACGAATTTTTAAGATGAAAAAACTGAAAAAAATCGGGAATAATAATCCCCGAATCTTTCAGGAAATCTGAATTTTTATGTCTTTTTTCAAACCACACCGACGGATGTGTCAGGAAATCAGAAATATATTGCCACTTTACTTTTTTAGCATTGATTAAAACGATTGCATCTGCATTTAGAGGCACCGGGGTATAGCTGTTCTTCGTATCATAAAAAACAAAATAGATGATCCCCGCAATAAGCAGTATAAAAGCAACAATAATTTTCTTCTTCATTACAGAACCGGCTGCTTTTTGTCTAATTCACTCAGTTTATAAATCTCATCGAACAGATCGAAGAAATACATCAGGCTGTTTTCAGAGGAATTTTCAATAGAATAATCGATTTCCGTTTCGATATTATTTCCTTTTGACTGGGATTTAAAATAAACTTCTCCCACATTCTTACGCAAGAGGTCGAGTATTTTTCTTTCGGAACCGCTTTTAAATTCTTTTTCCATCCCAACCAGAAGTTTCCTGACATCAAATCTTCCGGAAGCCGGATATTTTGATGAGTCCTTCATCCAGTCTTTAGATTTAGCACTTTGGTTATCAGTATTTAAACTCTCCACAGAAGTCGTCACATACACAATATTTTCTTTTACCGTGAAAAAAATCTGATCCATAAATCCACTTTCCTTATCATCTTTAAAAATGTAGAAATTCCCGTTTTTAGAGAAGTTCTTAGAGGTGTTCTTATTGGTGGCCAGCAGATTGAAGACCCGGTTCCAGTAGCCTTCATTTTCAGTAGCGAAAGCAAAAGTAAAATCCGGAACCACTACTTCTTTTGTTTTTTTCACTTCTTTTTCATTGTAATCATCGTCGTATTCGTAATCGGTATACGGTACGGTCTTGGATTTCAATTCATTGAGGACAAAAATTCCGTTTCCGGGGGCAATTTTAGAGATTTCTTTTTCATCCAGAACAATTTTTACAGTCTCCATGATGAGTTCCGCTTCCTTTTGATATTTAACATCTCCAGCATTTTTCATGAGTGCGTAGATCATATCGAAGTATTTGCTGCCATCCATATTGACGGCATAATACCCAATGCTTTTATCATTGATGAGCCTTGCGAGCTTCTTATTCTTTTTGCCGTTATAAATTTCTGCAAAGCTTTTCTGAACTTCAGGATCCGAATGCTGGTAACTGTTGACAAGTCTTACTTTATCCTTATCAAAATAAAGATTGTAGGATGAATTGGAATTATACACAGATGTAAAAAGACCGCCGAACTCGTAATTTTTCATCATTTTACCATACACCCCATTATTAACCAGGCGCCCATAATCCGTGTATACGAACACATCCGAACCTGCATCTCTGAAAGCGGTCATTTCCTTGGGAACTTCCAGTTCCATATCGGAGGAAAAGTATTCATCAAAAGACGTTTCGGCAAGTTTTTTCAGCACTTTAAATTTTTCTATTTTAAGAGAATCCATTTCTTTCTTAAAATCATCATATTCAGGAATCCGGAGATCCTCCATGTCTTCTTCCGGGCCGGGTTCCGGAACCGTTTCCGGAATTTTTTCAGAATAATTTTCATCGGTGGTATCTTTCTTTTTTTTCGGATACTCGTGATGTTTTTCGAGGTATTTGATATCTTTCTGTATTCTTTGTATTTCCGCATTATTGTCTTTAATGCTTTCCTTTAAATATTTAATATCATCTTTCAGATAATTAATCTCTTCTTTATAATCGAACGGTTTTTCAGGCTCTTCAACATAAGCGCTGTCTACGACAACACTATCTACCGCAGCGGCAACACTGTCAATGATTACAGCTGCACTATCTGCAACAGCCATATCTCCCCATTTGTCCTGATAAGGCTTTTCGTAACTTATCATTTTCAAAACGGCTCTGCTGCCATTCCATGCCACAAAAACATCATCATCCAGATTCACATAAGAATAATTGTTTCTCTTGGAAATTTCGAGTCCTTCTTTTTTAACCGAATGAATAAACTCACTGAATTTATCTTTATTATCCACGATAAAATGTGCCGAATACATCTTCACGGAATCATTGAAGGAAGCATAATGATACTGGGTGGCATCGTATTTAATGCCGGTCTTCGAATAATCGGTCCATGAATTTTTACCTTTTCCCTTTCCTTTTTTCGTCACTTCCTGGAGGATCGGGTTAAACTTCTGCCAGTTGATCTTTTTATCCAGCTGTTTCCCGTTGATTTCCATATAAAACAGGACATCAGCAGGCATTTTCATGCGCTGTTGGGCAAAAGCGAACGAAAAAACAAGGAATAAAATAAAAATTTGCGTCTTCTGTACGATAGATTTCATGAATCGTGGGGTGTATTTATTGAAAGAGGATATTATTTTGGAGCGGTTTCTTCTGAAGAATCAGATCTAAAAGATTAGCCTCAAGCTTCAGCGCTTTTCTGTTCGGAGAAAGTGAATAGGCGCTGTTGGATTGCGATTTTACTGTATTTTCAAATTGTAATACCGAAATGTAGCGCGCATTATTGAAGATTTCTTTATCGGCAGTGCTCATCTTCTCGTAATCGGTTTTGAAAGTATTCACTTTATTTCTGGTAAATGTCTTTTTAGCCGTGTTCTGGCTGTAAATATTGGTAGGAACCATTTTTCCGATGACGTTCCTGTTTTTCAGCTGTTCCAGTCCGACATTGATGTTTTCGATCTTCGTAAAATGACAGCTTAATTTAATGATGTAGTTATCAAAATCCATCGAAGTTTTCACATCCGAAATCCCGGGAGTCGACTTAAAAATCCTTGCTGCTTCATTAATTTTAGCTTCAATTTCCGGCTTCTTCGGAACTTTCTTCCCGTTGACGGTTTCCATTTTAGAGATGGAAGCCAGCCTTGTTTTACTCTTACTTGCATTCAGGATGATGGTGTATTCGCCGCTTCCGTCAGCATTTACGTGTACTTTATCTAAAATATCGAAACAGCTCGTAAGCATCAGCAAAGGCAGCAAAACGAAAAGCCGTTTAATATAATTTTTCATAGGTGTTATTTATTTCATTAAATTCTGCCTTTCAGATAATCCTGCCGCACATTTTCGTCAAGCTTTTCTATGGCATAACGCAGGCAGGTTCTGGGCATTTCTTTATAATACAGGTTCAGATAGTTCACTAATTCCAATTCATTTCTCTGCCCCATTTCCCGCAGCATCCAGCCATTGGCTTTATGCATCAGGTCGTGGGAATATTTCAGGTTCCGGATAACCAATTCCTTGGTGAGTTCAAAAACACCCTTTTTAATATAAAACAGGGTTCCCACAACCGCAATTCTCTTGTGCCACATTTCATCGGAGGCGGAAAGTTTTTGAAGCAGATCTTCTTTCTGATTTTCAAAACAATATCTGCCCAGAATTTTATAACAGCTTGAATCGACCAGATCCCAGTTGTTGATATAGTTCAGATGATCCAGATAAAACTCAACGATCTCTTTTTTGATCCTTTCATCCTTTGTTTTTTCAAATTTAGAAACCAAAATCAATAAAGCCGTGAGCCTGTGCTCATGGTATTTTGATGAAAGCAGCCCGCCAAGTTCCTGCAGTGTGATTTTAGAAAAAAATGCTTTGGCAACAGACCGCTGATCGGGAACTTTCACTCCGAGAAACAAATCTCCTTCACCATATTCTCCTTTTCCTGTTTTAAAATACTTCGGAAAGAATTCCGCTTTTTCGGGGATGGACAATACGGCGAGCGCTTCCTGTATTTCTTTTACTGTACTCATCTGCTGCTTCCGGATTAAAAATCAGATCTTAATTAATGTATTGACAGCCTTTTACTTCTCGTTATGTAAAGCGACCGTTTCCAACTCTTCTTCTTCCTTGGCAATCTTCTTGGGGTTGGCTATTTTGGCAATGGTAAGTCCCTGAACCACTATAGAAAATACAACCACACAATAAGTAATACTTAAAACAGCATTGCTGTATTCATTTTTCGGAATAGAAAGCGCCAGTGCAATAGAAACCCCGCCCCGGATTCCTCCCCATACCAGAACTTTTACCGTCTGCGGACTAAAGGTTCTCTGCATAAATTTGGTAGGCCCGTAAATGGAAACCAGCCTGGCGACAAGAACCACGACGATAGCGACGAGCCCCGGAATCATATAATGGCTGAGATCTTTGATCACCAAAAGCTCAAACCCGATAAAAAGGAATAATACCGCATTGAGTATTTCATCGATCAGTTCCCAGAATTTGATCAGATAATCCTGGGTGATGGATTTCATTTTAAATTTAACATTAAAGTTACCCATGAACAAACCTGCGGCAACCATGGTCAGCGGTCCCGAAATATGCATCTGGCGGGCAATAAGATATCCTCCCATGACCACCGACAGCGTTACCAGTACGGAAATAATATAATCATCCACTTCACGCATCAGCCTTGAGGTAACCCATCCTAACACAACACCCAGCAACAAACCTCCACCAGCTTCTTTCAGCAGCAGCAATCCTATGCTTTCAATGCCGAGATCGACTTCATTACCGATCGCCAGCTGAAGCACAACCGTAAAGACCACAACCGCCATACCGTCGTTAAACAAAGACTCTCCCGCCACTTTTGTTTCCAGCGATTTCGAAACATTCGCCTGTTTCAGGATACTCAAAACGGCTACAGGATCGGTAGGCGAGATCAGCGCCCCGAAAAGCAGGCAGTAGATAAACGGAAGATGGATCCCCAGAAAAGGCAGGAGATAAAACATTCCGAAACCCACCACAAACGTGGAGATGACAACACCTAAGGTGGAAAATATCAGTACGGGCCGCAGCTGTTCTTTAAGATCATCAATATTAATATGAATACCTCCGGCAAAAAGCAGGAAGTTCAACATGGCGCCCATCAGGACTTCCGTAAAATCGATACCGCTCATCAGGTTGTGAAGATGGCCGAATGTTCTGGGCAGCACCGCCTCTCCGAAAGAGACCAGGAATATGGAAACGGCAATGGCGATGACCATGATACCGATTGTGCTGGGAAGTTTCAGGAACCTGTAGTTCAGGTAGGCAAATATGGATGCTAAAACTATTAAAGCTGAAAATGAATAATATAATTCCACTAAGCGGTTTTTTTGTTATTGGGTATTAAAAATCGATATAAAGTACTTTGATGTAAACGCTGTTATTGTCTTTCTGCCAGATGTCGAGCATCCCGTCCTTTGCGGGCTTGGAACCCCTTTCATAGTCTTTCCCAAGGTTCAGGATGTTGAGAAGGATGTATTCATCCCCTACCGAGTTTACCAGGTATGCCGTTTTCTCGGATTTTCCGTCACCCGAACTTCTCATCGCATCGGTAAGGATGCGGAACTGGCTCAGGTAATAGAGAAAATTGTTTCCGTCTTTCTTGGAATCATAGGCCTGGAGCAGGATCAGAAGGACATCCAGATTGGTGGGATCTTTTTCATACAGATCTTTTCCTTTCCTGATACACTCATCAAAATCACCATTCTTAAAGGCTTCTGCTAGGGTTTTAAAGGCTTCATCGGTGGTAGAGACCAGATCACTTCTGAAATTCCTGCCGTAGTACAGATGCTGGGCCTCTATCGTGTCCAGCGATTTGGGATAGGCTTTATATTTAAAAATCAGCTTATCATAATGGTAAGGCGATTTCTGGTTTTTAAGGTCTTTCCCGATCATTTTCAGATCGATCTTCGCTTTCTGGCCGAAGCTGATCACTGAGGTGAGCAGCAGTAAAAGGAACAGCGGATATTTCATTATTCTTGATGTTGGTTTTCGTCCTCGTCATTGTCGAAATATTCGAAGAGGAAATCGTTGTACGGGAATCTTGAAATATGGATCTTCATCACCTCATCGTAGATCATTCTCTTCATTTCAGGAAAGTTTTCCTTCGTAAGCGCCGAGATAAATACGGTCGGGTATTTAGATTTTGCCATCCAGGTATTCTTCCATTCTTCAAGAGAAATATTCTTCCGGGTGGAAGGGGTAAGATCGTCCTCGTCTTTCTTTTCGTAGCTGAAATCATCGATCTTGTTGAACACCATCACCATAGGCTTCTGATGCGCATTGATCTCCATCAGAATCTGGTTTACCGAATCGATATGATCTTCAAAACTTTCATGGGAAATATCCACGACATGAATCAGAAGATCTGCTTCGCGCACTTCATCGAGGGTAGATTTGAAGGACTCCACCAGCTGGGTAGGCAATTTTCTGATAAACCCTACCGTATCGGTAAGCAGGAACGGCAGGTTTCCGATTACGACTTTCCTTACGGTGGTGTCCAGTGTGGCAAATAATTTATTTTCGGCAAAGACCTCAGATTTCGAAAGGGCATTCATCAAGGTTGATTTTCCGACATTGGTATATCCCACGAGCGCTGCCCTTACTACTTTCCCACGGTTATTTCGCTGGGTCGCCATCTGTTTGTCGATCGTTTTCAGCTTATCTTTCAGGAGGGAAATCCTGTCGCGGATGATCCGTCTGTCGGTTTCGATCTCCGTTTCCCCAGGACCTCTCATCCCGATTCCCCCTTTCTGCCGCTCAAGGTGGGTCCACATCCTGGTCAGACGTGGAAGAAGATATTGGTACTGCGCCAGCTCCACCTGCGTTCTCGCATAAGAAGTGGTGGCTCTCTGGGCAAAAATATCGAGGATAAGGTTGGTTCGGTCCAGTATTTTTACTTCCATCTCCCGCTCAAGGTTTTTCAGCTGGGATGGTGACAGCTCATCATCAAAGATGACGGTGCCTATTTCGTTTTCTTTTACATAATCTCTGATTTCCTGTGCTTTACCGCTTCCAATAAACGTTTTGGAATCGGGCTGCGTCAATTTCTGGGTAAATCTTCTGTCTACGGTAGCCCCGGCAGTGTACGCCAAAAACTCCAGCTCATCCATATATTCCTGAAGTTTATCCTCATCCTGATGCTGTGTGACAACACCTACCAAAACGGCCTTCTCGTAATTGTGTTCTTTCTTTTCTAGCATTAAATTCTATCTGTATTTGTGAGATTTACAAGATACCATTTTTCATCAAAAAAACCAAGACGAATTTTCGTGGTATGGATTCCATAAAGCATTAGCCCTATCTTCAAATACGGAACAAAATAATGGCCTAGCTAAATTTACCATAAGTTTTGGCTAAAGCCCTTTTTCTGTGAATCCGGGAAAGTGGGCTGAAGCCCACTCCTATTGATATGATCCCTGAAGTTCAATAAAAAACAGGATGCCTGTAGAGAAATCCTGTTAATTCATAGTAATCGATAATCTTTCTGAGTTGCTTTACTCTGCCGGTTGCCACAGCTGAATCTTATTTCCTTCGACATCAAGGATATGAACGAACTTCCCGTAGTCGTAGGATTCGATTTCGTCGACAATCACAACGCCCTGCTCTTTCAGTTCTTTCACGAGCGATTCCAGGTCTTCTACCCTGTAATTGATCATAAAATCCTTCTCTGAAGGGTTAAAATAAGTAGTGCTTTCCGGAAAAGGATTCCATTGGGTAGTACCTTTATTACCGGTATCTTTTTCCAGCCACTCAAAACTTGTTCCGTAAGGAGTGGTATCAAATCCGAGGTGTGTTTTGTACCATTCATTGACTGCTTTGGGATCTTTGCATTTAAAGAAAACCCCACCGATTCCTGTTACTTTTTTCATTTTGTTTTAATTGTTTATTGTTATTTCTTTTTATCCTAACCTTCCAATGGCATCACCGGTATGCAGAATTCAAGGTGAAAATAACTCCAGTTGAACCTGTTTTCCTTATCCAGGAAAATCTCCATGGCAGGCATGTGTCGGCATTCATACGCACTGCGGATCAGCCATATATCAAACATATAATTCATGGCTGCCGTCACCTCACCGAGATCACCGGATACTTTGGTCACGGCGTAAGTGCAGGCCGGCAAAACGGTGGTCTGCATAAGGCTGTTGCCGGTTATCCTGAAATGATCGGGAAGTGTGATGCATACTTCATACCTGTATTTTTCTTTTGGGGTCACATCCGGATCGTCCAGCGACATCCCGAAAACCGTTTCGATTTCAAAAAGACCATGCTCTTTCGCCCAGTCTTCCATATCCTTAAATGCATTCAGAACCACACCCTCCCTGAAAGCATCCACCACCCGGATGTAGGCGATCTTTCTTTCCGGAAACGCCCTGATCTCTACCGGAAACCTTTTCTGCAGCTCCCCTTCATCCCTATTGCAATGATCGGTATTTACAGGGTATAATGCTTTGCGGATCTTGCTATTTTTGATCTCCGTGCCGTTTTTGTATTCGGTGGGGCTGATCCCGAAATAATTCCTGAACAGCCTCGAAAATGAAGAAGTACTTGAAAAGCCGCATTCCAAAGCAATATCAGAGATTCTTCTTCCTGAAAACCTCAGGAGCCGTGCCGCTTTTTCCATACGGATGCGGTTGATAAAATTCTTAACAGTTTCACCCGTTACCGCCACAAAGATCCTGTGAAAATGAAACGGCGAGAAAAAAGCTTCCGCAGCCAGTTCTTCCAGCGAAATATTTTTATCAACGTGGGTATTGACATAGTCGATGGCCCTGTTGATCCGGTTTACATAGATCTCGTTTGTCTTTTTCACGTTCTTGTTTAATAGCATCGTCCCTTCTGATCCGGAACTCATACCCGCTTATCAAATATAACGCTATTAAGTTTCATCCTGCCTATTTTCAGGATAATCCTTTAAAGCTTTTGTTAAATGAAATAAGTGCAAGGATTTACTCGTCTTTTCATAAACACAGAGTATACTAAGGTTCCTTCAGGGTACACGGCCCTTCGAGAGCATAGGTCCGCCAGTCGATTGCTTTCTACCGATTCTATAAATTCCATATCCATATACCCTAAACCCTCAAACTCTACTACCTTAAACTAATGCACACCCCTTATCACTCGGTAGAAATCCGACCTCGCCGATAACATGCGCATGGAAAGATTCGTGTTGAGATCCTTTCAGGATGACAATTGGAGTGGTAACTAGGCCCTTCAACATTTAACCGACTACTTTTAAATTCCACTCCTCCGGAGGGGTGGCGGAAATTCCAACGGAATTTACGACGGGGTGGTTCTATTACGCTGTTACACTCGAAACCATCACTCCCACAAAAAACTCCCGCCGGGAAAGATCTCTCAGATCGGAGTCAACACACTTGATGAAAACTCCCGCCCTCTTGATAAAATGCTTGGCACTGATGGCAATGACCGGTCCGCCCGAGTGAGAGTGAACGGACAGTGCTGATGGCATGGTCCAGACAGTACGTGAGAGGGAAACCCTGTCCTCCGAGCGAGGGAAACATCTTCCTTCGGGCGGAGGACGAGGCATCTTACGGGCGACACCATCGGTTTCCTTTCAGGACTTAACCGTTTTCTCTAAAATGACCTTGGGATGTTTCGAATCATAAGCGCCTGACGACGATGCAGGAAACATTTAGGGTTATTCGTTTTGGCCGGAAGGATCTATCCCACTCATTGGTTTTAGTTTATTCCAAAAAATATCTATTGCAATTTCAAAAACTTTCCTTCTACTGTTTTATTTCATATTTTTACCAACCTAATTTTTAAGACCGATTTTAATGGCAAAGACAGCGAAGAAAGAAACCCCGTTAATGATGCAGTACAATACCATCAAGGCGAAATATCCTGATGCACTTTTACTATTCAGGGTGGGTGATTTTTATGAAACCTTCGGTCAGGATGCTGTCAGAACGTCTCAGATTTTAGGGATTGTTCTCACCAAAAGAGCCAATGGAGAGGGCCATATCGAGCTGGCGGGATTTCCGCACCACTCCGTGGATTCTTATCTGCCCAAACTGGTACGGGCCGGAATGCGGGTAGCCATTTGCGACCAGTTGGAAGATCCGAAAATGGTGAAAGGAATCGTAAAAAGAGGGGTAACGGAACTGGTAACTCCGGGAGTGACCTTCAATGACCAGGTTTTAAATTCTAAAAAGAATAATTTCCTGCTTTCCCTGCATAAGGAAAAAGAGAAGTTTGGGATTGCCTTGGTGGATATTTCTACCGGCGAATTCCTCGTGAGTGAAGGAAACCTGGAAAAGCTGCTTCATATTGTGAACACCTTTGATCCCAGCGAAATTATCTATCAGCGAAGCGTACAGATTCCGGAGCAGATCAGGAACAGGAGTGCTTTTAAGCTGGAAGACTGGGCTTATCAGTATAATTTTGCCTACGAAAAACTGACGGCCCATTTTAAAACCAACTCGTTAAAAGGTTTTGGCGTGGAGAATCAGCAGCTGGCGATTACGGCTGCAGGGGCCATTTTTGCTTACCTGGTTGAAGATACCCATCATAATTTACTGTCACACATTACCAAAATGCAGGTTATTCCGCAGGAAGATTACCTGATGATGGACCATTTTACTTTAAGGAACCTTGAAATCGTCTATCCCAGCAGTCCGCAAGGTAAATCCCTGCTGGATATTATCGACAAGACATCTACCCCGATGGGAGGAAGGCTGCTTAGGAGAAGGATAATCCTTCCGCTAAAATCTGTAAGTGAAATCAACAGAAGGCTTTCTTTAATTGACTTTTTAAACGAAAACGATCATCTTAAATATGAAATTTCCCAGCTGCTGAAATCCATTTCGGATCTTGACCGGCTGATGGGAAAACTGGCAGCAGAAAAAATCTCCCCGAAAGAGCTGGGATACCTGCGCCAGAGTTTGCTTAATATCCACAAAATTAAAGGGCTGCTGCACCCGCATGCTGAGGTATTGGCGTGGCTGGATCCCCTGTACGACCAGGAGGAGCTGATCAAATGTCTTCAGAATCATCTGAATGACGAACTCCCGGTGAATCTTGCCAAAGGAAATGTGATTAAAGAAGGGATCTCCGAAGAGCTCGACAGGCTGCGTGGCCTTCAGTCTAAGGGGCGCGGCTTCCTGGATGAAATGTGCCAGAGAGAAATTGAAAGAACGGGAATCACCAGCCTTAAGATCGATTTTAATAATGTTTTCGGGTATTATATCGAAGTCCGCAACACCCATAAAGATAAGGTTCCGGCAGACTGGCTCAGAAAACAGACGCTCGTGAACGCTGAAAGATACATCACGGAAGAGCTGAAAGAATATGAAAACCAGATTCTGGGTGCAGAAGAAAAGATCGGTGTGCTGGAAAACGAACTATACCGAAAAGTATGCGGAGACACGATCATCTATATGGATCAGATTCAGGAAAACTCGAATATCATTGCGCAGCTGGATGTCGCAGTCGGACTTTCCGAGCTGGCGGTTTCTGAAAGCTATACAAAACCTGTTCTCAATGAGAGCTTTTCCATCGACCTGAAAGAAGCGCGGCACCCGATCATTGAAAACGCACTTCCTTTAGGGGAAAAATATATTCCGAACGATATTTTCTTAGATAAAGACTCCCAACAGATCATCATGGTGACCGGGCCGAATATGGCGGGTAAGTCGGCGATCCTCCGTCAGACCGCTATTGTGTGCCTGATGGCACAGATCGGAAGTTTCGTTCCGGCAAAATATGCTGAGATTGGCATTTTAGATAAGATTTTCACAAGGGTTGGGGCAACGGATAATATTTCTGCAGGAGAATCAACTTTTATGGTGGAAATGAATGAAGCCGCGAATATCCTCAACAATATTTCCGAAAGAAGCCTTATTCTTCTGGATGAAATCGGCCGCGGAACATCCACATATGACGGGGTTTCCATTGCCTGGGCCATTGCTGAGTATCTTCACCAGCATCCTACGCAGGCCAAGACCCTGTTTGCCACCCATTACCATGAACTGAATGAAATGACGGTGAATTTTGAAAGGGTGAAGAATTTCCATGTCTCCATCCAGGAAAACAAAGGCAATATCATATTCCTGAGAAAGCTGGTTCCCGGCGGAAGCGAGCACAGTTTCGGGATTCATGTCGCAAAACTGGCGGGGATGCCTTCTAAAGTGGTCAACAGGGCCAACGAAATCCTGAAAACCCTGGAAGCCAGCCGTACCCAGGGCAGCTCTTCGGAAAGCATCAAAAGAGTGACTGAAGAAAATATGCAGCTTTCATTTTTCCAGCTGGATGATCCCGTGCTGGAGAACATCCGTGAAGAGCTGACAAAAATAGACATCAATACGCTGACACCGATAGAAGCTTTAATGAAGCTGAATTCCATAAAAAAAATGATTGGCGGATAACCAATCATTTTAAGTCTGCTTAAACTTTATGGTTAATTCTGCAATTTGTTTAGGCTATTTATTTAATTTTTCTTGAGTGTTAAAGGAAAAGTGTATAGATAGCGTACGGGTTCGCCATTGATGGTGGCAGGCTTCCATTTCACGAAGAGCCTTCTCACGGCAGCTTCAGCCGCATCGGAATGTTTTTTGTCGCTTCCTGTCGCAGTCACGAATCTTACGTAACCCGTTTTTTCGACAATGAAATAAACTCTGGTATCAATACTTTTGGATTTCACATCGATGATCTCCATTTTTTCTGCAAATTGTCTTCTGAAATTCTCCATTCCGCCGGGAAATTCTGCCTGCGTATCGGCTTTGGTAACGACATCATCCAGTTTCATTTTCTTTTTTAAAACGTTGTAATCCGGAAGCTGCGAAACCGAGCTGTAGTCTGCCTGTGCAAACATTAAACAACTGCTCAACAATACTGAAAATAACAAAATCTTCTTCATACTGTACATATTTGATTGTTTTTCAGCAGCAAAAAGAGCGCCGAAGCGCTCTGATATGATCAATGGTTGTATTCGTAGGTCGTGATCTCCGATTTGTATGGTTGGTTGTTACTGTGATAATAATCCCGGACTGCTTTTACAGGATAGCTCTTACTGTTGTATTCATAGGTTGATTTGAAAATGGTCGATTCTTCTCCCCCGCTGGAATATGTTATGAGGTTTCTGTACTCCTTGACGTTTCTTGAAGATCCGTTCAGGTCTTCGCTTTCCAGCATCTTTATAAAGCCTGTTACGTTTTTGAAAGGATAATTTCCGCCGTCGTACACAATATTTTGCAGGCTTCCCGTTCCGGTACTTGTTGTTGTGCCCTGAACGCTGGTGACGGTTTCCGTCCAGTTTTTTAATGACCCGTCAGAATTGGTATAAGCGTTCCTCACGTATATTTTGCTGCTGCCCTGAGCAGTCATCGTGTGTGTTATTTTGATCTGATCACTGCCAATATAAAGATAGGTTACCGTATTCGTCACATTGGGAAAATCGGTGGAGGTATACGTTTTCTTGGTAATTTTCTGGTTGCTGTTGTACGTAAGGAGCACGGTATCGATGGTTCCGTCAGAAAAAGTGTCTGTGTATTTGGTAATCAGATCTCCCGTATAGGTAAAAGCCCTCGTCCAGTTTTCGGTGGTGTTTTTCATTTCGGTGATTTTGGCTCCGCTGTAGCTGAACGTAAAATTGTCGCCATCCTGAACCATTTTGGTAACCAAAACCGGATTATCGAATTCTGAAGTGTCCTGATCGGCAGTTCCGCAAGAAATAACGGCACATAAAGTGAATAATAAATAATTTCTTCTCATCTTGTATTAATTTCCACAAAAATAGCGGAAATATTTTTTAATATCGAAATTAAGCCGTAAAATATTTGAGTTTTTATTCCAAATATGTTTAGCTTTTTATTAAATTCAATATTATTGCGTAGAAATAAAACCTCATGATAAAATTTAAATTCAATCTTAAATATTTTCTGCTCTCGTTTATCCTGTTCATTACTGAAGTACTCATTGCTACCGTATTGAAGCATATTTTCTTTGTGCGGGCTTATCTGGGAGATGTCATCGTGGTGATGTTACTTTATACCCTGGTGAAATCTTTTTTCATCGTCAAAGACGACAGGAAACTCATTGCCGGAATCTTTATCTTCTCATTTCTGGTTGAATGGGCGCAGTATTTCAATATTGCTGATAAAATGGGACTTTCGCCTGGCAGCATCATGTACATTATGGTTGGAAATTCATTTTCCTGGGTAGATATAGCGTGCTACGCCGCCGGATGCCTGCTGCTTTTGCCTTTCGTGAAAGCTAAATCAGAAGAGATTTGATAAACTATCTTCCGAAACTGTCGTATTTGTCTTCTGCGTATTTGATAAAGCGGTTCAGTAGAGCCACGTTTTCCTTTTCCAGCGGCGTAAGGTCGTTGTCTACATTATTGGAAACAGGAATATACCAGTCGGTCTGCTCAAAAAAGTTTCTGTAAGTCGCTTTTTTAAAGGAGTATCCATGGCGGGCAAATACGGAATTCTTAATAATTTCCATATCCAGTTTACGGAGATTCTTAAGATCTTTTTCCGTTAATTTCTGTTTAGAGGCATTGATTTTAAATACCGCATCAGAAGCAATCCTGTTTTTGGAAGCGGTATAGGTTTCTGTTTTGCCGGTTTCTTCATCGGTGTATTTTTCAACAAAACTTTTCGGGTTTTCCCAGTCGATAAGGTCATTATCGGGACTCAGCATAAAATTCGGGTTATAGACAAATTCTTTTTTCACCAGTTTCAGTGTCTTTAGCGGTGCTTTAACGGCTGTTTTATTGAAAGCGCTCCATTTTCCGGTAAGGCTGTCATTGTTTAATTTAACCTCAAACCTGCCGTCTGTTTTATCATTTCCGGGTTCATCCAGAATAAAAGATTTTGACGCCTCTTTAAAAACGCCGCGAAAAGGCCTTTGGTTGCCATCAACAATGCTCTGCCCGTATACGCTGTCTTTGGTGATCCTGTTGATTTTCAGCGATAATTTTTTATATACATCATCTTCATAAGCTTCACCTATTTCCGGGGTAATCATCTCCTTGCCTGCAAAGTCCCCCATGTAGATTCCGTAATATTCTTTGTAAATTTCAGGAATAGCTACAGAGTCTTTTTGTGCTTTAAGGCTGTCTTTATTTTTACTCGTATTTTTTGATTCTTTTTTACAGCTTATCAGGGCGATGGCCAAAACTGAGATGAAAGTGAGTTTTAAAATTTTCATATTTAATGTGTTATTGTTTAAAAATACAGGATTTTGAGAATATCAGAGCCATTTTCTTGCAATTAAATATTCAATCAACAAAATATTGGGGACCCAGCCCAGCCATGCAATGATCTGATACACATCCATTGGATTCGGATAAAATAAATATACAATAATTACTTTCCACATCCGCAAGGTGATGGCAGAAATCGTTAGCGCAAAACTTCGCCACATCCATTGCTTGTGTTGTTTAAACTTCTTTTGCCTGGCGTAGTGATAGGCTTTAAGCGTTGAAAACCACCATAAACACCCTAAAATAACGAATGAGATCTTAGAAGACCATCCTCCATTGGCAAAAATACCCATATAGATGCCTGAAGGAGCAGCAAGGAGCAGGATCAGAAAAATATAGATCTTACCTGCATTCTTATGAAAATCACGGACCCCGAAATCTTTCCTGAGAATAGCTAAAAAGCCGGTGAGCAGAACAAAAATGCTTGTATAAACATGCGTGTAAAAGAAATAAAGATACTCCGGGCGGCCGGTAACTTCCGTCTGCTTTATCATTAAAAAACTGACCTCCTTATTCAGTGGAATATACTCCAGCGTAATGTTCAGCATCAGCCAAAAGAAATAGGCAAATCCTGCAATGAGAAGGATTTTAAAGATCTTTGGAATATTTTTTCTCGCAAAAAGCATTTTAGATTAAATTCTTTTAAACACGAATATCGCAAATATTCTCACAAATATTCACAAATAAAATGGTGTTATTCGTGGAAGCATTAGTCTGATTTGTGTTTACATCATTTCGAATTCAAATCCTGCGCAATCAGCCATGCTTCACTCCAGCAAGCCTGAAAATTAAAACCTCCGGTTACCGCATCAATGTTCAGCACCTCTCCTGCGATATAAAAATCGGGAAGTATCTTCGATGACATATTTTTGAAGTTAATTTCCTTTAAATCAACACCCCCGGCGGTCACGAATTCATCTTTAAAAGTTGACTTTCCGGTTACCTGAAATTTCTTTTTACAGAGATTTTCTATAATGGCCTGTACTTCTTTGCCTGAGACATTGGCGACCTGCTTGTTAAGATCGACTTTAGAAATTTCCAGAATTCTCTGCCAGAAACGGTTTGTTATTTCAAATATCTTTGACTGTCCGATCGTTTTTTTAGGATTAGACTGTCTGAATTTCTGAAACAGTGCTGTGGCTTCTTCCTCCTCTTTAGAAATAAAATTTACTACAATTTCAAAATTGTACTTCGCCTTTGCCAGATTAATTGCTTCCCAGGCCGAAATCTTTAGGATAGCCGGCCCAGAAAGCCCCCAATGAGTGATCAGCAGCGGACCGCTTTCTTCTGTCTTAAGCTTAGGAATAGAAGTTTCCGCCATTTCAAAGCTGGTTCCTGCAAGATCCTTCAGCAGATCATCTTTGATATTAAAAGTAAAAAGCGATGGAACCAGATCAACAATCTTATGTCCCAAATTTTCAATCATTTTCAGTGATTTCGGGGAACTTCCGGTAGTGTAGACGATATATTCTGCTTCGAAATCCCCTAAACTTGTCTTCACCAGATACTTTCCGTCAAGCTTTTCTATTTCCTTTACGGAGCATTTGGTTTTTACTTCAATATTTTTCTGCTGAATTTCCTGTTGCATCGCATTGATGATACTCTGCGACGAATTGCTTTCCGGAAAAACACGGTTGTCATTCTCAATCTTCAACGGGACTTTTCGGTTTTCAAACCACTCCATAGTATCTCCGGGCTGAAATTTAGTGAATACACTTAATAATTCCTTATTTCCACGCGGATAAAACCGAACCAGCTCTCGCGGATCAAAACAGGCGTGGGTCACATTACAGCGGCCGCCTCCGGAAATTTTCACTTTTTGAAGTACATCCGAGTTTTGTTCGAGAATGGTAATTTTGTACAGGCTTTCGTCAAGATTGGCAGCGCAGAAAAATCCTGCCGCACCACCTCCGATGATGATGATTCTTTTCATAGTTCTCTTAATCTTATGCTCAAGATTATTTTTGCAAAACTACAATTTTTATAAACCATCTTATTTGAGTAATTTTGAAGAATATAATTTTTTGATCAAAACCTAGAAATTATAAGTCACAAAAGTTTTTTTTAAACACATCAGGCACATTAGATTTTAGTCAACTGCGTTGCGTATATTTCAGATCATATAAGAAGAAAATCAAAGATGTTCAAAAATCGGTATATTCTTCTTATGGGTCAAAAAGTGAATTAAAAAAAACTTTTGTGGTAAATTAATTCATATTTAAAACAAAATTTAAATGATATTTTACCATAAATTCGAAGTGCGCTGGAGCGATCTCGATGCCAACAAACATTTGGCCAACTCATCTTATGTACAATATTGTGCACAGGCGAGGATGGCATTTATGACCAAAGAGAAAATGGGGGTTACCCAGCTTAGCCGTTGGGGAATCGGGCCGGTTATCCTGCATGAAAGATATTCTTTTTTCAAGGAAATATATGCCGACCAGATTGTCTTTGTAAGCCTGGAAATCGACGGATGTTCGGAAGATTCATCGATTTACCGTTTTGTACATAAATTCTATACTCCGGATGGTGTACATTGTGCGACTTCTGAAGCCACCGGTGTCTGGATCGATATGATGCTCCGAAAAATGACAACCCCACCGGATGATGTGGTGGAAGCCATGAATAAATACAAAACCCCGGAAACGGTAGTGCTGACCAAAGAGGATTTCAAGAAATTCCCTTTCCACCCGCATAATATTGATCCTTCGGAATTCAGTTAATCAATTGATAAGCGATAAATGACTGATAAAAATTGTTGGTGATCATTTATCAACTATCAAACATCAATTATAATTAAAAATATGTTTGAAGATAAATCACAGGAACTCACGCCGATCTCCAAATTGGGGGAATTCGGACTGATAAAGCACTTGACAGAACATTTTTCATTATCCAACGACTCTTCGGAGCTTGGAGTGGGAGATGATGCGGCAGTTATTAACCCCGAAAATAAAAAAGTCGTACTGACAACCGATGTTCTGGCGGAAGGGGTCCATTTCAATCTGGGATATGTTCCTTTAAAACATTTGGGATACAAAGCGGTGGTCGTTAACCTGAGTGATATTGCAGCCATGAATGCCACGCCGACCCAAATTCTCGTTTCTCTTGCTGTTTCCAATCGCTTTCCGGTGGAAGCGCTGGAAGAAATCTATGCCGGAATACAGGCAGCCTGCACAAGATATGAAGTTGACTTAATCGGCGGAGACACAACAAGTTCCAACGCCGGTCTCGTGATGAGCATCACAGCCATTGGTATGGAACACGAGGAAATCATTGTGAAAAGAAGCGGGGCAAAACCGAACGACCTTCTTGTGGTAACCGGTGATCTTGGTGGTGCCTATATGGGCCTTCAGATCCTGGAAAGAGAACACGCCGTTTTTCTCGCAGATCCGAATATGCAACCTGAAATGGAAGGCTATGACTATATCCTTGAAAGACAATTGAAGCCTGAGGCAAGAACAGATGTGAAAAGTATTTTAGAACAACTGGATATTAAGCCCACTTCGATGATTGACATTTCAGACGGCCTTGCTTCGGAAATTCTCCATCTTTCAGACCGTTCGGAAGTTGGATTCAGATTGTATGAAGAAAAAATACCTATGGACAGCCTGACGATTTCCACCGCGGATGAATTTAATTTAAATCCTGTCATGGCTGCATTGAGCGGCGGTGAAGATTATGAATTGTTATTCACCATTTCCCCGGACGATTTTGATAAGATTAAAAACCATCCTGATTTTACGATTATCGGGCACGCCGTTGAAAAAGAAGACGGCAACTTTATGGTAGCGAGAGGTTCTAATCAATTGGTTGCTTTGACAGCGCAGGGTTGGGATGCTTTTTTAAATCAATAATTTACTTTTGCGAGAGATAAAAAAACTTTGTCAAAGTTTAAAACTTTGACAAAGTTATATTTCGCTAATCAGACTAAACAGTCTCCTTACGCTTTCACAATATTAAGAATCACTTCCATCGCTTTTTCCATACTTTCCAGTGCCACATATTCGTAAGGCCCGTGGAAATTGATTCCTCCCGCGAAAATATTCGGACACGGAAGCCCCATATAAGACAACTGGGCGCCGTCGGTCCCCCCTCTGATCGCTTTAATTTTAGGTTCGATTCCGGCTTCTTTCATTGCGGCTGCAGCCAGATCAATGATGTGCATTTTGCCTTCAAACTGCTGCTTCATGTTTCGGTACTGCTCTTTAATTTCAATTTCAGCGGTTCCTTCACCATGTTTCTGATTAAACTCAGCAACCTTTCCTTCCATGAATTTCTTTCTTGCCTCAAATTTATCGGCATCGTGGTCACGGATAATGTATTGCAATTTAGCCTCAGAAATATCGGCATTCAAGTCCATCAAATGATAGAAACCTTCAAAACCTTTCGTTGTGGCCGGGGTTTCGTTGGCCGGAAGCATCTGAGCAAACTCGGAAGCCAGCAATGCTGCATTCACCATTTTTCCGTAGGCATAACCCGGATGTACACTCAGTCCATGAATTTTTACGACGGCTCCTGCGGCATTAAAATTTTCGTATTCCAGCTCTCCTACTTCACCGCCATCCATGGTGTAAGCGAATTCCGCCCCGAATTTCGCAACATCAAATTTATGGGCTCCTCTTCCGATTTCTTCATCAGGGGTAAATCCTACTGCTATTCTTCCATGTTTGATTTCCGGATGAGCGATCAGGTATTCTGCAGCGGTTACGATCTCAGCACAACCCGCTTTGTCATCGGCTCCCAGAAGGGTATTTCCGTCTGTCGTGATCAGGGTCTGGCCGGTATATTTTTTCAGGCTTTCAAATTTTGAAGGGGACAAAGTAAATCCTGTAGTTTTATTTAAAACAAGATCTCCTCCATCGTAATTTTCCCATACCTGAGGTTTTACATTTTCCCCGCTGAAGTCCGGCGACGTATCATAATGAGAAATGAATCCGATCGTTGGCTTATCGCTGGCCTCAAGATTAGAAGGAATATAGCCCATGATGTAGCCGTTCTCATCGATTGAAACGTCTTCCAGGCCGATTGTTTTCAGCTCTTCTGTGATATAGTTTGCGATATCCCACTGTCGTTCGGTAGACGGTGTGGTTTCACTTTCAGCATCGCTGGTTGAATATATTTTTACATAATTAAGAAAACGGTTCAGTAACTTTTCTTTCCACAACGGGTTGAATTCTATTGCGCTCATTATTAGTATTGATTTCCGGCAAAGTTAGCAATTTTGAGGTTCAGAATAGTTTATTTGTAACCTGATATCCTTAATCGAAATTTTAAATAACATATAACCGTTTGACAATCAAAATAATGGTAGATTTACTGAGGATACCGCTAAATTGTTTAGTTTTATTATATTTGAGAAAATCTAAAAGTAAAAATGTTTCTTACTGAATGTCCGCGTGATGCAATGCAGGGTTGGGGAGAATTTATCCCCACAGATAAAAAAATAGATTACATCAATTCTCTGATGGATGTTGGCTTTGATGTGCTTGATTGCCTGAGCTTTGTATCTCCGAGAGCAATTCCGCAAATGGCAGATTCTGCCGAAGTTGCCGAAAATATTGACAAATCCCGATCCAATACCAAAGTTTCCGCGATTATCGGGAACTATCGTGGCGCAGAAAAGGCTCTGAAACATGAGTCGGTAGATATTCTAGGGTTTCCGTTTTCTATTTCGGAAACTTTTCAGCACAGGAATACCAACAAAAGCCAGGAAGAAGCTTTTAACGAGATTGTAAGGATGCTTGAACTCGCAAAAAGCGAAAATAAGCAGCTTAATATTTATTTCTCTATGGCCTTTGGAAATCCTTACGGCGAAATGTGGAAATGGGAAGATGTAGATTTGTGGGCACAACGCTTTTCAGAAATTGGAATTAAAGACATCTTACTATCTGATACAACGGGTGTTGCAACACCTGAAACGATCGCTCTTTTATTTGATAAAATTCCAGCAAAATATCCTGAGATCAATTTCGGGGGACATTTTCACAATAGGTATGAAGATTCGTACTCCAAACTAAAATCGGCGTATGACAAAGGCTGCCGCAGATTCGACAGTGCCATTAAAGGAATCGGCGGATGTCCGATGGCCAAAGATGATCTCGTGGGAAATATGCCGACCGAACAGGTTATTAATTTTATGAGTGTGGAAAAAGTAAACCATAAACTGAACCTGCTTCATTTCGAAAGTTCTTATAACAAAGCGAAAGATATTTTTCATTTTTAAAGAAAATCATCATCTAAAATATACAGGCCATGTCTCCAATAATTTCACCTTCGGAACTCAAAAATTTATCCCCGGAAAAGCTTATCATTCTGGATGCCAGAGTGGGTAAAGATATTTACGGAAGTTATCTGGATAAGCACATTAAAGGAGCAAGGTTCATCGATCTCGACAAGCATCTGGCGGAAATCGGGGAAAATGCAGCATTTGGAGGCAGGCATCCTTTGCCGGATGTTCAAAAATTCGCCAAAACCATTTCCGACCTTGGAATTGGTGAAGATTCCCATATTATCGTTTATGATGATAAAAACGGAGCCAATGCCGCGGCAAGAGCCTGGTGGATGCTGACAGCTTTCGGATTTGAAAAAGTACAGGTTCTGAACGGCGGTTTCCAGAATGCAGAGAAGGAAGGCCTGGATTTTTCTTCCGGGAAGGAAACTTTTAACAAAGCTGAGATCATCGAAAAAGGAAGCTGGCTTCTTCCCGTATCAACATTGGAAAACACTGAAAATGAATTAACAAGCTGTTCTTCTACGGTGATTGATGTCCGGGATGCCTATCGTTATAAAGGTAAATCTGAGCCGATTGACCTGGTAGCCGGCCATATTCCCGGAGCGATCAATATTCCTTTTACTGAAAACCTGGATGAAAAGGGTCATTTTCTTTCGCCGGAACTGTTGAGAAAGAAGTATTCTGAATTGCTGGAAGGAAAACCCACAAGTTTAATCGTGCACTGCGGTTCAGGAGTAACAGCCTGCCATACTATTCTGGCGCTGGCTTATGCAGGATTCGATCTTCCTTCTCTGTATGTAGGTTCCTGGAGCGAATGGAGCAGAAGAGAAGGTAAAGAGATCGCAAGAGAGGTCTGAAACCATTATTATTTATATTTAAAAAAAAATAAAGGCTGTCAAATTTAAGTGACAGCCTGATTTATTTTAACCTGAATTAAAGCATTCCCAGCTCAAATTTGGCTTCTTCGCTCATCATATCTTTATGCCAGCTTGGCTCAAAAGTAAGCTCCAGATCGACACTTTTTACATTTTCTACTTCGGCTACCTTGTCTTTAACTTCCTGTGGGAGTGTTTCTGCAACCGGACAGTTGGGTGTGGTAAGGGTCATGATGATTTTAACATCCGCATCATCGGAGATCTGAACGTCATAAACAAGTCCCAGCTCGTAGATATCTACCGGAATTTCAGGGTCATATACGGTTTTCAAGACTTTGATAATCTCTTCACCTATGTCAGCAATCTGATCGTCTGTAAATTTCATTTTTTAATCTAAATTGATATACCTTTTCAATAAATCTTCCTGACGCATGCGGCGGAAAATGTTCGCCAAAGTTAAGACATCTTTTTCACAATAGTCTACTATTCTTTGCAAGTCTTTCTCTATGTAGTAGATTGATGAAACCATTGAGCCGTCGATATCATCTTTAGGGGTCGGAATTCCGAAGAGATGCGCCAGTAATTCAAGAGAGACAAAGCTTTTATAATCCCCGAATTTCCATAGCTCCATGGTGTCGATATGTGGGATTTCCCAAGGCTTTTTCCCAAACATCTGAAATGGAACGGGCGGCATCATTCCATTGATGAGGAATCTTCTGGCAATCCAGGGAAAATCAAACTCTTTCCCGTTGTGGGCACATAGAATGACATCCCTGAGCCGTTGGCTGTTGAAGATTTCTCCGAATTCAAGAAGAATCTTCTTTTCGTCATCTCCGGCAAAGCTTTTGATTTTTAAGGTGTCATTTTTCTCAAGCATTCCGATTGTGATGCAGATGATTCTCCCGAACTCGGCCATAATTCCTGCTCTTTCGAAATAGAATTCTCCTGCGGAAATTTCATCTTTTCTCTGGTGTTTCGTTTTTTTATCCCAAAGCATCTGTTCGGTTTCGGAAAGCTCTTCCCAGGCTCCGGATCCCGGAACAGTCTCAATATCAATAAATAAAACCCTTTCTATAGGAATGTGTTGTATCATTTGCTTTTATTTTTATCCTACCTGCTGCCCATTTTTTGCCGGCAACGAAGATGTTAAAAGAGTGACGTCTTTTTTATCTTCTCCGTATATTCCCAACACCAAACATTCGCTGAAGAAGTTGGCAATCTGCTTTTTAGGGAGATTAACGACAGCAAGAATCTGCAGGCCGATCAATTCTTCTTTTTGATATAATGAGGTGATTTGTGCGGAAGATTTCTTCACTCCCAAGTCACCAAAATCAATTTCAAGCTGATAAGACGGATTTCTGGCCTTTTCAAAAGTATTTACCGAAATGATGGTTCCGCATCTGATATCTATCTTTTCAAAATCTGCCCATGAAATTTCAGGTTTTATTTCCATGATAATGAATTAATTATAATTTAATATTTACGCACAAAACACTTGACATAAAGTTAAGAGGTTTGTTTTTACGCAAAACTCGTTCATAACAAAAGTATTAAAATAATGAAAATTAAATAATTTTTTGAAATATAAAAATTTTAGCCTTAATAATCAGCTTATTACGGATTTTTCACAAAATATAATAAATTGCCATGCAAGATTTCTCGAAATCAGGATTTATGTCAATGAGTACTCAAGCATAATGTTTAATGATAAAATTTAAAATAATGAAGAAAAAAGCAGTACTTCACATTTTAGTCTTTATGGGAATCGTTCTTTTGAGCATTCCACTAATATCTTGTCTAAATGAAAATTATGACCCTGTCCCTGTAAAGACAGATGACGTTAATGGCAGTTACAGGGCAAGAATTGTAATCTCACAGGGAGGAATATACAATGAAAAGATTACTGATTTTGCCGCTAAAGACAGTGTTATTACTTTCAGTGATTTTCCGGTGAAAGAGATCGTAAAGAACATTGTAAAAGATCCGGTAAAAGCTGAAGCTGTTTTGGCAGATTTAGATAAAATTGAATATAAACTGAATTTTAAACCCCGATTAAATGCAGCCCAGAATATCGTAGAACTCACTTTTGAACCCGAGGCTCTCATTTTCCAGATCGCACCGGATGGCATACCCAAAACTGTTTCGGTGAAGATGACCGCCAAACAAAAAGGTTTTTTTGTGGGCTATGACCATTCTTTGAGGTTTGCATGGGAAGCAGAAAAAATAACCGTTGAAAGCGTGGATCTGACCCCATATCAGACCATAAAGTATGAAATTCCGATTAGTATTAAAAATTAGGCAATGGTTATTGGCAGGATAGGCAGGCTTCTGTGGGAGCCGTCTATCTTTGCATTATGTTAAGTAAATGGCTACCCGAAAGGTCGTCATAAGATCAATGAAAGAAAGTAACGAACAGATTTTAGTGAGCCGTCTTTGGAAAAAGGAAGAAGCGGCCTGGAAAGAGCTTTTCGAAGTTCATTCGGGTAGCCTGGCCTATGTCTGTTCGAGATACATCACCGACCGTGACAGCGTGAATGATGTGCTGCAAAACAGCTTTATAAAGATGTTCCGTTCCATAGATTCTTTTGAATTCAGAGGAGACGGTTCACTGAAAGCCTGGATAACGAAAATCGTGGTGAATGAATCTTTAAAGCAAATTAAACAAAAGATCGATTTTAAAGCCATTGGGGATGACTCCCAAATCGCTGAACCTGAAGATGAAGACGGGCCCGGTCTGGAGGAAATATCACGGCAGGAAATCATGAATATCATCCAGATGCTTCCCGACGGCTACCGAAAGGTTTTCAACCTGTTTGTCTTTGAAGGGAAGAGTCACCGGGAGATCGGGGAATTACTGGGGATTGCTGAAAACTCTTCAGCTTCACAGTTTCACAGAGCAAAATCAATGCTTGCCCGGAAAATAAAAGAATATAAAATGTCTAAAACAGCGCAATATGAGTAATGAATGGTTAAATGATCTGCGCAGAAAGATGGAAGGTCATACAGAAGATGTTCCTGATGGATTGTGGAAGAGCATCAGTGAAGAATTATTTGTAAAGGTTCAAGACCAGGCGATGCCGGGCCCGGTTCCCAATGACCTCAAGGCGCAGAAGGCTGTTAATACATTTAATCATCTGCCGTTATGGTACCGTATCGGCGGTGTTGCAGCAGCCATTGGCCTGTTCTTGATTCTGGGTAAGCTATTTTATTTTCAGGAAAAAAATCTAAAAAAAGAATTTAAAAAAGAATACAAAATCACCCGAAGAGATTTTGATAACGGATCATTATCGACACCGGATCATCATGAAAAAAGATCAATACAAGCTATTGAAAAAGAGGAATTTAAACTAAAAACAGATGCTTCCGCTATAAATAATATTAAAATTTCATCACGGAATATTAATCCGGTGATCAATAATCCAGGACATACTGAAGACAAAACCTTTTTCAACCTGAGTTCAGCACCGGAAAAAAAAACGGCTCCTTTATCACAACAGCAAGGTAATGAAGAGGCTGAATCCAGCAGCCTGATGACAAAAGAGGAAAGGGAATGGAAAGAAAAGTTTGAGAATGACCCAAAAGCAAAGCTTGCAAAAAATAAAACTGAAAAAAAATGGATGTTCGGTCTTTCCACCGGCAACGCATCTTCAAATGCTACCGACCAGTTCCCCGGATATGCCACGTTGAACGGAACAACGCCAAGCCTTCCTGAAATGTGGGGACTGGAAACAGGCGAAGATCCTTTAATGGCCATCCTGCTGGCCAATCAGGATAAAAAGGTCGAGGCGACCATCAGGCACAAAACACCGGTGACTTTCGGAGCGTCAGTTTATAAGAATTTAGGAAGCAGATGGAGTATTGGATTGGGAATCAATTACACCAAACTTGCAGCAAACCTCACATCCGGAAGCCCTTCTGATTTTATCAGCAGCGAGCAGAACCTTCACTATGTCGGTATTCCTTTTCAGGTAAATTACGATGTCATCAGGAAAGGAGCTTTTACAGGTTATCTGACGGGTGGAGGCTCAGTAGAAAAAATGGTCGCAGGAGACATCAAAACCAAATACATCGTTGACGGCGCTGTGAAACAGGAAACGAAGGAGAAAATCGACCAAAAACCTGTTCAGGCATCGGTAAATGCGGCGGTTGGTCTTCAGCTGAAGGTGGTAAAATACATCGGGATTTATGCAGAGCCGGGAATAGGTTATCACTTTAAAGATAACAGCTCGCTCAATACCATTTACAAAGAAAAACCGCTGAACTTCAATCTGAAATTCGGAGTCAGGATATTGCTTGATTAATCTGAAAATAAAACCATTAAATAACACTATATGCAAACAAAACTGATTTTTTTTAGCTTTTTATTTTTAAGTTTTTTAAATATAAAAGCACAGCAATGCACCCCGGAAATTACAAGTCCGCGTCTCGGAACCATGTTCCCTGAAAAGATTGTTTTCTGTAATACGGAATCAGAAACCCTTTCTACAATCCAAACCTACGCTACGTATCAATGGTATAAGCAGGAATGGGACTGGCAGACTCCGAATACCAATCCTTGGGTAGCGATTCCAGGCGCAACATCGCAGACCTTAACGATTAATGGAACCGATGATATGCTGTATTATTTTAAAGTGGAAGTGACGCAGGCCGACTGTACCGCGGAAAGTTCACCGGTTCTTGCAGACGGATACGCTTATGGGCTTCCTTTCATGATGGTAGACCTGCAGCCGGGAACTTATGAGGAGATTGCGCCGGGAGAATACAATGTTTGCGAAGGAGCTTCAGTACAGTTTAACGACGGGTTTCCAGAGCTTTATGGCGTTCATACTTGGTTCAGCTGTCTTCCGGGGAATAATCCGCCTTCCTCTTCGGATCCATGTATCATCCCGGGCGAGACCGGAGATTCTTATACCGCGACAACATCAGGAACTTTCGGATTTTATGCCTGTACGACGTATTGCCCCGATCAGTGTGAAATGCTTTCGGAATTTGCTTTTACAAAGTTGAATTTCGGAAACTGGGACTTCTGCACCAACCTCGGAACAGGAGAGACAAAACCGAAGGAGAACAACCTGAGCGTTTACCCGAACCCTGCATCTCAGGTCATTTATATCGGAAAAGCGTCTGACAAAAAATATCCTGAGGTGTCCATCATCGATATGTCCGGAAAACTGATTTTTCAGAAAAAGGATCACCGATTCTCAGAGTCTATTGATGTAAGCACGCTGGTTCCGGGAACATATATTATTGTTTCTAAATCTGAGAGCGGAAAAGTATTTAAAAATAAATTTATTAAGAAATAGATCTAAGTGATAGTTTGAATTCAATTTGATGCAAGGCTCGGGATTAATTTCCTGAGCCTTTTTAATTTAAATTCCATTTTCATCGGAAGGTGATTGTAAAATTTATTATTTTTGCATCAAAACACGGACAATGTTGATAAAAATTTATGGAAGTGCCATTCATGGCGTTTCGGCACAGACGATTACGATTGAAGTAAATGTTGATACCGGCGGTGTCGGATATCATCTCGTCGGTCTTCCGGATAATGCCATTAAAGAAAGCAGCTACAGGATTTCTGCCGCTCTGAAAAATGTCGGATTCAAGATTCCGGGCAAAAAAATCACGATTAACATGGCGCCTGCCGATCTTCGTAAAGAAGGTGCCGCCTACGACCTGAGCATAGCCCTTGGTATTCTTGTGGCCTCTGATCAGATTATTGCTGAAAACATCCAGGATTATATCATTATGGGAGAGCTTTCTCTCGACGGGACTTTACAGCCGGTACGCGGTGTCTTGCCGATTGCCATCCAGGCCCGTGAAGAAGGCTTTAAAGGAATCATCCTTCCGAAACAGAACACCCGTGAAGCAGCGATCGTAAACAACCTGAATGTCTTTGCGGCAGAAAACATTAAAGAAGTCATTGATTTTTTTAATGAAGGCACGCCGCTCGAAAAAGTCGAAATAGATACCCGGAAAGAGTTCCAGGAAAGAATCAACGATTTTCCTTTTGATTTTTCCGAGGTCAAAGGTCAGGAAACGGCAAAGCGCGCCATGGAGGTTGCAGCCGCCGGTGGACATAATATTATTTTAATTGGCCCTCCCGGAAGTGGAAAAACGATGCTGGCCAAAAGGGTTCCGAGTATTTTGCCGCCGTTAAGTTTAAAAGAAGCTTTGGAAACAACAAAAATACATTCCGTTGCTGGTAAGATGGGAACTGAAACTTCTTTAATGACCGTACGTCCGTTTCGGGCTCCACATCATACTATTTCTGATGTAGCCCTTGTCGGTGGCGGCGGCTATCCGCAACCCGGAGAGATTTCCCTTGCTCACAACGGCGTCCTTTTCCTCGATGAAATGCCCGAATTCAAAAGAACAGTGCTGGAAGTCATGAGACAGCCTCTTGAAGATCGTGAAGTCACGATTTCAAGGGCGAAATTTACGGTAAATTATCCCGCAAGTTTTATGCTGGTCGCCTCGATGAACCCAAGTCCCAGCGGTTTTTTTCCTGACGATCCCAACAATACTTCTACCGTCTACGAAATGCAGCGCTACATGAATAAACTTTCAGGGCCGCTTCTGGATAGAATTGATATTCATATTGAAGTACAAAAGGTAGAATTTGAGCAACTGGCAGAAAGAAGAAAAGGGGAAAAAAGTGAAGAGATCAGAAAACGGGTGCTCATGGCCCGCGAAATTCAAAGAGAACGATATCAAGATTTGAAAATAAGCTACAATGCTCAAATCGGACCAAAAGAAATTGAAAAATACTGTGAATTGGATGAAGCCTCATTCAGCCTTATAAAAACAGCGATGGAAAAGCTGAACCTGTCTGCAAGAGCCTACGATCGTATTCTGAAAGTAGCCCGAACCATCGCCGATCTGGAAGGTTCTGAAAATATTCTTTCATATCATATTTCGGAAGCCATACAATACAGAAGTCTGGACAGGGAATTTTGGAATGGGTGATGTAAATCATACTCCTTTTTTCCCCTCCAGAATCATCTTGATCATTTTGGTTTTTCTGCTTTCACGGGTGTCGGTTTTTTTAGCTTCACTAATCCATCGGATATATTCTTTCCGGTGTGTGTAGCTCATTTTATCAAACAATGCTTTTGCTTCAGGGTTTTCATTAAAAACGGCAAGAATATCATCCGCTATTTCAACGGTTCTTTCTTCCTTATCTTCGGTAAGGCTTACGGAAATTTCATCCCCGAAAGTTTTGCCCAGCTCTTTTCTTATTTCCCGGGTAAGCCCTAAAATATGAGAGTTGGATTTCATTTTAGCCAAACTTCCGCGGTATTCTACCTTACCATCAAAGACTGCCTTGATTTTTACCTGTCCTTTCTTGTTAAATAATTCTTCCGTAGAAAATGGAAATTCCACAAAGGCCGCGTTCATATTGCCGCTTTGCTTAATGATCGCCTTGAATCGAATGAGTTGAGGTTTCATTAGTAAGAAAATTTTATGGCTAATTTATTCAAAAATAAAAGCCGCAAAAGAAAACTTTCGCGGCTTTAAAAATTTATCGGTTAGGATTATTTTCTTTTACCTTTAGCAGAAGTTGCCTTAGGCATTTTTGTTTTGGTATCGGCAGGCGTGTTTTCGTCTCTTACCAACTTCAATTCGTCGATCAGTCTTCTGGCACCGGCGTATTTGTCGATCGTCCAAAGTACGAAACGAACGTCTACGTTGATGGTTTTTTGCCATTCCGGTTCGAAAACGATGTCACCGCTTAAGGCTTCGCTGTTTCCGTCGAAGGCAAGACCGATAAGGTTTCCGTCTCCGTCGATTACCGGTGAACCAGAGTTTCCTCCAGTAATATCATTGTTGGAAAGGAAGTTAACCGGCATATACCCTTTAGCATCAGCATATTGACCGAAATCTTTAAGGTTGTAAAGGTCAATTACTCTTTGCGGAAGATCGAATTCTTCATCTCCTTTCTTGTATTTCCCTACAAGACCGGTCATATCCGTATAATAGTTATCCGTAACACCGAAGTAGTTTCTGTCTGCTCTGATGGGTAATGTATCTACGGTTCCGTATGTAAGTCTCATGGTAGAGTTAGCATCCGGATAGAACTTTTTCTCAGGCATTGCTTTCATTAATCCTGCTAAGAATAGTCTGTTGTTTTTAGCAAAATTATCATCAATCTTCACGAATCTTTCTGCTGAAACTTTCTGATCAGCTACAATTCCGTTGGCAATTTTCCAAAGCGGATCGGCATCCAATTTCAGTTTGTCAGGGTTTAATACAAAGTTCGTTGCTGAAGTTTTGTTGGCAAATATGGAAGAATAAGCAACATTGGAAAGGTTTTTAGCATCAAGCCCCATGATCGTTTCTGAAGCGACGTCCTTGTTTACTCTTGTCTGGTAAAGATTGACCATAGAATTCATCATTTCACCTTCAAGCTTGGTGTTGATGTTTTCGTAAGCTGATTTTAAAGCAGCATCTACTTTAGGCTTCATGGCAAGTCTTCCTTTCATATCCTGATCTGCGTAGGCTTTAAGAACGCTGCCCACCTGTAAAGCCAGGGAGAAGTATTTTGCATTTCTCGAAAGCTGAGACATATACATTCTTTCGACATTTCGGTCTGAAGTCTGTTTGTAATAAATGGCGATATCGTCTAAAACCGTTTCGTATTCAACAATATTTGCCGGCTGAACCGCCCATGTTTTGAATCTTTCTTCTACCTTCTGTTTGTCGGTAATGGTTCCGTTTTTAATAACGGCATCGATAGTACCCTGTCTGTTTTTCCAGTAGTTTGCCACTGATGCGTATTGTGAGGCATAGTTAAGCTGGGTTCCTTTATCCTTGTCCATATATTTTTTCATAACATCCATGGCAAGTTTGGAAGCTTCAACCCAAGCCGGGTAATCTTTATTGACCATCTGCTGAATTCCGTAAGACGTCAGGTAACGGTTGGTTCTTCCCGGATACCCTAAGATCATTGAGAAATCTCCCGGCTTCACGCCTTTAAGGGAAACGGGTAAGAAATGCTTCGGTTTTAACGGAACATTGCTTGGAGAATATTCAGCCGGATTTCCTGCTGCATCGGCGTATACTCTGAAAACCGTGAAATCTGCCGTATGTCTTGGCCACTCCCAGTTATCGGTATCCCCTCCGAATTTTCCTAATGCGGATGGCGGAGCTCCCACCAATCTGATATCTTTATAATCCTGGTAAACAAAATAATAAAATTCATTTCCGTTGAAGAAATCTCTTACTACTACCGTATATTTTCCGTTTTCAGAATTTTCAGACTGGATCGCTTTGGTTTCCGCATCGATCACTGCTTTTCTTTCTGCAGCGGACATATTGTTGTTTAATTTTGAATTGATTCTCTGCGTAGCATCATCCATTCTTACCAAAAATCTTACATAAAGATCTTTAGCATTGAATTCGTCTTTCTGCTTCATGGCCCAGAATCCGTTTTTCAAATAGTCTTTTTCCGGAGTAGAAGCTGCTGCTACCGCACCGTAACCGCAGTGGTGGTTGGTGAAGATAAGGCCCTGCCCGGAAACGATTTCTCCCGTACAGAATCCTCCGAAGCTTACGATGGCATCTTTTAAGCTCGAATTATTCACGGAATAGATTTCTTCCGGTGTAAGATGCAAACCTTCTTTTTGCATATCGACACCATTAAGTCTTTTAACAAGCATTAACAACCACATTCCTTCATCTGCCCTAATCTGAGCAAAGCTTAAAAGGAAAGTGAATAGTAGAAGTATTCTTTTCATTTTATAAAATAATTTTTGTGTGGCTAATTTACTAATTTTTACCATATTCTGGCCCCGGAATGGTATGAAATTGGTTTTTGGAAGCGTATGAGAGCAATAATAGTTTCGATTTTGAGTATTTTATTTTCAGGAATGCTGCTGAATTGTAGTGCTGTAAACGGCCATACTTCCTCACCTGATAAAAATTTTCAGATCCAAAGAGAATGGATGCTGGTAAGTTTCGGGGATTATACGAAATCTGATCTGATGAAGAACGGTGCCAAAGTAAACCTGACCCAAAAGGTGGAAAATGATAAAATAAAAGGGACCGCCTTCATGGGCTGCAACAGCATGTTTTTCACTGCTGAATTTAAAAGCGACGGCAACGTAAAAATCTCGGAGATCGGTTCGACTTTGAAAGCCTGTCAGGACATGAAACTGGAAACCGATTTTGCCAAAACATTTAGGAATATGACAAAATATGCCATCAAAGGACATACCTTAAGCGTCACCGATGACCATGGGAATAAAATGGAGTTTATAGCGGCAGACTGGGATTAAATAAAGTAAAAAAGCGAAGAAAATTCTTCGCTTTTTTAATGGTTCCGGTTTATATTAATTGCGTTTTAACTTTCTTCTTCGTTAATCTTAAATTGTTTAAAATCAGGATTGAATGATATTAAACAACCTTTTGTTTAGTTATTTCACATTTTTATAATAAACGTATCCTTTCTTACCACTCGATTTCACCTGTACTTTATACCATTCCCCTTCTTTTGCTAACTGAATCAGCTTGGCATTTTTAGAAACAATGGTTACTATTTTAGAGCGGACCGATGGTTTTTCATAAATATTCACCGCTCCGATGCCTGCGAGATATCTGTTGTTGGAATTGACATTGACATTCAGTTCAACTTTCGGACTCTTACCTGAATTATTTTTTGGAGAGGTATGGGAACTTGAAGTTTTGTGTTTTTTAGATTTAGCTTTCTTGTAAGAGCTTCCGGAATACGATGTTTCTGAAGATCTTCCGCTACATTTGCCGCAGGTTCCTCCGCTACCGCAATGTCCGCATCGGGAACAGTTGCTGCATGCCGTACAATAGGCAGAACCTGTACATCTTCCACCGTGTCCCAGGTTATCGTTTGCTTTTACACAGGAATGTAAAAGGATGAGGCCAAAGGCCAGTATGATGAAGGGTATTAGTTTTTTCATGGTTGTTCTTATTTTAATCATCCTCTGTAAACTATAGCATTATTTAATGCATTCACAATTTTTTGAATATAAATTTTATCTTGTGAAAGAATACTGTTTGCTTCACCTGCATTTGTACTGATTCTTACAGCATAATCGTTTTTGATACCGAACAGCCACAGAATTGCAAGAACTATAATTATTAGTCCTATCCAAAAAACATCTCCGGAAAACAAAAATGGGAATCCCATCAGAAACATAACTATAGGGCCGACACGGCTTTTTTTAATTTCAAAAACATGTACTGAAGAAATATTTCTCATAGCATAAGTTTTGATCGTGTAACAAATCTTAATTGGGTAACTGTAACAGACCCATCGTTGTAAAATTGAGTTTCAGATTGATTTTCCATGGTATTTATTTTTTAATTATAATTCTCTAAAGTCTGATGAAGCTGGTTCCTGTAATGATAGATCTCATCGAGATTATTTAACAAAATCTTTTCTCCGGCATCTTTGCCATTGTGAAACAGCTCGAAGTATTTTTTGGAAGTATTGAAATGGAGCCTGCACAGCGGTTTCCGGTTGTTGTCATCCAGCAAGATCCCGAAATAGGATAAAGTATCTCTATAAGCAATTCTCGAAGCAGGAACTCTCTCTCTCAAAATGGCTTTTACGATCTGAAACCCTTCCAGCTCTTCTTCGGTGGTGACAATTTTAGATTCGTTGTTGTCGTCGATCGGCTGTGCGTTTTTTACATCCTCTTCTCTTTTTTCGATCTGTTCGTTGATGCTCAGTGCCGATTTCAGCCTGAAGCTGATCGATTCATTAATAGAAGTGGCCAGTGCTTTTTTTGCATATTCTTTAAAGGAAACCATCCTGTTGGCCGTCAAAGGTTTTTCAAAAAACCGGTTCACCAGAAGTTTCACCAGTTCATCAGAAGGATTTTCAATTTCCTTTTCGAATTCTTTGCGGATGGCTTTGATGTATTTTAACGCTTCAGCAGAGTCTAAGATACTTTCGAGGTTATAATCTTTCTTGGTAAAATTCTCCAGGATTTTGATCGAACTGTCTTTTAAATCTTCAATATTAATCGTGAAAAAGGGCTTTTCATCCATAATATTGGGCTTTTCAAGATCGGTATAGAAGTTATAGATAATTCCGTTCGTCAGCACGCCAAATCTTGTTTTGGAAACATGATAATACCGGTGAAGCTGCGAGTTGTGGGCATCAGCGCTTTCTTTCCAGTGTTTGCATTCGATAATGAAAATCGGCTCGTCATTATTTTTGATGACATAATCTACCTTTTCTCCTTTTTTGGTTCCGATATCGCAAACGTGTTCGGGAACGACTTCTGTCGGGTTAAAAATATCATAGCCTAAAATCTGTATAAAAGGCATAACAAAGGCATTCTTTGTGGCTTCTTCCGTTCCGATCTGATCTTTCAGGCCGATGACTTTCTGCTGAAGCTGTTCAAGTTTAATTTTAAGATCCATAGAATTAGTATTAAAGTGTTTCATCAACAATTTCTGCAGTAGGAGCATTGGATTTTACGGAAGCGATTCCGTTTTCCATTCCTGATTTCGAGGAATAAAGCTGGCTTTTTCCGATGATCTCGCCATTCCTTGCTTTCAGAACAAAATAATCTTTTCCGTTTACGGCCACTCTTCGGTCGTATCTGGAATCGTCCTGGGCATTTACCTTCACCGATTCGATCCCTTTGTGACAAGAAGCTTTCTGAACGTAGCCTTCACTCATTAAAATAATTTCGCCATTTTCCGATTTAAGGTTAAACTGGTACTCTCTGTTTACCCTTTGACCGATTATAAATTTTCCCATAATTGATTTTTAATTAATAATCCAAAATTATGAGCATTAGATCCGGAATCCTTACGGTTTTCCGTAAATGGTAAAAAATAAACCTTCCGGATGATTCCGAAAGGTTTTTAAAATTGCTTTTTAATTGTACCTTATAATATGCCGATATCCTTGCACATGACGATCAGTTCAATATTGTTTTTAGCACCCAGACTTTCGCGGAGGTCATTCAGTCTTTTTTCTATAGAGCTTTTGCTGTCCGGAGTAATGCCGTTCTTTTTGAAATGTTCTTCAATCTCGCTCTGCTTCCAGCCTTTGGAAAGAAGTTCAAGCAAGGTAATATCGTAATCTGTAAATTCAAGAGAAGTGTTACGAATGGAATTTAAAATCTCCTGCGGAATCACCGTTTCTCCGTTAAACACTTTTTTTATTGTATTCTTCAGCTCTTTTCCGTCATTTCTCGCTTTGGCTACAAAACCGTTGATTTGATAAACTTTGTAAAGGTCATCAATGATCTTAGGCTTTTTTTCTATTGAAAAGGCGATGACTTTTAGATTCGGCTGAATCTTTCGTGCCTCATGAATTAATTCCTGACCGGATTTTATTTTTTGATGAATATGATCCTTATCAAATGAGAGATCAGTGATAAGAAGGTCATAAGGTTGATTCTCGGCAAACGCAGTCTGAATATGCTTTAGTGCATCATCGCAATAACTTACGAAATCGGAATTTTTAATGTTTAATTCCGCGAGAGTATTGACAATCCCGGAATTTCTGATCTCATGGTCTTCGGCTATTAGTGCTTTTTTAAACATAATTTAGTGTATTGGAATAGTTATTTGAATTATTAATCCGCCTGAAGGATTTTTTTCAAAAGTAATATCTCCGCCGATCGATTCAATACGGTTTTCCGTATTATGGATCCCTGCTCCTTTCCCGTCATTAAGATTTTCGATTCCAACCCCGTTATCGGTGTATTTTATTTTTAAAAGATCACTGGTTTTTTCAAATTTAAGAGAAGCCAGCTTTGCATTGCTGTGTTTTTTCATATTGACAAGAACTTCACGCAAAATATAATAAAGCTCAAGCTGAATATTGTACGATACGTTTTCCCAGATATTTTCATTGTACCCTACGGTAAGAACCTTTTGCTCCGGAGAAGAATAAGACGAAATCATTTTAACAAAACGTGACGAAAAATCTTCCTCAATGATCGTCTCATGAGAAATATCCCTGGATTCTTCATACATCTTTTCAATATTATTGAGGATTCTGGTTTTGTCCACTTCGGGATTATTCTGTACGTCTACCATCATATGATAAAGCCCATTTGCTACGACATCATGAACTTTCTTAGACATCTTGAGCTGCGTATTTTTTACTTCGAGTTCTTTTTCTTGCTGAAGTCTTTTCTTTCTTTTTCTGTACCAGAAAATGCCGATGATTATAGTTAAAACTAAGAATATAATACCAAAATTCTGTTTTAAAATTCTGTTTTGAGAAGCTAAAACCTCATTTTTATTTTTTTCTACTTCATAAATTATAGAAGTAAATAAGCTTTTAGAATTATTTACAGTATTTTGGATACTATCATTTAAAGTCTGATATTTTTCGAAAATAG
Organism: Chryseobacterium endophyticum; assembly: GCF_056333165.1. Lineage (NCBI taxonomy): Bacteria > Pseudomonadati > Bacteroidota > Flavobacteriia > Flavobacteriales > Weeksellaceae > Chryseobacterium > Chryseobacterium endophyticum. Next base: position 277,564 of record NZ_JBWGXE010000001.1, read on the forward strand.
GTTTTATATTTTTATCATCTTCAAGCTTTATTATTTTTTGCAAAGCGTCCAGTTGATCTTCATAGCTACCTGTCTTTTTTGAATTATCATACATTGCTTTAGCATAATATAATGCTTTATTTTTATTTCTACTATTAAAGTAATCAGTTAAATGTGAAAGGCTTGCATTGACTCCAGATAAGTCATTTCTATTAATTCTTTTTTCTAAAATAGAAACAAGATCACTTTCTGCATTATAATCTTTATATATTAAAGACTTTGTATATGTTAAGTTATCTAAAACTCTATTTCTAAAATCAATACTATCTTTTATTAAGGGATTTTTTGAAAGGTTATTAAAAATGTTCAATGCATAGTTATAATTTTTAATCTTTAGGTTTGAAACACCAATATTATTCTCTATACTTAATCCAGAATAAGAATCCTTATCAGTAAATGTTAAGGCTTTATTATAACAATAGATTGCCTCTTTGTAATTTTTTAATGCATTATGGTTTATTGCAAACTGATTATATATTGAATTGAGATTTTCATTATCATTTTTGCGTATAAAATTTGTTGATTTTTTTAAATTTTCATTACTACCAAGAAAATCTCCTTTTTCTGTTTGAATAATTGACAGAAAGATCAGACTATTGGCAATTTTGCTAGGTTCTTTAAGACCTTGAGATGCTTTAAAGAAATTAACAAAAGAACTGTCATAATTTTTTTTGTAATAAAAATCATATCCTTTATCGTAAAAAGTATCTGCTAGTATATTGCGTTTATTTTCTTTACATGAGAAAAATAATACTAATAGTAATAAAAAAAGGGAATGATGTATTTTCATTCCCCTAATTTAAAAAAATATATTACTTCTTTGGAGGTATTGGCTGTGTTTCCCCTCCTGTGTCTCCACCTGAACCTCCATCACCTGGGTTTATTCCTCCTCCCGGATTTACTCCGCTGCCGGTGTCTTGGGTGGTTACCTGTCCGTTGTTGTCGTTATGGCATGATTGAGTATTGGCACTATTATTCCCGAATGCTAAAGCGATTAGCATCAATATTAAGTTTAACATTTTTAAAAAATTTTGAAGTTGAAATTCTTTTCTTCCTCTCACGAAGTATTTATCGTGAGCTGTACACTGTTAAAATTTCGAAGCGCTTCTTAAATTTTTTGGGAAGTGAACCTTCAAAAACGGAAGAGAAACATCTGCTTCCCAACCCGGAGTTTTCTTCCGTCTTATCTGGTGATTTTTGAAATCAGTTTTGTAAATTTGTTTTTGTAATGTTTTGTTTATCACTGATCTCTGATGCAAAGATGCGACAAAGGCCGACGCAGGTGTTAGACAAAAGCTGGACATCGATGGACACGAAAATGGACACAAATGGTTTACGGAAAGCCGTAATGCGACATGAGGTAAAATCACTTATTTTGTAATAATCCCCTTAAAAACTAAATATGTCCAAGAGAAAACTATTAATGATTGAAGTCTTTGAGAAAGCTAAAAGAGAGTCTGAAAAAACTTCTAAAAATGGGTTAGCAATGTATTTAAAAGTACATTTGGAAACTTTTAAACTTTTTCTTGATGAGAAAACATTTACCAGATACCATGACTCGTTTGTGACGGGTATAAAAAAGGAAGTTAATCCCGATACTGATACTTTGGATAAATTAAGCCAATATATAGGCTACAAAAATTTCACAGACTTTTCCAACACCTTTATTAAGAAGGACGAAAATACCAACAAAACGACCGTAAAAGTAAGTGTTGATCATGATGAAGAATCTATAACGGAAAAGCTTTCGAAGATTATCATCAATATTACAAACGAACAACATTTCAAAATGCCTGATTTCATTAAGAAAAACGGAATGGGAATCCTGGAAATGACCTTTGTCATACTTCTCGCGACCGGAGGCGTAGTATTTTCTAATCCCAAGAATGCAAATCGACTTGGGATTATGTCCGGGTTAAATTCTCCCGCCACATACAAACCTTTTATGTATTGGGACAAAGATCGTTACATCGCAACGGACAGCAGCTATCTTGGCCCACAGATAGAAGTTGTGCCCATGGATTCAGGAAACTTCACCTATCTTAAAAAGATCACCAGACCGGATACCCTTACCGTAGATAATGCTTTGCATAAAGTCTGGTATGATAAAAGTGCTAACGAAGTAGAGTTTTTTACAAGCTTTGGTAAACATCCTGAAAATGGGAAAACCCTGAAAGAAGCAACGCCATATATTATCAGTACGTATGGAGGGGAGTAACTTTCTTCATAATTATTTAAAACTCCCGTAAACCCATTCCTGAAATATTCCTTTACCTTCGTCTTTTTTCCAGGATGAATAAAGGAATATTCTCATTTTTAATCTTTGTATTTTCGGTTCTTTCGGCGCAGCAGAAGCCGGTGCAGATTGCTTTTCTGTCGGATGTCCATTTTCAGGATCTGTATGGAAGCTTTTCTGATAACGACTTTAAAGGGATCATCAATCCGAAGACCGGAAAGCCCACCATTCTCCGGACCATGGATGCGCAGCTGCATTCGACCCGGATATTCAACGAAAACTATTTTGCCTTCCTGAAAGCCCTGGACGATATTGCCCGCAAAGGAATAAAGATCGTCGCCATGCCCGGTGATTTTTCAGATGACGGACAGGCCTACAATCTCCGTGGACTGCATAAGATTCTGGATAAATACCACCAGGAATACGGCATCGAATTTTACCTCACCACCGGCAACCACGATCCCGTAGGCCCTTTCCGAAAGGAAGCCGGCAAAGATGATTTCCTTGGGCAGGATGGGCATCCGCTTGGAATTTACAGTAAACAGACCCTGAAGAAACAGGGAAACAGCATCATTACCAAAGACATCGCAGAATCAGGCTATCTCGAAATCCTGGATGAGCTGAAAGACTTCGGCTTTTATCCCAAACCGGGCGATCTGTATTGGAGTACGCCGTTTTCTCCGTATTCCCTGAAAGACTATTTTTACGAAAAGGCCATGCAAAACGCAGACTATACCCGCAGAATGTATGATGTCTCCGAAGGGTTTCCCGTTCCTGATCTCAGCTATGTCGCAGAACCGGTAAAAGGAGTCTGGCTAATGGCCATCGACGGCAATACCTATATCCCTAAAAACACCAAAGAAAACCCCGCCAATGCAGAGAATTATAAAGGCGCCGGCATCGGATACAACAATGTGCTCACCCACAAAAAGCATCTCATTGAATGGGTAAAAAAGACCATGAAAGAAGCCCACAGAAACGGCAAAACCGTCATTGCATTTACCCACTACCCAATGATCGATTATAATGACGGGGCCACGCAGGACATCAAAACGTTGCTGGGCGAAAAGAAATGGCAGATGGAAAGAGTACCGGAAGAACAGGTTGCCAGGGCTTTTGCAGAAGCCGGACTGCAGATTCATTTTGCGGGGCACATGCACATCAATGATACCGGAATCCGGAAAACAGGGAATACCATGCTCGTCAATATCCAGGTGCCTTCACTGGCGGCTTATATTCCGGCTTATAAGGTTCTTACCATAAAGTCTCCCCGGCAAATGGAGGTCCGGACCGAAGTAATAGATGAGGTTGCCGGCTTCGATGAACTGTTTACCCTGTACGAAAAAGAATATGAAGTCCTGCAGAAAGACAGTAAGAATACCATCTGGAACAAAGACATCCTGAAATCGGCTTCCTATCATGATTTTATGCTCTTTCACCTTAAAGAGCTCGTACGGCTGAGGATGATTCCCGGCGACTGGCCCAAAGATTTTATTGAAGCGACAGAAAATCTTACCGGGGAAGATCTCCTGCTGCTGGTACAGACCGAAAAACAGCTGGAAGAAAAGCACATAGATAAAGACCTTTACCGAACCTGGAAAATGCAAGACCTCATCCTGGACCTCTACAAATTTCAGTCCGCCGATGAGCTGGCCTATAAGGATATCCCCGCAGAAAGAGTACGTCAATATGAAGTCCTGGAAAAGATTTTTGATCAATATAAAGGAGAAGACCCCCTGCTCCTGAGACTGAAAAGCCTCTTTAAAATACTTTCCCTGCTTTCCCACGGAGATCCTTCAGATCATTTTGAGATCCACCTTAAAAAGAATTCGGTGAAGAGACTGTAAGAGCGAGTTCTTTTTCTCCGTCACAGCATTATTTTTTTAGTCGATTCTTGAGCAAAAAAGCACCTCATTATGGTATAAAAAAAGTAGTCTTAGTTTGACTACTTTTATTTGACAAATGTAAATATTTTATGATTACACCCCAACAATAATCATTTGTTTTTTAATATGTTAAATGACAAATGTCGTCAAAAACCGGCCGTTTTTAAGCATTTTGACCAAATTCTGAATACCATAAACCTTACTGATTCTTAGACGTTTGAAGACAAAATATAGTCAAACTAAGACTACTTTTCATAAATGATGAAAAAACAAACGATTAGCCCTCTACGACTACCTCTATTCCTGCATTTCTGCGTAAAAACGTTATGCCTCATCCTGTTCGATAATAGACCTTTCCCTTTAAAGATTACGGCAAGCCACTTCAGCCGTCCTCCGCCTGGTTTTAAACACAAATGGCACGAATGATTTTGCACGAATAGCACTAATAATTTAGAAAGAGTAAGAGCCTTTTTGTTTAATCTCTGCAAGCTCTTATAAGCGAAGCGGCTTTGTGAAACTTAAAAGCATCATGCATTAAAAAAAACTTTGTGCACTTTGTGTTCAATAAATAAAGTAATCAAAACATTAACTATAATACATAAACAATGAAAAACATTATTACACTGGCTGTTCTATTCATCAGCCTTACAATGTTCGCCCAAGTGGGGATTAATAATACTTCCCCGAAAGCAACTCTTGATATCAGTCCTAAAACCACCGACGGCAGCAAACCGGAGGGACTTCTTATCCCGCAACTGGATGGAAATTCGCTCAAAACCGCATCTTACGGAACATCCCAAAAAGGAGTAATCGTCTATGCTAAGTCAGCAGCAAGTCCCACTGATGCCAAAACCGTAAATGTTACTGCGGAAGGGTATTACTATTTTGATGGAAGCGTATGGCAGAAAATGACCGGGGCAGCAGCCGGCGATACCACCAATGATCCTTGGGTAAATGATACAACCAATGGTCTGGTAAAGCTAGGCACCAAAGCAGACGGAACAGCCAGGGCCGCAGGAACTGATATTGTAGCCAAAGACGATGGAAGCGTCGGCATAGGAATTACCACACCGGCAGGAAAACTTGATGTTAATGGGAATATGATTTTACGTAATTCTGCGGTAAGCGGAGGAACGGTTAATCTCTCTATAAGATCAACAAACGGAACAAATCGATGGGGTATCGGTATGGATAATGTTGAAACAGGAAGTGGAAATACAGGAGGAGATCTAAAAATCTGGAATTATGCTGACGATGGTGGGTATATATCAAGCCCTGTAACGATTAAAAGATCTTCAGGAAACGTGGGTATAGGTACAATTTCTCCTGCTAATCAATTGCATATTAGTGCAACATCAGACCCGTTAAGACTTGATGGTCTGCAAGCAGGAACTAAAACAATGAATTACCTGGTAACAGATACAAATGGTGTCATTAAAACGGTAACACCAGAAAGTACAAATCCATCAAACGTTTATGTATTTGTAAAAATGGCTAACGATCAATCTGTAACTTATTCATCCAACAGTTTTGCAAATACATTAGTTCCTTTTGATACAAAAGTTACAGATACTAACAATGCTTATAATCTTTCAACACAAACTTTTACAGCTCCTGAAAACGGATATTATTTGATAAATCAGGTATTGAGTATGAATTTTGACTGTACTGGTGCTTCCAATACTTATGTTTACAGTATTGTTAATGCTGCTGGCAATCGGTTTCAAGCGGGATCATATTCATCAGATACTAATATTAGTTATGAAGGGGGTTCAGCAGTACAAAGTGTCGTTGCATATCTTACAACTGGACAGACGGCAAAATTTTATTATGTTGTCATTACCGGAGGCACTCCAGGTTCTGGGTCTTTTAAGTTTTCTGGTGAAAACTCTACACTTTGTGCCCATTCCAATATGGGATTAAGTAATTATTTGACAATAACAAAATTGTAACAATTATCCCTGCTGACGCGAGCATCTCTTTCGTGGAGGTTTTAGCGAGATTAGGGTAGAGCGGAATTGTATTCAGCCATCAAGCCATCAAGATCTAGCTTTATACTTTTTAAATTAAACCTCACGGGCTTTGAAAACCTGTGAGGTATTATAACCAAATTCAATACATCAATACTTAAAAAATAAGAAACAATGTCAAAAATTCTTCACCGCATCAAAGCGTATCTCTACGATAACGTTTTAACGAAAGACAATCCCAATGATTTCACGGCGCGCACGACCAGTGAGCGAAGCCTTAATGTCCAGCAGATCTGCCAGGCAGCGGTATCCCGTGGCGGGGCAGATATTTCCCCCTCTTCCATGGAGCATGCTACCGAGCTGTTCCTGAAAGAAATGGCCTACCAGCTGTGTGACGGCTTTTCCGTAAATACGGGCTACTTCACCAAGCACCACCATCCGCGGGGTATTCGACAGCCCATCGGAGACCTTTAACAAAGACAAGCACAGCATCATCTTCCAGTTCAACCAGGGCGAGAAGCTCCGCGCTGAGATCCCCAATATCGAGGTAAATATCTTAGGCATCGCCGATTCTTCAGCAGTGATCTTACAGGTCACGGATGTGAAGAGCGGTTCGGTCAACGACCTGCTCACCTCGGGAAGAAACCTGAAGATCGCGGGCAGCAAGATCAAAGTAACAGGCGAAGATCCTTCGGTAGGGGTGTTCTTTGTCAACGATGTTTTACAGGAAAGAACGAAAGTAGAGGCCAGTGATATTGTGACCAATAATCCTTCGGAGCTTATCGTGGTGATTCCGGCCCTGGCGGCGGGGACTTATAGAATAGAGATCATAACGCAATATGCAGGCAGTATTATTCTAAAGGAACCTCGCGTCGCAACCCTCAACAGACAATTGGCTGTAGAATAATAAGCGGCTTGCATCGGTGCATGCAAAAGGCGTGTAAGGAGGCGTGTAAGGGTATTGCAAGGAGGCTTGCAAGACGCTTGTTTGGTAGCAAGCAAACGGCTTATTCTAAAACCTACCCTAATACTGAAATTATATTATACCGTATTGAGGTTTAGATTAGCACAAAAATATTCCATCCTGGAGATGCTTTTTTCATCAACTGTGTTGACTCCGGTCTGGGAACTTTCCCGGCCGGAGTTTTTTTGTGGCTTCGGCTCCGCTCAGCCACCGGGAAGGGCTGGTGGCTGAGTGTAAGGACTGGTGGCTTCGAGAGCCTCAGCCACCACTCAACAGAGACCACCATTTCCCTGTAACAGCAACCCCAAAGTCCAGCGTAAGAAGACCGTCGTAAAAATTCCCCTCCCATGGAGGGGCGACAAAAATTCAAAGAATTTTTGGTGGGGTGGTTTAAGGAAGATTGCGGGATTGCTGCTTCCAGTGCCCGGTGGCTGAGCGGAGTCGAAGCCACCGGGAGACGGAGCGTAAGGACTGGTGGCTTCACGTATGGCCGCGTCATAAACCACCCCGTCGCAAATTCCTGTGGAATTTCCGCCACCCCTCCACAGGAGTGGAATTGGAAGCGGTCGTTGTGAGAAGGCGAAGATCTATTTTACAACCGGCGGCTGAGCGGAGCCGAAGCCAAAGCCGCCAGCTTCTTCAGGAAGTCAGCAATTGCGTTAAGCTTCAGATTTTCCGGCAGACATTTCGGCCAAAGCTTTTGCGCTTTTCTCATACGCCCATTTTTGCTTGTAATTTACCCATTTGGCTTTAAAGAGCTTCCTCATTAACTTGTCCGTGTACCGCATGATGAACACATGATACAGCATACTGGCAAAGACTTTGGGCTTATTGGGCAATGCGCGCAGCGACATCGAGAAACCAGGCTCCAGATACCTGTTGAAGTGCCAGAAAGCTCCCGGAATAAACAGGGCGTCCCCATGCTCCATGAAGATCTCATAACCCCTCGCCTGCTTCAGTGCGGGAAACTTTTCGTAATCAGGATTTTCATAATCGACCTCATAAATGGTATGAACCGATAACGGAACCTTATACAGAAAAGCAGACTGCTTCTGATCGAACAGCAGGATTCTTTTTTTTCCTTCAAAATGAATATGCAGAAAGTCGCCGAGATCTACGTCATAATGCATCAGCACATGGGCCTCACTTCCCCCGAAAAACAGCGTCGGAAGCCTTTTGAAAAACTTCATGCCCAGATCGGGATAGGTAAAGTTTTTCAGCAATTCCGGAAGGCGGTCGGTAATAATGTAAAAGAAAATACGGAGATCCGAAGGCTTGCTCCTGATGGTGTCGATATAATCCCTCATTTTCATGTGGGTGACCGGCGCATCGGAGCTTTTGGAGGCATCCGCAGGTTTGTTGTCGTAAAGAGGAACTTCCTGGTCTCCCGCCTTGTCGCGGATAAAATCAAAATTCCATTGATCAAACGCGTCCCATCTGCTGGCAAAATTCTTGATGAGCAGAGGCTTCTGCTTTTTAAAATAATTTTTCTGAAAGTCTTCTTTACTAATATCTGTTACAACATCTACGTTTCCGAGGATCATTTTGGTGGTGTTTTAATTGTGAAATAAAAGTAAGGTTTTTTTGAATCTTGGGAAAGTTTTAAAGATGATATCAGTTATCATTTACCATACATAATTGTTTTTATCCCATGATGTTTTGTTTTCAGCAAAGAAAAAACTGTCGCACCGTAAAATTTATGGTTTCCGTAAAACAAAAGTAAAAGTGAAATTTTATATTTGTACGGACGAACAGATCTTATGAGAGTTTACAATACCAAACATTTCCTGAAAATCCTTTTCAGCCTTCATAAAAGTGATACCCTGAAGATCCTTTTCCCCACCATGGTACTGGTAGGATTATACTCCTGGGGAATTGAATACCTCGAGGTGGAATACCTGCATCTTTCTTCCAAATCGCCCATCAGCAACGTCAGCATGATCCACTCGTTGCTGGGGTTTGTGCTGTCCCTGCTTCTGGTTTTCAGGACCAATACCGCCTACGACCGATGGTGGGAAGGCAGGAAACTCTGGGGCAAGCTCGTGAACGACTCCAGGAATTTTGCGGTAAAGATCAATACCATTCTTGCCGGCGACCGCAAAGATGCTGAGCAAATAGCGAGATACCTGAAATATTTCCCGCATTTTCTGGCTAAACACCTTTCGAAAGAATCTACAAGGCTGGCATTGGACGAAGATTATTCGGAGATCGAAGAATATATAAAGCATCACGGTCCCAGTGAAATTGTGATCCTGCTGAGCCACAAGCTGAACCAGCTTAAAAAAGAAGGCAAAATCTCCGATGTGGAAATGCTCTATCTGGATACCCAGCTTTCCGGATTTCTGGATGTCTGCGGTGGCTGCGAACGGATTAAGAATACACCCATCCCTTACTCGTACTCATCTTTTGTAAAGAAATTCATCATTCTGTATGTATTGGCGTTGCCGGTAGCCTACGTAATCTCGATCGGCCTTTTCATGATCCCGCTTACGGTATTCGTATATTATGTCCTGATGAGTCTTGAGATGATCGCCGAAGAAATTGAAGATCCTTTTAATAATGACGAAAATGATATCCCGATGGAAACCATTGCCCAGAATATTGAAAGAAGTGTTCACCAGATTATGGGTTCAGGAAAATAAATAAATCCGAAATGGCCCGGAAATCGTACATCATATAAACTTAATTAACAAAAAATAAACCCATTGGTACAAAAATTAAAGCTGGAAGAGCTCAACAGGATAGATGTAGAAACCTTTAAGACGGTCGAAAAAATTCCGTTGGTGGTTGTTCTGGATAACATCAGGAGCATGCACAATGTAGGGGCCACTTTCAGAACGGCAGATGCTTTTCTCGTTCAAAAGATTATCCTGTGTGGAATTACACCTCAGCCGCCGCACCGTGAAATTCACAAGGCCGCGCTGGGTGCAACAGAAAGTGTTGACTGGAGCCATAAAAGTGATATCAATACCACGATTAAAGATCTAAAATCACAGGGATTTGAAGTCGTAGGAATTGAGCAGACGACAAGCAGCACGATGATCACGGATTTTATCATAGATAAGACGAAGAAATATGCCGTGATCTTAGGAAATGAAGTAGAAGGAATCAGCGATGAGGCCCTTCCAAACATTGATTCTTTCATAGAAATTCCCCAGCTGGGAACGAAGCATTCCCTGAATGTAAGTGTATGCGGCGGAATCGTCATGTGGGAATTTGCAAAAGCCCTTAAATAAAAAAACTGCATGTGCCTAATAGACAGTGCAGTTTGAAATAAATCTAATAAAAAGTAAAAATGAAAGGCGACAAAGATACCTAAATTTTCATCACAAACAAATTTTAGGATCGCTTTTTTACTTTTTAAGGAAAAAAAGTTGGATTTTCAGAAATAGTTTCGTTTAATTTTTTATAAATTAGCACAATGTTTATCAAGGAATATATCTCAAAAGACTTTCCGTGTTTTAGCCTGACTGACTCTATAGAATCAGCACGTGATACGCTAGAAGCATTTGGATATTCTCATATTTTCATCAAAAAATCCCATCACTTTTACGGAGCCATCGCAGAAGATTTTCTCTACGAACAGGATGGCCTCCTGAAAGACCTGGAACATCAGATCGAGCGTTTCGCCATTCTTGAAGACAATAATATTATGGATAGCATCAGGCTGTTTTATACATTCAATGCCAATGTAATCCCTGTCATCAATAAGAATGAAAAATACCTGGGATACATCACCTGCGAAGACATCTTCCAGGATCTCTCGAAATACCCGCTGTTCTCTGAATCCGGGGCTATTCTTACGGTGGAGACTCCTGGCAGAAAATACTCGATGACGGAGATCGCCAATATTGTGGAAAGCAACAACTCCAAATTTTACGGCGCTTTCATCAGCAATATGACCGATGACGTGATCCAGGTGACGATCAAGATCAGCAATGAAAACCTGAGCTCCATTGATGAAACATTTGACCGGTACGACTATCGGATTGTACAAAAGTATTATTCTGATGAGAAGTCTGATCTGTTTCAGGACAGGTTCGGGTTTTTCCAAAAATTTATAGAAATATAAAAACCAATGAAGGCAGCCATTTATTCCCAGAAAAAAGATTTAGATACCTTTTTATATTTAAGCAAATTTATTTCCGAGCTTGAAAACAGAGGCGTAAAATCTGTTTTATACGACGAAATGGCGGAAGCGCTTCAGTTCTCAAAAATATTTGAAACCTTCAACTGCAAACAGGATCTAATCGACAAGGAAGTTGATCTTTTCTTTACTTTTGGCGGCGATGGAACGATTGTAAATTCCTTAACCTTTATCGAAGATCTCGAAATTCCTATTGTCGGAGTAAATACCGGAAGACTGGGCTTCCTGGCCAGCTTTACCAAAGAAGAAGCCTTCAACGCCCTGGATTCCATATTAAAAGGAGATATAAAAACCAGCCGCCGGTCCGTTATTGAAGTCGTTTCACCCGACATGGAAGATTTTTTCCCATATGCCCTTAATGATGTGACTATTTCAAGAAAAGAAACCACCTCCATGATTACGGTAGATTCTTTTATCAACAACGAGTTTCTTAATGTTTTTTGGGGAGACGGTGTGATTGTTTCCACGCCTACCGGTTCTACCGCTTACTCATTAAGCTGCGGGGGACCGATCATTTCTCCCAATAACGAAAACTTTGTCATCACCCCGATCGCACCCCACAATCTGAATGTGCGGCCACTCGTGGTTAATGATAAGGTAGAAATAAAATTCAAAGTGGAAAGCCGCGTACCCCAGTATTCCCTTTCCCTGGATTCCAGGCTGATCCATATTGAGACCGACAAGGAGATCATCATCAAAAAGGCAGATTTCCAGATCCTTCTGGTACAGCCGAATAATCTCAGCTTTTATGAAACCATCCGCCAGAAGCTTCTTTGGGGCCGAGACAAAAGAAATTAACAATTAAGCAAAAATGATTACCTTTACACGAATTTTACAAACCCTAATAATTTATATTAAAAAGTAAAACATGAGCAGAATTTTCCCGGCAGGAGTTGCCACAGGTCAATTAGTTACTGATATTTTTCAGCATGCTAAAGAAAACAAATTTGCATTACCAGCAGTAAACGTAATTGGTTCAAGCAACGTAAATGCGGTTTTGGAAACTGCAGCAAAACTAAACTCACCTGTTATTATTCAGTTCTCTAATGGAGGCGCTGCTTATAATGCAGGAAAAGGATTAAGCAATGACGGTCAGAAAGCTGCCATCCTGGGAGCAATCGCCGGAGCAAAACATATTCATACCCTTGCAGAAGCTTACGGAGCGACTGTGATCCTTCATACAGACCATTGCGCCAAGAAATTATTGCCTTGGATCGACGGCTTAATGGATGCCAACGAAGAATTTTACAAGCAGACCGGAAAGTCTCTGTATTCTTCTCACATGCTGGATCTTTCTGAAGAATCTTTAGAAGAAAACCTTGAGATCTCTGCCCAATATTTCGAAAGAATGGCAAAAATGCAGATGACGCTTGAAGTGGAAATCGGAGTAACCGGAGGAGAAGAAGATGGTGTCGACAACTCTGATGTCGACAATTCAAAATTATATACCCAGCCTGAAGATGTAGCTTATACTTATGAAAAGCTGAAAGCTATTTCCGATAAGTTCACGATTGCTGCCGCCTTTGGAAACGTACACGGTGTTTATAAGCCAGGAAACGTGGTTCTTACTCCGAAGATCCTGGATAATTCACAAAAATACGTTCAGGAAAAATTCGGAACTGCTGAAAAGCCGATCAACTTCGTATTCCACGGAGGTTCGGGATCTACGTTGGAGGAGATCAGAGAAGCAATTGATTACGGGGTGATCAAAATGAACATCGACACAGACCTTCAGTTTGCTTACACAGAAGGCATCAGAGATTATATGGTAAACAATATCGATTACCTTAGAGCCCAGATCGGAAATCCGGAAGGTGAAGAAAAGCCGAACAAGAAATTCTATGACCCGAGAGTTTGGGTAAGAAAAGGAGAAGAAACATTCTCTAAGAGACTTGTTCAGGCATTTGAAGATTTAAATAACGTAAATACGCTTAAATAAAAATTAATAAGTGATGATTGATTTCAATTAACAATCATCATTTATCTTTCATCAATTATATAAACAATATGGCATTCGAGTGGTTTAAAAGAAAAGCACAAAATATCACGACCTCAACTGATCAGAAAAAAGACGTTCCTAAAGGTCTTTGGCATCAGACACCGTCCGGAAAAATCGTAGAACACGATGAGCTGAAAAGAAACAATTATGTTTCTCCTGAAGACGGTTTTCACGTAAGAATAGGAAGTGCAGAGTTCTTTGATATCCTTTTCGACGAAGGTAAATTCACTGAATTGGACGCTAATGTTGAAAGTATTGATATCCTGAACTTTAAAGATACCAAACCCTACGCAGACCGTCTGAAAGAAGTTAAAGCTAAAACAAAGCTTACCGATTCTATCAGAAACGCCGTGGGTACCGTAAAAGGGACAGAAATGGTGGTTTCTTGTATGGATTTCGCGTTCATCGGAGGATCCCTCGGATCGGTGATGGGTGAAAAGATCAGAAGAGCAATAGATTACTGTATTCAGAAAAAACTTCCGTATATGATCATCTGCCAGTCGGGAGGAGCCAGAATGCAGGAAGCCACTTATTCCCTGATGCAGCTGGCAAAAGTTCAGGCTAAACTGGCACAGCTTTCTGAAGCCGGACTTTTATACATCGCTTACCTTTGTGATCCTACTTTCGGAGGAATTACCGCTTCGTTTGCAATGACCGCCGATATCATCATGGCTGAGCCGGGTGCGCTGATCGGTTTTGCAGGCCCAAGGGTAATCCGTGAAACCATCGGAAGAGATTTGCCGGAAGGATTCCAGACCTCAGAATTCCTTCAGGAAAAAGGATTCGTTGATTTTATCGTGAAAAGAACGGAAATCAGGGAAACCATTTCAAAAACAGTCAATCTGTTGACGGTAAAAGCTTAATAATTTTAACAAAATACAGCAATCTCTCTCTGGACAGGAGGGAGATTTTTATTGATGAGAACTTTCAGTATATTTTTCAATACCATCCGCAGCATGAGCATGAAAAAGATTATGCGTCTTTTATCGCTTGTGCTTCCCCACCCTATTTTTTCGGTGTTAAGTTTTCATGCAACCCTTCAGGCGTATTCTATTGCACAGAAGAAATTTCCGGATACGGCCTCTACCAACGGCATTGGAAATTCTTTCCGTCATGCGCTGTGGTGCTGCTTCATCCTGATGTATTGCTGTAAAGTTTCTTCACCCCAAAAGGCTCTCGCTTTCTGTAAACGCCTCACCGATCTTCATGAAGAGCTCTTTCCCAATAAACCGTTGGAAACCAAGATGGATCTCCACAACAATACAATCGGAATGGATTATTTCATGGAACTGCTGCCTGGCATTCACCGCCAGTTTTTTGAAAAAAGCTTTTTTATTAAAGGCCTGGAAGAGAAAATGAAGGATGCGAAGGTACTGAAGAGCCTGGATGATGATTTTGAAGGATTTTTGGTTTATCTGGACGAAAAGTGAACAAAAGTGAATGGTGAATTTCGCTCAGCGAGTCAATTCTGCTCCGCAAGTGAATTTCAGACTACTAAAAAAAATTGACAAGCAAAGCAGATTCACCCGAAGGAATTGAACATTGACAATTTTTGTAATCTGAAGATTTTTTGATAAGTTTAACCAATTTTTAATTCATTCGAATGGTTCTCAGCAGAATTTGGTCGGCTTTTATTATTATTGCCATTGCCATCGCCAGTATAAAATACATTTCATCAAGTCATTACAAAACTATTTTTAATGACATGGTGGTCGGAAAAGGCGGCGATACGGTACAGATTGCCACTCAGAAAATGAATGCTCTTTCTCCACTGGTGAGAGATAGTTTAATGAGAAGTCCTGATTTCGCAGACAGCAGAATTCATTATAAAACAGACTTCTTAAAACAGGACGTAAAAGTATACCGTGTACAGGAAGCAGACGGCGTGATCGGAACTTCCGAAACGGCCGTAAAAATATGCCTTGGGCTGATTGGTATCATGACCCTGTTTATGGGCTTTATGAGTATTGCGGAAAAAGCCGGCGGCATTAATCTTCTGAGCCGGTTGATCCAGCCTTTTTTTTCCAAACTTTTTCCTGAAATTCCTAAAAACCACCCGGCTTTTGGGCACATGCTGATGAATTTCAGTGCCAATCTTCTCGGGCTGGACAATGCCGCAACCCCTTTCGGACTAAAGGCGATGGAAAGCTTACAGACTTTAAATCCTCAAAAAGATACAGCAAGCAATTCGCAAATCATGTTTTTATGTCTCCATGCAGGAGGAATGACGCTGATTCCTGTTTCTATCATTGCTATTCGGGCATCGATGGGCTCGAAAACGCCAACAGATATTTTCCTGCCTTGTATGATTGCCACTTTTGCCGCCACTCTGGCTGCTATGATCATTGTTTCCTTGTATCAGAAGATCAATCTATTAAGACCAGTTGTTATAGCCTACGTTGGAGGGATCTCCGCCGTGATCGCTTTATTGGTACTATATCTGGTGCAGCTGAGCAAAGATCAGCTTGATGATTTCAGTAAGGTTTTGAGCAATGGTCTGATTCTCTTTATCTTCCTGTCCATTGTTTTGGGCGCCGTTTACAAGAAGATTAATGTTTTTGATGCCTTTATTGAAGGCGCAAAAGAAGGTTTTAATACCTGCGTTAAGATTATTCCTTATCTCGTAGGAATGCTGATTGCGATTTCCCTGTTAAGGACTTCCGGCGTTTTCGATGTCATTATCGATGGAATGAAATGGGTGGCCTATACCGCCAATTTTGACCCACGCTTTGTTGACGGACTTCCAACCGCTCTGATCAAACCGCTTTCCGGCTCAGGTGCCAGAGGAATGATGGTGGATACCATGACCACTTTCGGGGCAGACAGCTTCCAGGGCAAACTTGCGGCCGTTCTCCAAGGGAGCTCAGATACGACATTCTATGTGATTGCCGTGTATTTCGGTGCCGTAGCTGTAAAGAATACGCGATACACGGTAATTGCTATGCTTCTGGCCGATCTGGTGGGAATTATCACCTCGATTGCGCTAGCCTATTTGTTTTTTGCTTAAAAAATATTGTATTAAATCTAGAACTAAACTTAACAAATAAGGTTTTTTAAAACCATCATCACTTTAATTTCAAACTTCAATATGATTACAGATAAAGAATTTACATTACGTCTTATCAGACAGCTAAGCCAGGCACTGGAAAAACTGATTCTGGACAAACCTGAAGAAAGCCTGATGCAGAAAGAACTCGATTTCGATTCTTTAATGCGGGATATTTTCAAAATGAGTTTCACTGAAGTTGCCTCTAAAAGCAAAGAAGAACTCATTGGAATCGTCAATGAAAGACAGGAAAGAGATCATAAAGACTATTACGAGATGCTCGGTAATCTTTTTTATTTTAAAGGAAAAACAGAAAAAAATAATGAGTTTCTGGATAAAGCCAAAACATTCTACGAGCTCTATCTTCAGACCAGCGGAATTTTCGCATTACCGGTGATCAACAGGATCTCCGAAATAAAAAAAGCACTTGAGTAAAGTGCTTTTGTATTTTAGAAAGTAATTTTATAGCTTCCGGTGGAAGAAACACTGGCTTTTTCAGCCTTTACATATTTCTTAACCCATGCGATGGCATTTGATGTGATACACGGATCTGAGGTTCCTCCTGACCTTCTTGCCGAAACCACATTTCCGGCTTTATCAACCGTATAAGATATGGTAATCGTTCCGCTTGCTGTACAGCTGTTGGCGGGCTGTGCTCCTCCTCTGCCCATGGTTCCCGGGATAAATCCTACCAGTTTCCGGTCTATTCCGACTTTACTGTCACCGTTTCCGTCGCCTCCCAAAGGATCACCGGCATTTCCTATACCGTTGCCGTCGCCCTGGCTTCCGGCTTTTGTGCCCCGTCCTCTGATCAGGTTCCCGATGGCTGCTGTTCCTTTTCCGTCACCATTTCCTGTTTTTGAGTTTGCCGTAACAGCTCCGGATTTCTTGGTATTTTTACTGGCACTCGTGCTTGCCGAAGATTTTTTGGTCTCTGCTTTGGATTCTTCTTTTTTCGGAACGCTTAACTTTGAATTGTTTCCGGTAATTATTTTGTCTTTCGCTTCAGATTTCTGCGTTTCCGGTTGCGGATCGGGTTTAATTACGGTTTTCGTTTCCGGAACAGCCGTTTCAGCAGGCTCCGTAACATTCTCCGTAGCTGCGGCTAAGCTTCCCGGCTGATCGGCAGGTTCTTCAGCGCCGCTTCCGTTTCTGTTGTCTCCGAAATTCACCAGCATGGTGGTCACAATTTCAGGTTGCTGATCAAGCTCAGGTTTTAATTTATACAAAAAAACAAACAGCAGGATGGCAGACCAGATCAGGATCGAAAGCAATGCGCTTTTTACCCGGTCTCTGTTTTGTTCGTCTCTGCTTATAATCTGGCTTCTCATCTTAAAAGGCTCCTTTCGTATGATTTCGGAATTACTATTTATCTTTAACGGTTGCAATGGCAATATTGAATTTATGCTTTTCGGCAATTTCCATGGCAAAGACCACGTCTTTATGCATGGTATTTTCGTCTGCTCTTATGGTAAAAGATTTGTTGGCCTGGCTGGCCAGTTTATTGACTACTACCTGTTCCAGTTGTGCTTTTTCTACAGGGCTGTCATCAACAAAATAGTACCCGTCGGGTTTTATGCTTACCGTAAGCGGATTCGGGATATTGTCTTCAACAGCCCCGGTTTTTGGGAGTTTTACATCAATAGCACTCTGATTGGCCGCTGAAGAAGTTACCATAAAGAAGATCAGCATCAACAGGATAACATCCGTCATCGCTGCCAGACTGAACTCGGGGTTTGCTTTATTTCTTCTCTGAATTTTCATCTGTTTATTTTTAATTTTAATGTTCAGACAGAACCTTGCGGTTTCATGTGAAGATTATAAAGGTTTGTTGATAAGGTCTAAAAATTCTCCCGACATATTCTGTGCCTTCAATACAAATTTATCGATTCTTGTCAATAATAAATTGTAAAAGAAATTGGCAGGAATTGCTACGGCAAGACCGACAGCGGTCTGTCCCAACGCTGTATAAATCCCTTCAGATAACGTCTTCGGCGAAAAGGATCCGCTGGCATGGGATAAATTAAAGAACGCGATGATCATCCCGATTACCGTTCCTAAAAGTCCCAGCATCGGAGCAATACTTGGTACAACAGCGAGAAGATTTAGGTTTTTCTCCATATTGGCGACCTCAACCTGTGCCTGAGATTCCATAGCGCTTACGATATCGGATACGGGTCTGCCAAGTCTGGAGATCCCTTTTTCCAGGATTCTTCCTTCGGGTGAGTTTTGTCTTTTGCAGTAATCCAGTGCAGATTCTATTTTGCCTTCTTTGATGAAATCTTCGATGTTATCCATAAAGTTGGCATCCGTTTTAGAGGTCAGCCTTTTGATAAAGAAAAAACGTTCGAAGAACAGGTACACGGAAAATACGCCTAAAAGGAGTACGGTCACCATTACTATTTTAGCGAAGGCTCCCCCATGAAACATGATCTTCCAAAATGAAAATTCTAAATCTTCCGCCGCGACCGCGGGTGTAGCAACCTGTGCAAACAAAATCTGAGTAAGTTCCGTTATCAGCATTAATGTGTATTTTTATAAGAGTTGTAACGACAAATGTAGTGGAATATTATCAAAAGATATCTTAAAAATTGCTTAAAAACAACTTAAATTTTGTTATTTTCCAACAACAGCAAATTTCTTTTCAAAAAAATCTGAAAAGAAATCTGGTATACATTCCGGATCAATAAAAACAGATGAGAAATTAATCTTCGTCTACTTCAATTTCATCCTGCTTAAATTCGCACTTGAGCCTGAAAGGAATCGGAGTACCGGAACCTGTGTAGAAATCATCAATGGTTCCTTTCCAAATTACCTGAAGCTCTCCTTCCTCGTTTCTGTCAAACTGAAGCTCATTATCATAGATAAAAGCATCTTCATCATCAAAAAGATCGACTTCTGTGAAGCTTTCTTCGTCAGAATCATTAACGGTAATTGTTTTTCCTTCAATTTCTGCAGATTCGATAGGAAAATCGAAAACTTGAAGTGAAAGCTGAGGAAAATTGTACTGCAGAGAGTCGTCCTCCACATGATCCAGACCGTCATCCGTAATAATCTCAACCTCTAAAAAGTGTTGCTGATTGCTGTAAACTGCTTTACAATAAGTGTTTCGGATATTGTACTTTAGCGTTTCATCCGGATGGTAAATTTTTAAAATCCCTTTCATTATTTCTTAAAAAAGAGCTGTAATACTATGATTGTTAAACGTTTTCAACAAAGATAAAAAATAGATTGAACGTGAAGAATTTTTTGAAAATTATTTTTAACAATTGCTGGATTTAATTGACAGAAAGCTTTTCAACAGTACATATTTCATAATTAAAACCCCTTTCATTTGTGCAAATCTCCGGCGTTTTTTAATTTTAAACCAAAATCAAACGTTTTAATATTTACATTTGCCTTATAAAGAATTCCGCAGAATGAAAATCATTTTATCAAAAAGTATTGTGGGACTCAGCCTTGCCATAAGCCTGGTCTCGTGCAAAAAATCTGATTCTCCGCTAACGAAAGTTACCCCCTCCAA
Source organism: Chryseobacterium endophyticum (assembly GCF_056333165.1). NCBI lineage: Bacteria > Pseudomonadati > Bacteroidota > Flavobacteriia > Flavobacteriales > Weeksellaceae > Chryseobacterium > Chryseobacterium endophyticum. The sequence continues at coordinate 297,374 of NZ_JBWGXE010000001.1, forward strand.
TTTAGATTCCATTGCTTCCCATTATTATGAGCAATACCTGAAGCTGTATCCGCTGGATGCTACTTCACAGGGAGATCTCAGGTATAATGATCAGCTGCCGATCAATATTGACAAAGATTTTATATCCGGCGAAGTAGCTTTCTACAAATCGGTACAGGAACAGCTGGAGAATGTGGATTATAAAAACCTTTCGGATGAAGATAAAGTGGTGTATGATGTGTTGGATTTTACGTTAAAAGATAAAGTCCAGGCCTACAACTATCATCCTGAATACATTCCGTTTACCCAGTTTGGCGGGCTTCCGCTAAATTTTCCCCTGTATGGCAGCGGAGAAGGCAGCCAGCCTTTTAACACCGAAAAAGATTACACCGACTGGCTAAGAAGAATGGAAAAATTCCCGGATTGGATGAATGCCGCAGCCGATAACTTCCGTGAAGGCATGAACAGCAAAATGGTTTTGCCTAAAAAGCTCGTCGTAAAAATGATTCCTCAGATGAGGGCCGAGGAAATTACATCGACCGATCTGGAAAAGAATATTTTCTACGGACCCATCAGGAAGTTCCCGAAAGACTTTACCAAAGAGCAGAAAGAACGGTTTTCAAAACTTTATAAAGACGCTATTTTACAGAAGATCATTCCGGCTTACACCAAAATGGGCGATTTCCTGGAAAAAGAATACCTGCCTAAAGCCCGGGACACCGATGGCTACAACAGCCTGCCGAACGGAAAAGAAATATACCAGTTCTATGCAAAAAGCTGGACGACGACCAACAAAACACCTGAAGAGATCAATAAGATCGGGCTTCAGCAGGTGGCCATGCTCCGGGCTGAAATGGAGAAGGTAAAACAGCAGGTCGGCTTTACGGGAACGCTGGAAGAATTTATCAGTTTTGTAAAGACAGACCCGAAAGCCATGCCTTACAAAACGTCGAAAGAGGTGCTGGATGCCTTTAACGGCATTCTGACTAAAATTACCCCTAAGCTGAAAACCATGTTTTCCGTAACCCCGAAAACCAAGTTTGAGATCCGGCAGACCGAAAAATTCAGGGAGGCCAGTGCCAGCGCGGAATACATCCAGGGTACACCCGATGGGAAAAGACCTGGGATTTTCTATGTCCCCCTTCCCGATCCCACGACATTTAATGTTACCTCGGGAATGGAGTCTTTATTCCTTCATGAGGCGATTCCGGGCCACCATTACCAGGTTTCTCTGCAACAGGAAAACACGAAGCTTCCCAAGTTTATGAGATTCGGATGGTTTGGTGCCTATGGTGAGGGCTGGGCCCATTATTGTGAGACGTTAGGCCCTGAATTCGGTTTGTATACGGATCCGTATCAGAAGATGGGTTATTTAAGCGATCAGATGCTGAGAGCCGTAAGGCTGGTGGTAGATACCGGTTTACACACCGGAAGAATGACCCGTGAGGAAGCCATCAAATATTTCCTGAGCAATATTTCTTATGATGAAGCCAGTGCTACCGCAGAAGTTGAGCGCTACATGGCTATGCCCGGTCAGGCCCTCGGATATAAGATCGGATCTTTAAGAATCCGTGAGCTAAGAGATAAATATCAGAAAGAACTGGGAAATAAATTCAGTTTGGCTAAATTCCATGACGAGGTTCTGAGCCAGGGATGTCTTCCTTTAGATGTTCTGAACAGAAAAATGGAGTTGTGGGCGAAAAAGCAGAAATAATGAAAGAAGTTGCTGCTTTTTTAACTGATGCAAAAAGTTTAAATTTCAATCAAATATCCGTTAAAAAAGTAGTAGCTACAGGTTGAGATTTTCTGAATATGCTGATACTTGTAAAAATTAATGCTGATAAACCGTTCAATTTATCTTGATAAATTGGAAGATTTATCTTGATAATTTTTAGGCTCCAGGAAACCGACAGAAGAAAAACAAGAAGAAAAGCCCATGAACAGAGGGTTTGCGAGCATCCGCTTCAATTAACGAAGGGATAGTAAAAAAACAGTCATTTTTATACACTGTTTTTCAGCAAATTTCACTTTCAGGCCAGGCTTTAATTTAAATCAAAATACAAAGAAAAAAATGTTTACCGTAGAACAAATTGATGATGCTCACAGCAAGGTAAAGTCGGGAGCCGATTTTCCGAATTACATTAAAGAAATTAAAAAATTAGGCGTAAAATCTTTTGAAACATGGGTAAAAGACAGCCATACCGAATATTTTGGTGAAAATGGCTACACCACAAAATCAGAACCAAAATATGCCGGCCTTGCGATTGAAAACGAAGTGGATAAAGATAAATTTATCCAGCAGTTGAAAAGTCATCAGAAAGGCGAAACCGATTATATGAAATTCTGCGAAGATTGCGCAGAAACCGGCATCGAGAAGTGGGTTGTCGACCTGGATCGTTTTACCTGTACCTATTATGACAAAGCCGGAAACGAGGTGCTGACGGAAGAAATCCCGCATTAAAAATTATGGACTCTTGCTATATTTTATAATGAAGGGATTCCGTTTTGCTACATACTTCGTTTTGGGAATGTTTTCTATAGAATGTACACCCAAAGAAAAAACACAGACTAATTTTGAAAAGCTCGCTTTAGATGAAAATTTAAGTAATCATCATATTTTTAAAAAGCTTTCGCAAGAGTCCGAGCTGAAATTATTTAATAATGAAAAAATGGAAAGCGCAACACGGACAGCCTATATTATACAGAAAATAAGCTATCCCAAAGGTTTTTATCACACTTCAGAATTATTTCATTTTGAAGATTATAAATGTAGATCAGAATTTAAAAGCGATACTTTATACATCTGGCTAAATAACCATAACGGATATTTCGGCAATGGTATTCTGGCAGAAGTTTTCAATGACTGCTTTCTGATTAAAGATATTAATCCGAAAACATTGAAAGGTGAAATGAATTTTATTAACTCTACCCCTACCCATCAGAAACTCATTCTCAACAGAAATACATTTAAAAAAGATGACAGTATTTATGGATTTATAGAATATACTGCCAAAATCGACTCGCTGGTCACCAAGAATTTTAAAGGATATTTCAGAACAAAAGTTAAATAACATGATACAAAGCTTACAATCTCTTTTCGCCAGAGATCTGAATAAACTAAAAACAGAGATCGAATCTTACCAGGATGAAAGAAACCTGTGGAAAACCGATAAGAACATCTCTAATTCGGCAGGAAACCTTTGCCTGCACCTGGTCGGAAACCTTAATCATTATATTGGTGCAACGCTTGGACATTCCGGCTATTTGAGAATCCGGGATCTTGAATTTTCGTTAAAAGATATTCCGAGAGCCAAATTGATTCAACAGATCGAGAGTACTATAGAAATCGTAAACTCATCACTTGAAAGATTATCTCCAGAAGATCTCCATAAACAATATCCTTCTGAACCTTTAGGCTATGAAATGACGACAGGATATTTCCTGATTCATTTGTTTGGGCATTTGAATTATCATCTGGGGCAGATTAATTACCACCGCAGATTGTTGGACTAGTTTTTTTGACCACCCCGTCAAAAATTCTCTCGAATTTTCGTCACCCCTCCAGAGGAGGGGAATTTATTCCGCTATATTTATTTTTCAAATAACATTTTCGTAATAAAGTCTTTTTCCCCTTTTCCTCTTGCCGGCGAATATTCTCTGCCATAGAAAATAATCTGAAGGTGAAGTTTGTTCCATACCTCTTCCGGCCAGATGGCTTTAGCATCCTTTTCGGTTTCTACGACATTTTTACCGGAAGTCAGCTTCCATTGCGTCATCAGACGATGAATATGGGTATCTATAGGAAAAGCAGGAAACCCGAACCCCTGGCTCATAACGACGGAGGCTGTTTTGTGTCCGACTCCGGGAAGGGCTTCAAGTTCTTCATAGGTTTGCGGTACTACGCCCTGATGTCTTTCGAGGAGAAGTTCTGCCATTCTTTTCAGATTTCGGGCTTTTGTATTGGATAATCCGATTTCCTTGATCAGTTCCCTGATCTCTTCTACTTCCAGCTTTGCCATTTTTTCCGGAGTCCCAGCCACTCTGAACAGCTCAGGAGTTACCTGATTTACTTTCTTATCGGTTGTCTGGGCAGAAAGCGCTACGGCTACCATCAATGTATAAGGATCGGTATGATCCAATGGGATGGGAACTTCAGGATATAATTTTTCCAATTCCGTCTGAATAAGCGCGGCTCTTTGCTTTTTTGTCATGTAACCATTAAATTTGAACAAAATTAATCATTATGTTGAAAGTTGGAGATAAATTGCCTCAATTTGAAGGAACAAATCAGGATGGAGAAACCGTAGCCTCTGAAAAACTGATCGGAAAAAAACTGGTTATTTTCTTTTATCCTCAGGCCAACACACCCACCTGCACGGTGGAAGCCTGTAATCTGAGTGATAATTATTCAAAGCTGGAAAAGGCCGGTTTTCAATTGTTGGGGATTAGTGGCGACTCTGTAAAAAAACAGAAAAATTTCCACAGCAAATTTGCTTTTCCTTATGACATTATTGCGGATGAAAGCCATGAAATCCTTGAAAAATTCGGGGTATGGCAGGAAAAGAAGACGTTCGGAAAAACGTATATGGGAATCGTAAGAACAACCTTTATTTTCGATGAAAAAGGAATCTGTGAAAGAGTGATTGAAAAGGTAACATCTAAAACGGCAGCTGAACAGATTCTGGAAGGATGAGTTATGAAACACGAATGGCACAAATAACTGTTTCATTTGCTATTCGTGAGAATTCAATATTTCAATCTTCTGTTTCATAGTACATCAGCTCTTCCGGATCTCCGGGAATGGTAACGTATTTTTGAAATTTTAACCCCAGCTTTTCAATTAATTTCTGAGAAGAGAAATTTTCTTTGGTTGTGATGGCTGAAATTTTCTGCAGGCCAAAATCTTTCATGCCTACGGATTTTATTTTTAAGGCCGCCTCATAGGCATAGCCTTTACCCTCAAATTCTTCGAGAAGAGAAAAGCCGATATCTACGACATCCAGTCCATCCCTCTCAAAAATGCCGACACCTCCGATTTTGTGATGCCCATCCTTTGTCATGATCAGGTAATTGCCATATCCCAGTTTATCAAACTGTGGAAGAAATCTGTTTTTAATATAGTTTTCAGCGTCTAAAACACTTCTAATGTGGCGGTCTCCGATATATTTAATGAAACTGGGCCTGTTGTAAAGATCCAGGATAAATGCTGCGTCTTCCAGGTTCATGGGACGAAGAATCAGCCGTTCGGTTTCGTAGGAATTATCTGCGTTTTTTTGATTTTTTAGGCTCATCTTTGGGTTCTTCTTTTTTCTCGATTTTCAGGAGTCTCGGGTTATTGGTGCATTTTTTATTGTATAGTTCGATGTATGCTCCGTTGTCTTTTACATTTGAGATCGTCTCCGCAGATTTACCGATGGTTAGGGTAAAATGTTTTTTCTGGTATGGGCATTCCCTGGACGTTAATTTTCCTAAATCAAGGTAGTAATTGGATTTGTCTTCATAATAATTTGCGGCAAGATCTCTGAATTCCTCATCAATGATATAGCCTTCCGTGGCGGCAAAAACGGCGGCATCCTGAATATTATCTACTTTCCCGACGAATTTTCTGAGGCCACTCAGATCTGTAATATATTCCGATTTCCCGGACGAAAAGTCTACGATGTAATAGAATTCATCTTCATCGGCAATTCCGATATTAAAGCCTGCGGACTGGGATTCATAGTCTTTTTTAGCACCGCCTTCTCTCAGAATATTATCCTTACCGTAACTTTTATGGACCAAAATCCAGGAGTCTGTTTTAGTATTAGGGTTTATTTTGGCTAAAATCACCGGAATTCCGGGAAACTGCTTTTTCTCCTGGGCACAAAAAAGCCCACAGATGAATATACAGATGAATATCGTGAATTGATTTCGAAACCTTATCATATTTAAAAGAACGCAGATGCTTCCTGATTATTTTATATGAATTTATCTCCTTTTTTGAAGTTTTTGAGATCCAGTACATAATCCTTTATGAGCTGATCGTGTTCTTTCGGACAGATAAGCAATACTTTATCCGTATCTACAACGATATAGTCTTTTAATGAATCAATGATTACTGCTTTATTGCTATTTTTGATATTGATGATATTGCCTTCCGAATTATACGTTAAGATGTGCTTCTGCTTGGATGCATTTCTGTTTTCGTCTTTATCTGTGTTTTCGTATACTGACGTCCATGTTCCAAGGTCGCTCCATCCCAGATCGGCAGGAATTACATATACATTTTTTGCTTTTTCCAAAATCCCATTGTCTATCGAGATCTTCTGTACTTTAGGATAAATCAGTTCAATACAGCTTTTTTCACTCTCTGCATTGTACTCACAAGCCATAAAATGCTGAGTCATCTCGGGAAGATACATTTCAAAAGCATGATGAATGGACTTTACGTTCCAGATAAAAATTCCGGCGTTCCATAAAAAGTCGCCACTTTCCAGGAAGCTTTTTGCGATTTCCAGAATCGGTTTTTCGGTAAAAGTCTTTACTTTATAATAATCGGAATCGTGTTTATCGACAAACTGAATATATCCGTATCCGGTATCCGGCCTTGTAGGGGTAATACCCAACGTGACCAGATATTCGTTCTCAGACGCAATATCAAAAGCCAGCTCTACCTTTTTAAGGAAAGTTTCTTCTTTTAAAATGAGGTGATCTGCCGGTAATACAATCATGGTGGCATCAGGATCAATTTCGGCAATTTTATTTGCCATATAAAGATTACATGGCGCCGTATTTTTCAGCAGGGGTTCTCCCACAATATTTTCCTGAGGAATTTCCGGCAGCTGCTGATGAGAGAGCTCCACATATTCTGTATTGGTAATGACGAATATATTTTCATCAGGAATGATCTTGCTGATCCGGTCATAAGTCTGTTGGATCATGGTGCGTCCCACTCCGAGAATATCGTGAAACTGCTTCGGAAATTTCTGCGTACTCAAAGGCCAGAATCTACTGCCAATTCCTCCCGCCATAATCACGCAATATCTATTTGATTTTGACATTGTTAAGTGCATTTTTCTACCCTTGCCAAAGGCTTGAAAGAGTACTTTCTTCCTGTAGCCAGGTTCTTACAAAGATAGTTTTTTTTAATAAGACCTTCTAATAAATACTTTTCATTTCGGTAAATAAAGAAATCCCCTTTCCTGAGTTTTTCAATAAAAACAAGACTATCATCCTGTTTTTCAATATGGAAATATTTAACGAGATCCGGACTTGCCATGAAATTGGCCTTCGGAGATTTTGAAAATTTTATAATGATCGGTTTAAGATCTTCTTCGTACACATCAATGCTTTGCAGGAGCATCTGCCGGAATATTTCTTTCCACTCATTCCCATGTGGGGAAATTCTTCTTCCGTACTTTTCAAAGGCGATCAGATGTGCCAACTCATGAGTAAGCACAAAGAAAAAAAGCTGTGGAACCAACGTAGAATTGATGGTAATCTCATGAGACTTATCCGGCAGTTTGCGGTAATCTCCCAGCTTTGAATCTCTGTTTCTTGTGATTTTTATATGAATATAATAATCGGCAAACCAGACTTTTAGGTATTGAAGTGTATGCGGTGGTAAATATTTTTCCAGTGGTTGAATAGACATTCTACAAACTTAGTGGAATTCCTGAATAGAAATTCAACAATTTAAGACTGAAAAGATAGTTATATTTTGCCTGAGCTACCGATCCCTGTGCATTGGCATAGTTGTTCCTTGCGATATTCACATCGTAGATCGTAGACCTTCCCGCTGCATAGCTTTTATCCGCAAAATCGAGAGCAAGCTTGGTACTTTTCTCTGTCTGAACAGCGGATAAATAAATCTCGTAGTTTGCATCCACATCAAACTGCGCTTTCTGAACGTTTTCACGAACAGCCTGCTTTTGTTGTTGCATACTTACTTTGGCAATACTTTCATTCAGTTTTGACTGCTCTACCTGAAGTTTCGTAATTCCTTTATTGAAAATAGGAATATTTAGTGAAAGTCCCACGTTCTGTCCAAACTGATCGCTGTACTGATTAAAAAAAGTTCCCTGTACAACACCTGGCAACTCATTAAATTGCTTATTGTAGAAAGTGTTAAGACCAGCGCTCGCTGTTAATGTAGGCCAGAATGCAGTTTTATTAATCTCAGTCTGCGCTTCGGCAGATCTTATCCTGCTTTCAGCTGCTTTTATCTGCGGTTGGGTTTCGTAAGCCGTTGTTAAAACCTCATCGACAGATTTCAACTGCGGAGCCAGCTGATCCGGTACATTAACATCTTCCACATCAAAATCTTTATATTCCTGAAGCTGAAGTAATTGAGCGAGTGCAAAAAGGCTTCTTCCTACATTAATTTCGGCTGTTTTCAGATTCTGTTTTTCCCTTGCAAGACCTGCTTCTGCTTCAGCTAAAACGGTTTGAGCCGTAGTTCCTACTTCTGTCGTAATTTTTGATCTGTCGTATTGTTTCTGAGCATTTTCAACTGCTGACTGTGAAATTTTTACAATTTCCTTATTCAGTAAAGTTGTCAAATATTGCTGAGCGATCTGAAGAGAAATATCATTTTTAATCGTTTCTATATCGTATTGACTTGCTTCTACATCAAATTCCGTTTTTCTAACGGTTTTTTCAAGTCTTCCGTTGTTGTAAACCAACATATCCGCCCCAAGGCTGACACTGTTATTGAATCTGTCGTTTCTATAACTTCCCGCTCCTAATGATCCCTGCCCGAAGCTCACGCTATTTCCAACATTTGCAGATACGGACGGAAGATAGTTTCTCTTTGCGATTTTCAGATTAAGATCCTGCATTTGTTTCGAATATTCATTTTGGATCACCTGAAGATTATGTTTGGTAGCATAATCTACACATTCTCTCAAAGACCATTTTTTCTGGGCACTGACCGCCAGACAAGATAATCCCAAAATAATAGTCAAAACTTTTTTCATAATCTTAATTTTCCCAATTAGACGAAGCATTTTATTTTTTGTTACATTGATTAAAAAAAATGCTCGTGTTTTTCAAACATTTGTCTGTATGGAATCTTGAAATGGACTTAATTATGACCTGCCGCTATAAGATTTTGCTTATTTATCATCAAAATTTCACATTAATAAAGGCATCTGAGCAATATTCTATTTAAATTGATTAGCGAAATATCTAATAACTGTAGGAGAATATTCCATTATTGAAATCGTTAAAATGAAAATAAATATAAACAGCAATATCTTTTTTGTATTAAAATTTTTACGTCTTTGGAGCATTTCTCTTTTTATTTAATTTAAATATTTTGGTTAATTACATTGATTTCTTGCCTGTCATTTTTAATATCTCGTTTACATTTGAAATTAATAAACTCCTGACTTAAACATGCGTGCTTTATCTCTTTTGCTAAAATAATTCCTGTTTTGCACAAACACAAATTAAAGCTTTTAAAAGTATTTTTCACATACAGAAAGAGTTAATTTTAATCTATATTGATCATTTTACAACATTTTATATCTATATCAAATTAAAAAATTTATCTATTTTTTCAGAAATTATTTTAGTCGATCCTCCGGACACAATCACTCTGCTTGCGATTAAAAAAATTCAATTCAATCCTATAAAATTTTGTTTAGTAAGCTTAATTTTGCATTATGACAACTGCACAATATCAGGAAGCTGTAGAATGGTTATTCGTACAGGCTCCGAATTATCAGATCGACGGACAGAAGGCGTATAAACCAGGATTGGATAATATCCGCAAGCTTTGTGAATTTTTTGGTAATCCACAGGAAAAAATACAGTGTATTCACATCGGTGGCACCAACGGAAAAGGGTCTACGAGCAATATGCTGGCTTCCGTTCTTCAAGAGTCGGGATATAAAGTCGGAATCTATAATTCACCTCATCTCATCGATTTTACGGAACGTATAAAAATTAACGGTAAAAATTGTGATAAAGAATTTGTCTATCATTTTATTCAAAAACTTAAGACCCTTCCTGCAGATATACGTCCTTCTTTTTTTGAATTTACCTCCATCATGGCTTTTGAATATTTCTACCGGCAAAAAGTAGATATAGCCATCATAGAAGTCGGATTGGGCGGCAGATTAGATTCCACCAATATTATCACGCCTTTGGTTTCTGCAATTACGAATGTCCAGCTGGATCACCAGAATATTTTAGGCGATACCATTGAAGAAATTGCCGGCGAAAAGGCCGGAATTGTAAAAGCAAGTATTCCCGTTATCTCAGGAGATGAAAATGAAGTGGTAAAAAATATCATAAAGAAAAAGGCAGAGGAAGAAAATACGGTTTTTATTGATGCCACCACATTAAATACCCACTTAAAATCTGATTTAAAGGGGAATTACCAGTTGAAAAACATCAGAGTTGTTTTAGCATTAATTGATGAATTAAGAAAATTGAAGTTCAATATCAGTAACAATAATATTGAAAACGGACTCCTCCATGTACACCGGAATACAGGATTTATTGGCAGATGGTATGAGTTTTCAGACAGCCCGCTTACAATTTGTGACACAGCCCACAACCAGGCCGGACTGGAACATGTCTTTGCTCAATTAAATTCCATTAAAAAACATAAACATATCATTTTAGGTTTTGTGAATGACAAGAAAATAGATGACGTCATGAAAATTGTTCCGGAAAATGCTGAATTTTATTTTGCAAAACCGTCTATCCAAAGGGGCAGACCACCACAGGAGTATGAAGAACTGTTGAAGGAAGCAAAAATTTCCTATAAAATTTTCAATTCCGTGCAGGAAGCGTATCTCTCTGCAAAAGAGAAATGTACGGAAGATGAAATGATTTTTATCGGCGGCAGTAATTTTGTTGTTGGAGAATTTTTAGAAAAAAATTTGGAGATTTCCGAATAAGTCGTATATTTGCACCACTCTAATCGAGGAAACAACGATAAAGAGGGT